>DATJXB010000074.1:0-37194 GCA_035500755.1 Thermoanaerobaculia bacterium | reverse complement strand
CACGAGGTCCACGCGCAGGAGCTTCGTGTCCTCACTGTCGTTGGAGCGGGCCACGAAACCGAGCGACCGGGCGCGCGCGCCGAACATCTTCGAGACGAAGCGCGCGTAGTTCTGCTCGAGGGCATCGGGAACGAGGTGCTCGCGCACGTCGGCCGTGATCCGCAGCGTGGCCTCGACGGTCTGGCGCGAGGAGGCCGGCGAGAAGCGCGGAACGAGTGCGAGGGCGTCGGCCATGGGCATCGCTCCGGCCGCCGCCATCGCGTTGACGTCGCGGAGGACGCCGACGAGCTCGGCCTCGCTCAGCTTCGTGTCGGCCACCGCGAGGAGCTTCGAGAGAAGATCGCCCCGGTACAGGGCCCGGTAGTAGCCCGCCTCGCCGTCGTTGGCCAGGAGCCACGCCGGGCACGCCGCCGTCGGCGCGGGCGCCGCGCCGGTCGCCGCCGTCAGCAGGGTGCAGCGGCGCTCTTCCTTCCCGTCCGCGCCGGCGCGCGAGCACACCGGGATCTGCCAGGTCTCCGCGCCGGACCCCTTCGATCCGGGAGGAAGCAGGCGCTTCTGGGACAGCGCGAGGCGCGGCTCGCCGGCGCCGCAGTCGAGGGATACGTCGACGAGCGGCACGCCGGCCTGATCCAGGAAGCTCGAGAATGCCGCGGCCACGCCCGGCCGGCTCGCCGCCTCGACCGACGAGAGAAAGTCGCGCTCCGTCGCGTTGCCGTAGGCGTGAGCCTCGAGGTAGTGGTGCACGCCGGCCTGAAACTGCGGCGCGCCGATCCAGGCTTCGAACATCGTCAGCACCGCGCCGCCCTTGGCGTAGCTGATCTGGTCGAAAGCGTTGGCGATGTCGTCGGCCGACTCGATCTCCTGCCGGATCTTGCGGGCCGAGATCAGGGTGTCGTTGTACATGATGTTCGAGCGGTTGACCACGCGGTCGACGGCGACGCCCCACTCGGGCTTCCACTCGATCAGCATCTTGTCCGCCATCCACGTCGCGAAGGACTCGTTGAGCCAGACGTCGTCCCACCACGCCATCGTCACGAGGTCGCCGAACCACTGGTGCGCCATCTCGTGGGCGTTGTAGGAGGCCTGCCGCCTCTGGAACGCGACGGTCTCTTCCTCCGGCGGCGCGATGAGCGCGCGCTCGTTCCAGCTGATCAGGCCGGCGTTCTCCTCGGCGCCGAAGGTCACGGCCTGCGGCACCGCGAGGTGATCGAGCTTCTCGTACGGATACGGGATCCCGAAGTAGGCCTCGAGCCTCTCGAGCAGCGGCTTCGTCGTCTGCGCGGCGTAGCGGCCCTGCGAGGCCTTCCCGCGCGGCGTGACGATGCGGATCTTCGTCTTCTTCGAGCCGGCCGTGCCCGCGTCGAGATAGTCGAACGGGCCGACGCCCAGGGCGACGAGGTAGCTCGGCAGGGGCTCGGTCTTCTTGAAGCGGACGACGCGGCCGCCGTCGGCCGCGGCCGACTCGGCCTGGATCGGCGTGTTCGAAACCGCCGTCGTCCCCGCCGGGATGCGGAGCGTCAGCTGCCAGGGAACCTTGTAGCCGGGCTCGTCGAAGCACGGGAACGCGCGCCGCGCGTCCGTCGCCTCGAACATGCTGAACGCGTACCAGTCCTCGCCGTCCTTCTCGCGGAAGAGCCCCTGCGTCGACGACTCGTCGAGCTTGCCGGTGTACTCGACGTGGAGCGTGGCCGCGCCCGGGGCGACGGGCCGCTCGAAGGCGAAGCCCGCGAAGTCGTCGCCGCCCTTGACCGTCTTGACGCCGACGGTCCGGTCGGCCGCGACCACCCAGGCCTTCGAGATCTCGAGCTCCGTGGCGTTGAGCCACACAAACGAGGTCTTCTGCGCGAGCTTCAGCTCGACGGCGAGGGAGCCCTTGAAGGTCTTCTTCGAGGGGTCGATCGAGAGCTCGACGGCGTAGCTCGTGGGCGCGGCGCCCGCGGGCAGCTTGAGCTTCGGAGGCTCCGGTGTCGAAACCGGCCCGGGGAACGCGAGGGCCAGGCCCGGGACGAGGACGGCCAGAATCGGGACGAAACGCGCGATACGTCGCATGGACTCTCCTTCGGACACACGGACGGCTGAGGATTATTCGAATCCAAGGCCAAAAGGTTGCGAAATCGAGCCGCCCCGGCGGGGGCGTCGATCTCGATAGACTTCCCGGTCCGGGCAACCGGAGGAGGCTCGATGCCCAAGGTCATTGGCCGCGCGGCCGTCGCCGCGCTCGTTTCGGCCGGCGCGCTTTACGGACTTGCCGTGGCCGCGCCGCCAGGGGGGCAACCGACCGTGACGTCCGCAACGATCGACAAGCTCACGACCGAGCTCGCCGGCAAGTTCGGCGAGTCGGAGCGCCCTCGCATCGAGCGCGGGTTGAAGCAGGCGGCCCGGTTCTGGCGCCCGGAGGACGGCGGCGACGGCGCCTTCGCGGAGATGGCGCGCGCGCAGATCACCGCCGACTCGACCGCGCGCAACCAGCTCTACGCCCGGATGGAATTCGCGCTCGAGTCGCTCGACGGCCACATGAACGAGATCGCGCGCGATTTCCGACGGCAGTCCGACCTCGACCTCGGCGAGATCTACCCCTTCGACGAGATCCTCGCCGGCTACGACCCGTCCGCGCACGTCGTCGACGACTTCTTCAACAACCGGCTCGCCTTCGCCGTCCTCCTGAACTTCCCGCTGACGACGCTCGAAGAGCGCCTGACCGAAGGCGAGCGCTGGTCGCGCCGTCAGTGGGCGGAGGCGCGGCTGGCCGAGCGATTTTCGAAGCGCGTTCCCGCTTCCGTCAACCTCGCGATCTCCGAGGCGCAGTCGGATGCGGCCCGCTACATCGCCCGCTACAACATCTGGACGCACCACCTGACCGACGCCAGGGGCACGCGGCTCTTCCCCGAGAAGCAGCGCCTCCTTTCGCATTGGAACCTGCGCGACCAGATCAAGGCCGACTACGCGGAGAGCAAGAACGGGCTGGCGCGTCAGCGCATCCTCGCGCAGGTCTGCGACCGCATCGTCACGCAGACGATCCCCGACGTCGTCGTCGACAACCCGCACGTCGACTGGGACCCGGCGACCAACGCCGTCTCGATCGCGAAGGTTCACGACTCGGACACCGCGACGCCGCCCGGCATGAAGGCGACGAGCTCGCCCGAGCCCGACACGCGCTACGCCACGCTGCTGGCCACGTTCCAGGCCGCGCGCCAGGCCGACCCCTACTCGCCCACCGCGCCGACGCTCATCGCCCGCCGCTTCGACGAGAACCGCCAGATCCCCGAGGCGCAGGTCCGCGCGATGCTCGAGGAGGTTCTCTCGTCGCCGCTCGTGCCGCGGGTCGCGGCGCTGATCGAGAGCCGGCTCGGCCGGCCGCTCGAGCCCTTCGACGTCTGGTACAACGGCTTCCGGCAGCGCGGCGCGATCACCGAGGAACAGCTCGACGCGATCGTCAAGAAGCGCTACCCGACGGCCGAGGACTACGAGCGCGACATCCCGAACCTTCTCGTCGCGCTCGGCTTTTCGAAGGAGAAAGCCCAGTACATCGCCGCGCACATCGTCGTCGATCCGGCGCGCGGCTCCGGCCACGCTCTCGGCGCCCAGCGCCGCGCCGACAAGGCGCATCTGCGGACCCGCGTCGAGAAGGACGGGATGAACTACAAGGGCTTCAACATCGCCGTCCACGAGATGGGCCACAACGTCGAGCAGACGTTTTCGTTGAACGAGGTGGACTCGACGCTGCTCGCCGGCGTGCCCAACACGGCGTTCACCGAGGCGCTCGCGTTCGTGTTCCAGGCGCACGACCTCGAGCTGCTCGGGCTCGCCAAACCGGATCCGAAGGCGCAGGCGCTCAAGACGCTGAACGACTTCTGGGCCACCTACGAGATCGCCGGCGTCGCGCTCGTCGACATGGCCGTGTGGCACTGGATGTACGACCACCCCGACGCCACGCCCGCGGCGCTGAAAGCGGCCACGCTCGAGATCTGCCGCGACCTCTGGAACAAGTACTACGCGCCCGTCTTCAAGAAGAAGGACGTGGTCCTCACCCTCGGAATCTACTCGCACATGATCGACGCGATGCTCTACCTGCCCGACTACCCGATCGGCCACTTGATCGCGTTCCAGATCGAGCAGCAGATCGAGAAGAGCAAGAACCTGGGCGGCGAGTTCGAGCGGATGGCGAAGATCGGCAACGTGGCGCCGGACATCTGGATGAAGGAGGCGACCGGTGCGCCGGTCGGCGCGCACGCCCTCCTGACGGCGACGGAGAAGGCGCTGGCGGTGGTGAAGTGAAGGAGACCCGAGGAGGGCGACCATGAGCGATCACGACGACACCGCCGAGCTTCCCATCGTCCAGGCGGAGCCCGGGCCGAAGGCGGCGCCGCGTCTGACCGTCGAGATCGACCTCGGCGCCCTCTCGGACCCCGGCCGCACCCGCAAGAACAACGAGGACCACTTCATGGCGGCGCGCTTCGACCGCTCGATGCGTACGCTCTCTTCGAACCTGCCGCCCGGCTACGTCCCGGCCGAGTTCCTCGAGAGCTGCTACGCGTTCCTCGTCGCCGACGGCGTCGGCGGCGCGGTCGCCGGAGAGCTGGCCAGCCGCACGGCCGTGCAGGCTCTCGTGGACCTCGTCCTCGAGTCGCCGACCTGGATCATGCGCTTCGACGACGGCTACGGGGACCAGGTGCTGCAGCGGACCGAGCAGCGCTTCCAGAAAGCCCGCGAGGTGCTCGTCGCCCGGGCCGCCGAGGATCCGCGCCTGAAGGGCATGGCGACGACGATGACGTTCGCCTGCTCGATCGGCCACGACCTGCTGACGGCGCACGTCGGCGACTCGCGCGCCTACCTCTTCCGCCGCGACGGCCGGCTCGAACGGCTCACGCACGACCAGACGATGGCGCAGTCGCTGGCCGACGCCGGCGCGATCACGCAGGAAGACGTCGAGCACCACCCGTCGCGCCACGTGCTCACGAGCGCGCTCGCCACGCGCGGGGCGTTCGTCCAGGTGCAGCTGAAGCACTCGCGGATCGAGGATGGGGACGTCCTGCTGCTCTGCTCCGACGGGTTGACCGAGATGGTTCCGGACGCCACGATCACGCGGGTCCTTGGGCTGCGGGAAAGGTCGGCGGAGACCTGCCGTCGCCTCGTCGAGCTGGCGCTCGAGGCCGGCGGCAAGGACAACGTCACGGTAATCGCGGCGCGGTATCAGATTCGCTGAGCCGCGGGACTCGGGCGCGCGCCCTCCCGTAGAATTCGCCGGACATCCGTTCGAGGAAAGGGACTCTCCGCGATTTCCGGCGCGTCGCCTCCTGCGCGGCGATCGCGCTCGCGTCCGCGGTCGCCGCGGCGCAGGAGGAGCACGCCCCGCCGAAGCCCGGCGACATCATCCTCATCGACAGCTTCGGCCACGCGGTCGGGATCTCGCCCGACCAACTTCCGCCGCGGCTGCTCCCGCCCGCCGACGTCGGCATCGACCGCCAGGTCCCGAAGCCGGCGCCGGGCCGCCGCCTTCCCGACTCCATTCTTCAGCGCATGAACTCCGGGCGCGAGCGCCGGTTCACGCTCTTCCCCGCCATGTCCCCGGCGCTCGAGCCCTACCTCGCCGCGCAGGACGAGTTCGGCAACACGGCCATCAGGCCCGGCGGCCTCTTCGACGTCGTGCCGATGGAGGCCGAGGTCCAGGGCGCCAAGTACTGGCTGGGCGCCCGCGGATTTCGCTACCAGCTGGACCAGACCTTCACGTATTCGGGCGCGCCGGACACGACGTCGGGCTCGCCCAACATGGGTTATTACACGCTGAAGTTCTTCGCAAAGTGGGCGGCCTACGTCGATCCCGTGGCCGGGACGGCCGGCTGGCTGAGCGCGCAGGTCAACGCGAAGGAAGGGCTCGGCGCGGGCGGGCAGCACCAGAGCGTCGCCGGCAACATCGGGTCGCTGACCGACGAGCAGGGCACGATCTCGAGCCGCAACGGCTTTCGCGTTCCGGAGCTCGCCTGGCAGCAGTCGGTCGCTCACGGCGCGTTCGTCGCGCTCGCGGGCGTCGTCTCCCAGAGCAACTACCTCGACGTGAACACCTACGCCAACTCCGGGCGAGGGCAGTTCCTCAACTCGGCGCTGATCAACAGCATGGTCCTGCCGCTGCCGGGCTTCAACTTCGGCGTCAACTTCCAGTGGCAGCCGGCGTCCGAGTTCTACGCGATGGCGGGCGCTTCGGCGGGTCGCGCGTCGGCCGGACAAACGCCCTGGACCCGCTTCTCGTGGCAGAACTGGTCGATCGAGACGGAGTTCGGCTTCGCGCCGCACGACTTCCTCGGCCTCGGCCCGGGCGTCTACCGGGTCCAGCCGTTTCTGGCCCAGGCCGGCGGTCCGACGCAGGGCGGCGTCGGCTTCAACTTCGAGCAGCAGCTCGGCCGGAAGTCGCCCTTCGGCTGGTTCGGCCGGTTCGGCCTCGGCGGCGCCCAGGTCACCGGCGGCGCCGCGACACAGGTCGGCACCGGGTTCGTCATGGAGGCGCCTCTGGAGAACCTTGGCCTGGTGCGGCGGCTGACGAACGACTACGCCGGCGTCGGCTTCGTGTGGAGCCAGCCGTCCGCGACGTCCAGAACCGTGTATCACCACGACGAGTACGTCGCCGAAACGTTCTACACGCTGCAGTTGAGCCCGCTGCTGCGCCTCCAGCCGGACCTCCAGCTCGTCTGGAACCCCGTCTTCAATCCCGACCCGGGACCCTTCACGGTCGTTCAGGCCCAGTTCATCCTGTCCTGGTAGCCGCTCCGGCCGCCGGATGCCGCGGACCTTCCCCGCCGGCCGCGGCCATGATGAAATGACCGCCGGACAAGCCCGACAGCCAGCCATGGAACCACCCCTGCCGGTCGCCCCTTCGCAGAATCGCGTCAGGCTGGCCTTCAGCGCTTTCCTCGTCTTGAGCGCGCTGCCGACGGCCGGGCTCGCCGAGGATTCCCCGCGCGCGCGCCGCGTCGTCATTCTCACCGGCGCCGAGGTCATGCTGCCCGCGAGCCAGGTCGCCGACGCCGAAATCCGACGGGTGCTCTCGGAATCCGACGCCGGGCCGTTCGAGATCCACTCCGAAGGCCTCGACGCTTTCCGCTTCCGCGCCGAGGGCTACGACGGCGAATTCGCCGCCTTCCTCGCGCGCAAGTACGGGGAGACGGAACCGGCGCTCGTCATCGCCTTTACCGAGCTCGCGCTGGATTTCCTGGCCCGGCATCGGGATCGCCTCTGGCCGCACGCGCCGGTCATCTTCATCGCCGTCGAGCCGTCGTACTTCGCGAGCCACCCGCGCCCCGACTGGGTCACGGGACTCCTCAACGACGACGACATGACCGAGACTCTCGAGCTCGCCCGCAGTCTCGTTCCGGGCGCGCGGCGGGTCGTCGTCGCCGCGGGATCGGGACAGCTCGACGCGGGCTCCATCGCGAGCGTGCGCCGCGACGTGACCAGGCTCGGAATCGGGCTCGAGGTCGACGGCCTCGGCGGCACCCCGATCGCCGACTTCCCGCGGGTCTTCGGCCGTCTCCCCGCCGACACGATCCTCGTCTACACGATGATGTTCCGCGACTCCGCCGGCCGGGCCGTCGTTCCTCTGGATGCGGCGCGGGCCCTGGCCGCCGCGGCCTCGGTCCCGGTTTTCTCGGTGCACGCGACCTACCTCGGAAGCGGCGTCCTCGGCGGCGCGCTCCTCGACTATGCCCACGAAGGCCGCGCCGCCGGCGACCTCGCGCTGCGGGTGCTCCGGGGGGAGCCGCCGGCTTCGATTCCGCTGCTCGGCCGTTCGCCGCGCCTGCACGCCGTCGACGACCGGGTCCTGCGCCGGTTCCACATTCCCGAAAGCCGGCTGCCGGCGGCCTACGAGCGGCGCTACCGCCAGCCGACCTTCTGGGAGCAGTACCGCTGGCGGATCGTGGCCGTGGCCGTGGCGGTCGCGGCGGAGACCGCCCTGCTGGTCGCGCTGCTCGTCGAGCGGCGCCAGAGGCGGCTCGCCCAGGACGAGAACCGGCGGCGCCGGATCGAGCTCTCGCAGGCCGCGCGCCTGGCCACCGTGGGCGAGCTGGCGGCCTCGATCTCCCACGAGATCAACCAGCCCCTCGGCGCGATCCTGGCCAACGCCGAGGCGGGAGAAATGCTGCTCGCTTCCACGAACGGACAGTTCGAGGAGGTGCGCGAGATCTTCGCCGAGATCCGCAAGGACGACCAGCGCGCCAGCGAAGTCGTCCGGCGGGTCCGGCGCCTGGCGAGCCGGCGCGAGATGGAGCTCAAGCCCATCGACGTCAACGTCGTCGTCGACGTCGTCCTGCGGCTCCTGCGTCACGACGCGCGCCGCCACGGCGTCGCCCTGGAGGAGGAGCTCGCCGCCGACCTCCCGCCGGTGAGGGCCGACGAGGTCGCGCTCCAGCAGGTCCTCATCAATCTCGCGTTGAACGGGATGGAGGCCATGGACGGCATCCCGGGCGAGCGCCGCCTCGTTTTCCGGACGCGCCGCGACGGACGCCGCCTGCTCGTGCGGGTCTCGGACACCGGCAAGGGAATCGCCGACGCCGACCGCCCTGGCCTTTTCACGTCGTTCTTCACGACCAAGCCGCACGGCGTCGGGCTCGGCCTGGCCATCTGCCGGTCCATCGTCGAAGGGCACGGCGGGGCCATCGAGGCCTCCAACGGCGACGGCGGAGGCGCCGCCTTCGAGTTCAGTCTCCCGCTCGAGGACGGACCGGGCGCCGCCGGCAAGACCGCCGCCGCCCGGCCGGGCGCATGATCCCGGCGAAGGCCCCGGTCATCCACGTGGTGGACGACGACGACTCGTTCCGGACCGCCCTCTCGCGCCTGTTGAAGGCCGCCGGCTACGCCACGCAGCAGCACCGTTCCGCGGGCGAGTTCCTTCTCGACCCTCCCGGCGCCCCCGGCTGCGTGCTGCTCGACGTCCACATGCCGGGACCGAGCGGGCTGGACCTGCAGGAGGCCATCGCGAAACGGGGCGACGGCCTTCCCGTCATTTTCCTGACCGGCCACGGCGACGTCCGGCAGAGCGTCCGGGCGATGCGCGGCGGCGCGGTGAATTTCCTGACCAAGCCCGTCGAGCGGCAGGAGCTTCTCGCCGCGATCGAGGAGGCGCTCGCGCGCCAGCGCGCCCAGGCCGCGGACGCCGGCCGCCGGCGCGAGGCTGCGCGCCGATACGCGCGCCTCACGGCCCGCGAGCGCGAGGTCTTCGCCCTCGTCGTTTCCGGAAAGATCAACAAGCAGATCGGCGCCGCCCTCGGCGTCTCCGAGCGAACCGTCAAGGCCCATCGCGCGCAGGTCATGGAGAAGATGGAGGTCGGCTCGGTCGCCGAGCTCGTCCAGGCCGACGGGCTGATGCGGGAAAGATCCCACCCCGGGCGGCCGGCGGAAGGGCCCACGGAGTGATCGAAGCCGGCGTTGCCCCAAAGGTCAATACCGGCCCTCCCGAAGAGCCGGGTTCCCGACCTCGCGCGGCGGAGAGATGCTCGCCCGAAGCAATGGCAGCCCGGCAGCGAATGGTCGCGATCGTGGAGGATGATTCGGGAATGCGCGAAGCGCTGGGACGGATGCTGAGAGCGGCCGGGTTCGAAGCCAGCTCCTATGCTTCGGCGGAGGCCTTTCTGCAAGCCGGCATGAAATTCGGCTGCCTCGTCCTCGACGTCCACCTCCCCGGCGCTTCGGGGATCGACTTGCAACGCCGCCTGGCGGAGGATGGCCTGGCGAGCCCGGTCATTTTCATCACCGCGCACGACTCGGCTCGCCTCCGGCACGAGGCCGAAGAGCTCGGCGCCATCGCGTTTCTCGCCAAGCCCTTCGAGGGGCGTCTCCTGCTCGGCGCGGTGGAGCGGGCCCTGGCACAGAGACCCAATTGACCTCTTCTTCCCAGAAGTTCATCGGCAATGGAGGAGTCTTCATGAGCGCAACCCCGGGGCCAGTGACGAAGGAAACACAGGAGGAACCCGACATGAGTCGAATTCTGATTCGATGGTTCGCGGTATTCGGTGGTGTCCTGCTCGCCGCGTCGCTCCGGGCTCAGGAGAAAAAGCCCAACATCCTCTTCATCATGGGCGACGACATCGGATGGATGCAGCCGAGCATCTACCACCGCGGCCTGATGGTCGGGGAGACGCCCAACATCGACCGCATCGGCAACGAGGGCGGCATCTTCATGACGTACTACGCCGAGCAGAGCTGCACGGCGGGGCGCAACGCCTTTTTCACCGGCATGCATCCCCTGCGCACGGGCATGATCCCACCGCAGCTGCCGGGCAGCCCGAGCTACCTGCGCCCCGGCACCCCGGCGCTCGCCGTGTTCCTGCACGACCTCGGCTATACGACGGGCGAGTTCGGCAAGAACCACCTCGGCGATCACACCGACGCGCTGCCGACCGCGCATGGCTTCCAGGAGTTCTGGGGCTACCTGTACCACCTCGACGCGATGCAGGGCGTGAGCTTCCCGGACATCAACAAGACCCCGACCCAGCAGACGGTCGCGCCGCCCTGCAAGAACACTCCGATCCCGGGCCTTGCCGAGGTTGCGGGAGCCGTGGATCCTCGGACGACGACATGCCTCACGCCGCCACGGCCGGTCCTCTGGTGCAAGTCGCCCGACGGCTCGTCGAAGGGCCAGACCTGTCAGGACCAGGGTCCCCTGACGCTCGAGCGCTCGAAGACGGTGGACGAGGAGATCTCCGCCAAGGTCGTCGACTTCCTCGACCGCAACGACCCGAAGAAAACCAACAAGCCCTTCTTCGTCTGGTACAACCCGGCGCGCATGCACATCACGACCGTGCTGTCGGACAAGTACATGGCCATGGTCGGCCAGGCGGGCGGTAAGGACTGGGGCGTCAACGAGGCCGGCATGAAGCAGATGGACGACAACATCGGCGTCGTCCTGAAGAAGCTCGAGGACATGGGCCAGCTCGACAACACCATCGTCGTCTTCACGACCGACAACGGCGCCGAGACCATCACCTACCCCGACGGCGGAACGACGCCGTTCAAGGGCGGGAAGCTCAGCACCTGGGAAGGCGGCATGCGCGCTCCGTGCGTCATCCGCTGGAAGGGCGTCGTCAAGCCCGGGACCGTCTTCAACGACATCTTCGCCTCGCTCGACTGGGTGCCCACGTTCGTCGACATCGCCGGCGGCCCGAAGGGCGACGGGCTGAAGAAGAAGATCGAAGCCGGACAGTATCCGGGCATCGTCAAGACGACCCTCGACGGCCACAACCAGGTCGACTACCTGACGGGCAAGTCGCCGAAGGCGGCCTCCGATGTCTTCTTCTACTACTCCGGGGCGGACCCCTCGGCCGTGCGGTACAAGAACTGGAAGATCTATTTCACGATGGTCTCCGACGCTCCCGCCGGTTTCATCGCCGGGGCCCTGCCGTACCACTGGGCCCAGGTCGTCAACATCAAGCGGGACCCCTTCGAGACGTCGCTCGGAGAGCAATACAAGACGCTCACGGGCATGGGCGGCGCCCTCGCGGGCCCGGTGACGGCCTACGTCTACGACTGGAACATGCTTCCGATCGGGCAGTCGCTGTGGCTGCAGGAGCTGGAGACATACCAGCAGTTCCCGCCGATGCAGGACCCGGCGAGCTACAACCTGACCCAGGTCATGGACCAGCTCAAGAAGGCCCACGTCGCCAGCCACGCGGGAGAGTAGAACGTCGAGCCCGGGCGGGCGGCTCCGAGGAGCCGCCCGCATTTTCGCCTATGGCGGGAGGAGTTCATGAAAGGGTTCCGTCCAGGTCGTTTCTCGAAGACGCTTCTGTTCGCGGTCGTTCTTGGCGCCGCGTCACTGGATTCTGCCCTCGCCCAGAGTGCGAAGGGCGGCGCGGACACCGGCTTTTCGTTCGACGTCTACGGCGACTCTCGCTCGATGATGTACCTCCCCTACAAGCAGAGCCAGGAAGCGGACGCCCGCAAGCTGATGGTCGACATGTTCGAGCTCGTGATGCCGGAGAAGATGTCGGAGGCCGTCGTCCAGAGGGACGTGAAGCTCGTCTACGACCCGTCCACGCACGAGCTGGTCCAGCTCGTCATGCCCTTCATGACCCGGAGCGAGGTGACGACACTCACGCTCGACAAGGGTTGGGTGACGTCGGCCTCGGTCGAGGACGTGAAACTCTTGCCGGGCGTGCGCCGGGAGATGTTCCGGCTCGACGGCGGCCAGTGGGTGGCGCGCGAGGTCGTCAGGGACATCAAGGCAGGGAACGCGAAGTTTGTCGTCAACACGGGCGACCTCGTGTGGTGGGGCCGGCAGGGCGACAAGCCCTCCGACAATCCCTACTGGTCGCTCGTCGAAAAGGACGTCTTGAAGGAATTGCCGCCGGCCGACGCCGAGATGAAGAAGGCCGGCCTCGACGGCGTGGTCTTTCCGGCCGTCGGCAATCACGAGGTGTGGGACGACTCCGACGTCGAAGGCCTGCTGGCGTCTTTCCCGTACCTGACGAAGCTCGGCGTGTCGAAGAAGCAACTGATTTACAAGTTCGATTTTCGCGGCGTGCGCTTCATCTTCCTGTACACGGGACCCTACGACTACCGCCAGCCGTCCGGATGGGATGCCCAGCAACCGGCCTACGACGCGCAGATGGTGCAGCTCAAGAAGTGGCTGGATGAAGCCAAAGCCACCGGGATCAAGAAGATCTTCGTCAGCTTTCACGCCCCCGTGTATTGCCGCTCCGGCATGGGGCCGATTCCCGAAGCCCAGAACCCGCACAAGACCCTGGAGTCCTACGCCAAGGACCTCGACATCGTCGTCTTCAACGGCCACGTGCACACGACGGAGCTCTTCCAGGCGGGCGGCGTGAAGTACTTCGTCGTGGGGGGCGGCGGCGCGGAGCAGGACCCGATTCTCCCGGGGAGGACCGCGATCAAGACCCTTCCGGCCGACTACCCCAGGGACGTCTATTGGAAAGGCGCGCCTCCGGTCGAGGAATACAACTTCCTGCACGTCGACGTGAAGCCGGGCCAGGCCACGAAGTTCACGATCCACCGCTTCCGCCCCGGTTCGGCCGAGCCCTACGCCTCGGTCGAGGTCTTCCAGTGAAAGCGGAGAGCCCCGTGGCTCCTCGGTTCGCCCTCCCTCTTCCCGGCTGGGTCCTGAGCCCCTACACGGCGATCGTCATCGCCGCGGTTCACGTCTACCTGAGCATCGGTCACCTCACGGTCCTGTTCAAAGGCCCTCCCCACTGGACCGACTTCTGGAAAGGGTTCGGTGCGCTCGCGGGCGCCTACGTCTTCGCCGCGCTGGCCACGCGCGGGTTCGGCCGCCGCGAGAGGGCGCTTCCTTCTCTCGAGCCTCTGCAAGAGAGATGACAAGGGGTTCCTCGAATGAGCAAGACCCGGGTCCGATTCGTTGTCTCGGCGCCCAAATCAAGAAGGAGGAACGGTGTCATGAGGACAAAGGCACTCGCTCTCGGAATTGTCTGTGGCGGACTGATGGTGGCGTGCTCCACGATGACGACGGCGGTCGACTATGACCACACCGTCAACTGGTCCCAGTTCCACACGTTCCAGATCGTCGGCGGGACGGCGAGCCCGGAGACGTTCACTCAGAAGCGCATCGAGGACGGGATCACGAACGCGCTGACGTCCAAGGGCTGGCAGGCGGTCACCTCCAATCCGGACGTGACCATCTCTCCGCACGTCGTTCTCTCTTCCGAGACGCAGTGGAACGCGACGGGAACGGGAGGCTTTCGGCGCATGGGCGGCGGCATGGCCCAGGCCACGCAGACGCAGGTCCCGATCGGGACGCTCGTCGTCAACATGACGAACGCCAAGACCGGCGAGCTGATCTGGCGCGGCACGGCGCAGGACACGGTCTCGGGCGGCGGTTCCGACAAGGGGCAGACGGATCAGGCGATCCAGCAGATCTTCAAGAACTTCCCGCCGACCTCTTAGGGCCGCTCGAGAAACGAGCTGCCGTCGCCAATGAGGATTCGGACCGGAGGCGTCGTCATGGGCAGGGCCGCCGAAAAGATGAAGGAAGAATTCCAGGCGATCATGCCGCCGGCGAGCTCGTGCGGACGCCCGGTCGGGATGGAGCGCTCAGGATTTTCTTCGGACCACTCCAGGTGCCCTCCGTGTAACCGGGCCCGCGGAGCGCGGTCAAACGTCGGTCTTCAGTGGAAAGGGGGATTCGGATGCACTGGCGCCACGGTCTTCGAACAATCGGGGTTCTGGTCCTGGTCGGTCTCCTCACGGCCGCCGGCGCTCGGGCGCAGGCGGCGAAATCGCCGAACATCCTGGTGATCATGGCCGACGACGTCGGCTGGTTCAGCGTCGGCGCCTACCACCGGGGAATGATGGCCGGCAAGACGCCGAACCTCGACAAGCTCGCCGCGCAGGGGATGATGTTCACCGACTACTACGCGGAGGCGAGCTGCACGGCGGGCCGCGCGAATTTCATCATGGGTGAGATTCCGCTCCGCACCGGCATGACGACGGTCGGTCAGGCCGGGGCCAATGTCGGCATCCCCGACCAGGCCGTCACGATCGCGAGCGTGCTCAAGTCCATGGGCTACGAGACGGGCCAGTTCGGCAAGAACCACCTCGGCGACCTGAACAAGTTCCTGCCGTGCGTGCACGGCTTCGACGAGTTCTTCGGCTACCTCTACCATCTCGACGCGATGTCGGACCCGTACTGGTTCGACTATCCGCAGGACTGGATCGACAAGACCGGTCCCCGCAACCTCTGCCACTGCTGGGCGACCGACACGGCCGACCCGACGTCCCAGCCGCGCTGGGGCGTGATTGGCAAGCAGAAGATCGAGGACGAGGGTCCTCTCAAGCCGTTCGCCAACATGGACAACATGCAGGGCTGGCAGAAGGGCAAGCCGGCCAAGTACGACATGGGGACGATCGACGAAGAGATCTCGAAGCGGACCATGGCCTTCATGGACAAGGCGAAAAAGGACGGGAAGCCGTTCTTCATCTGGAACAACCCGACGCGCGTCCACGTCTTCACGTATCTCTCGCCGAAGTACCAGGCGATGATGAACCCGACGTCCGGCTACAACCTGGAAGAAGCCGCGATGGCGCAGCTCGATGACAACGTGGGCGCCGTCCTGCAGCACCTCCAGGACATCGGAGAGGCCGACAACACGATCGTCATCTTCACCACCGACAACGGCACCGAGACTTTCACCTGGCCGGACGGCGGCAACACGCCGTTCAAGGGGGAGAAGGGCACGAGCTACGAGGGCGGTTTCCGCTCGCCGGCCATCATCCGCTGGCCCGGACACGTCAAGCCGGGATCGGTGGAGAATGGGATCATCTCCGGCCTCGACTGGTTCCCGACGCTGGTGGCCGCCGCCGGAAATCCCAACATCACGGATCAACTGCTCAAGGGCGCGAAGATCGGGGATCGAACCTACAAGAACCACCTCGACGGCTACAACCAGACGGCGATGCTCGAGGGCAAAGGGCCGTCCGCCCGGCACGAGGTCTTCTTGTTCTCCGGCCCGATGCTCGGTGCGGTCCGGCTCGACGATTTCAAGTTCCAGTTCCTGCAGCAGCCCTACGGATGGCCGGGTGAGAAGATCACGACGGACATGCCGACCATGACGAATCTTCGTTGGGATCCGTTCGAGCGTTACTCGATGATCCGCGGAGAGACCTCGCTCACGGGCGCGTGGGGCTACGGGATGGACTTCTACGCGCGCGAGTTCTGGCGTTTCGTCGTGGTGCAGAAGGCGGTCGCCGATCTGGCGATGACGGCGATCGACTACCCGCCGATGCAGGACCCGGCCAGCTTCAACCTGGAGGCGGTCAAGAAGCAGATCGAGACCATGGTGAAGAACCACGCCGGGCAGTAGTCGATACGTTCGATGGTTCGGGCGGCCCTCCGGGGCCGCCCGAATGGCTTTCGGGAGTCGAGGGGAATTCCATGAATCCGAGCCGTCGGTTCTGCCGGAAGCGATCCGGGGATCGTCAAGACGACGCTCGACGGCGTCAAAGAGATCGACTAGCGGACGGGCAATTCGCAGAAGTCCGCCCGAGTGGTCTTCTACCTCACGCAGGTGGAGGAGCGGATCAAGGCGGCCCGTCACGCGCGCGACGAGCTCGGCTCGACTTCTCGAGGCGCCTCCGAACGGGTGCGCCTCTTCGTATCGTAAGGGTGGGTTCATGATGAAGGGGGGGTCATGATGAAGGCTCGAGGGCGCTCCTGGAGATTCGCTGGTCTCGTGTCGTTCCTCGTCGCCGCGACAGGTCTTGCCCAGACGCCCGGCAAGAAGCCCAACATCCTCGTCATCTGGGGCGACGACGTCGGGATTTACAACCTGAGCGCCTACAACCTGGGCACGATGGGCTACCACACGCCCAACATCGACCGCATCGCGAGGGAGGGCGCGCTCTTCACCGACGCCTACGCGCAGCAGAGCTGCACGGCGGGGCGGGCGTCGTTCATCCTCGGCGAGCATCCGTTCCGGACGGGGCTTCTGACGATCGGCATGCCCGGCTCCCCCCAGGGCATCCCCGACTGGGCGCCGACGATCGCCGACCTGCTCAAGCCCCAGGGCTACGCGACGGGACAGTTCGGCAAGAACCACCTCGGCGATCAGGATCGGCACCTGCCGACGGTGCATGGCTTCGACGAATTCCTCGGCAACCTCTACCACCTGAACGCCGAGGAGGAGCCCGAGACCTACTACTATCCGAAGGATCCCGAGTTCAAGAAGAAGTACGGCCCGCGCGGCGTGCTGCACACCTGGTCCGACGGC
Source organism: Thermoanaerobaculia bacterium (assembly GCA_035500755.1). Lineage (GTDB taxonomy): Bacteria > Acidobacteriota > Thermoanaerobaculia > UBA5066 > Gp7-AA6 > DAHUXD01. The sequence continues at coordinate 20,467 of DATJXB010000074.1, read as the reverse complement.
AAGGGCGGCCAGAAGATCGAGGACACGGGCGCGCTCACCCGGGAGCGGATGCCGACCGTGGACATGGAGATCTTCAACGCCGAGCAGAAGTTCGTCGACACGGCGGCCAAATCGGGCAAGCCCTTCTTCGTCTGGTTCAACACGACGCGCATGCACGTCTGGACGCACCTGAAGCCGTCCGCCGTAGGCCGCACGGGAATTGGCCTCTATCCCGACGGCCTCGTCGAGCACGACGACATGGTCGGCCAGGTTCTCAAGCAGCTCGACGATCTCGGCATCGCCAACAACACCATCGTCGTCTATGGAACCGACAACGGCGCCGAGACGGTCACGTGGCCGGACGGCGGCACGACGCCGTTCCACGGCGAGAAGGGGACGACGTGGGAAGGCGGATTCCGGGTCCCGATGCTCGTCAAGTGGCCGGGCGTGATCAAGCCGGGCACGATCGTCAACGACATCTTCTCGCAGGAGGACTGGCTGCCGACACTCCTGGCCGCGGCCGGCGAGCCGAACATCGTCGAGAAGGTCGCGAGGGGCTACGCCGCCAACGGCAAGACCTTCAAGGTTCACCTCGACGGCTACAACTTCCTTCCGTACTTCAAGGGCGAGGCGAAGAAGGGGCCGCGCGAGGAGATCTTCTACTTCGGACAGGGCGGCGATCTGAACGCGATCCGCTGGAACGATTGGAAGGTCGCGTTCGCTCAGGAGAACGGCAACATCGCGACCGCCACCCGCGACGTGACCGGTTGGCCCGAGATCGTGAACCTGCGGGCCGATCCGTTCGAGAAGGCGCCGCGCGAGTCCGGCATGTACATCCGGTGGTACGGCGACAACATCTGGCTGTTCATCCCCGTCCAGCAGAAGCTCAAGGCGTTCCTGCTGTCGATCCCGGACTTTCCCTTCCAGCAGGGAAGCAGCCTGAACGCCGCGGGCATCAACTACACGTCGCTCCAGGCGATGCAGGCGATGAAGCGTCTGCACGAGCTGGAGAGCCTGGCGGCGCCGAGCAACTGAACGGCGCCCCGCGGCGGGAAGCGGAGGCGAGGATGGCCGAGGACCAGAAGAATCTGAAGGAGAAGGCGGCCGAGGAGCTCCGGCTGATGCTGGTGATCACGGCCTTCCTGGCCGCCGTCTTCGTCTCCTTTCTCACCTACCGGCGCCTCATCTCGCGCGAGTTCGGCGTGACGTCGTTTCACTACGGATTCGCCATTCTCGAGGCGTTGATCGTCGCGAAGGTCATCCTGATCGGAAAGGCCATCGGCATCGGGAAAAAGTCCAGCGGACGGGTGCTCTTCCGCAACGCGCTCCGGGACTCCGTCGTCTACGCGCTGCTCGTTGGCGTGTTTGCGATCCTCGAGCACGTCGTCGAAGGGCTCTTCCATCACGAAACGCTCGCGGCCAGCATCCAGAAAATCCTGGAGCAGGGCCTCTACGAGATTCTGGGAAGGACGCTCATCGTCTTCGTGGCCTTCATTCCGTTCTTCACGCTGTGGGAGCTCGATCGGGCGCTCGGCGAGCGGACGCTGATCTCTCTTCTCTTTCGCAAACGCGCGACTCCTGCAGGAAGTTAGGCGAGTGTCCCGGGAGAGCGCGCGCCGCCGCCGTCGAACGGCCTGAGGCTCTCGCAGGGCTCATCGGCATCAGGCGAGACGAAGATCGAGAAATTTCGCCCGGGAAAGGAGCAAGGCTCGTGAAGAAGTGGAGTGTCATCATTTTCTCCGCCCTCCTCGCGCAAGCGGCCGCGGCGCAGGCAGGAATCTCCGGCCACGTGCAGGCGGGCGGCAAAGCGGTCTCGGGCTCGACGGTCACCCTCTACGCCGCGGGCGACGCGGCTCCCGCGAAGCTCGGCGAAGCGAAAACGGACGCGAAGGGCGCGTTCCAGCTCGGCGCGGGGAGCCCTCCCGCCGGCTCCTCTCTCTATCTCGTCGCGCGCGGCGGGACGCCGCAGGACCGGCCGGATCGCCGCAACGATCCCGAGCTCGCCTTCCTCGCGGTGCTCGGGGCGGCGCCGCCGAAGAGCGTCACGATCAACGAGCTCACCACGGTGGCGTCGGTCTGGACCCACGCGCAGTTTCTCGAGGGCGACGTGCTGAAGGGCCCCGCCCTGGGACTGAAGATCGCCGCGGGCAACGTGCCGAGCTTCGTCGATCTCGCGACCGGCGGCTGGGGCGGCGTCATCCAGGACTCCCTGAACGGCCCCCAGACGCCGACGATGGCGAACTTCGCGACGCTCGCGGACCTCTTATCCGCCTGCGCCACGCACATCACCCCGGATGCGTGCGGCCGGCTCTTCGCGGCGTCCACGCCGCCGAAGGGCGCCGCGCCGACGGACACTCTGACGGCGGCGCTCGCGATCGCCCGCTATCCCTGGCATCAGCCGCAGCGCCTCTTCCAGCTCCTCGACGCCTTCTACGCGGTCCCGCAGGGCAGGACGATGCGGGCGGTTCCGTTCATGCCGTACCTCAACTTCGCGCCGAGCGCGTGGGTGCTGCCGCTGAAGTTCGACGGCGGCGGCTATCGCGCCGGCGGCAAAGCGATGTTCGACAGCCAGGGCAACCTCTGGGTCGGCGACAACTTCACGATCGGCTGGCAGGGCCAGGACACGCTCTGGCAGGGCCACGCGACGAAGTTCGACCCGAACGGCAGGCCGCTCTCGCCGATCACGACGGGCTTCGCCGGCGGCGGCATGCAGGGCGGCACGTTCGGCGCGGCGGTCGACGCGAGGGACCAGGCGTGGCTCTCGAGCTACGGCGGCATGTCGATCTCGGTCTTCGACAAGAGCGGCAAACCGCTGACGCCTCCGGAGGGCATCACCTTCGGCGGAAAACTCGGACTGATGCAGGGCATCATCGTCACGCCCGGCTCCGGCGACGTGTGGGCGGTCGGGGTCTCGAAGAGCCAGCTCCTGTTCTTCCCGAAGGGCGACTACACGAACGGCAAGATCGTCTGCGAGGGACGCGACGTCGAGCCTTGCAAGTCCTTCCTCGGCCCGTTTCACCTCGGCATCGACCAGCAGAATCGGATCTGGGTGACCAACGCCATGGGAGGGCACGTCACGCGGTTCCCGGCGTCGGATCCGAGCAAGGCGGAGAAGTTCAGCACCGGTTGGAGCGGCAGCGGCCTCGGCATCGACAGCCAGGGCAACGTGTGGGTGACGAACCGCCTCGGCAACGGCGTGCGGGGCGAGGCGGTGGTGATCGACACGGTGGCGACGCTGAAGCTCGGCGGCAACGGCGACGAGAAGCTCACCCGCGCCATGGCGAAGCAGACGGCGCAGGACGGCGGCAGCGTCTCGTTGCTGCGCCCGGACGGCTCGCCGTTCCCGGGCTCACCCTTCACGGCCGGCGGCCTTCCGGGGCCCTGGGCGATCGCGGTCGACGGCAACGACAACATCTGGATCTCGAACTTCGCGATGCCAAACAGCCCCATCACGTGTCTCTGCGGGGCGAGGACCGAGAACTGTCCGCCGGGCTTCAAGACGGGAGACCAGATCGCGCCGCCGAACGGCTACGTCGGCGGCGGGCTGCAGATGCAGACCGACATCGCGGTCAGCCCCTCGGGCGACGTCTGGGCCATGAACAACTGGCAGGACATCGACAGCTGCTTCGGCGTACCGGACGAAGCGCTCTCGACGCGCTGCGGCGGCCAGGGCGTCACCATCTTCTTCGGCATGGCGAAACCCGTGCGCGCGCCGCAGATCGGCCCGGCGAAACCATTTTGAAGGAGTCTTCCGTGAAACACCGCCGACGACTCGGACCCGTTCGTACCGCCGTTCTCCTCGTCTCGATGACCACGATCGCCACCGCCCGCGCGGGGGCTCAGACGACCGAGGAGGAGGCCCACCACCCGGACCAGTCGGAAGCCGACAAGCTCGCGCAGGCGCTGGCGAACCCGGTCTCGAATCTCTGGTCGCTGCAGTTTCAGTTCAACAACTTCCAGCTGACCAACGACCGCTGGAACAACAACCTGAACTTCCAGCCGGTGATGCCGGTCAGCCTGACGAGCGGCCTGAACCTGATCACGCGGCCCGTCATCCAGGTCTACAACAGCGCGCCGTACACCGACAGCCTCGGCCAGGAGCAGCGCACGACGAACTTCGGCGACTGGACGCAGCTCGAGCTCCTTTCGCCGGCGGACAGCGGCCACTGGCTGCTCGGCGCCGGGCCGACGTTCATCTTCCCGACGGCGGGCTCCGTCTACACCGGACAGGGCAAGTGGCAGGTGGGCCCCGCGGTGGTCGTGGCCTACATGGACAAGAAGTTCATCGCGGGCATCTTCCCGCAGCAGTGGTGGTCCTATGCCGGGGACCCGAGCCGCCCGAACACGAACCAGATGAACCTCCAGCCGATCTTCAATCTCTTCTTCGAGGGCGGCTGGAACGTCGGCTACTCGGGCAACATCCTCGTGGACTGGGAGGCGCCGTCGAACAACCGCTGGACGGTGCCGATCGGCCTCGGCGCCGGCAAGGTCGTCAAGTTCGGACGCCTGCCCGTCAAGATCTCGCTCGCCGCGCAGTACATGGTCACGCAGCCCGACCCCGTCGGTCAGAAGTGGAACGTCCAGATCCAGCTCACCCCGGTCCTGCCGAAACTCATCCAGGGAACCCTGTTCAATTGAAAGAGGGGAACATGACTCGAACTCGCATTGCGCTCGCCGGTCTCCTGCTCGCGGTCTCGGCGGCCGCCGCCGTCGCCCAGGACCCGCTGCCGTCCTGGAACGACGGGGCGGCCAAGAAAGCGATCGTCGACTTCGTCGAGGCCACGACGACCCGGGGAAGCCCGCAGTTCGTCCCGGAAGAGGAGCGCATCGCGACCTTCGACCAGGACGGAACGCTCTGGGTCGAGCAGCCGGCCTACACGCAGCTGTTCTATTGCCTCGACCGGATCCCGGTGATCGTCAAGGCAAAGCCGGAGCTCGCCAACGTCGAGCCCTTCAAGACCGTGATGTCCGGCAACCGCGAGGCGATCGCTCATCTCTCCCAGGAGGACCTGATCAAGATCGCCATGGTCACCCTCAGCGGCATGCCGGTCGACGATTTCCGGTCCGAGGTCCAGAAGTGGATCGCGTCGGCCAGGGATCATCGCTGGAATCGGCCGTACACGGATCTGACCTACCTGCCGATGCAGGAGGTCCTCAAGTACCTCCGCGCGAGCGGCTACCGGACGTACATCGTGACGGGAGGAGGCCAGGATTTCGTTCGAGCCTATGCCGAGGCGACCTACGGAATCCCGCCCGAGCAGGTCATCGGAACCTCGATCGGCACGAAGTACGGCTACGGCAAGGACGGCAACCCGGTCCTGACCAAGGAGCCGAAGCTGATCCTCGACAACAACGACGCCGGCAAGGCGGAGGGCATCTACCTGATGATCGGCCGCCGCCCGTACGCGGCCTTCGGCAACTCGACGGGCGACCGGCAGATGCTGGAGTACACCAGGGGCGGTGGCGGCGCGCGCCTGGCGATGCTCGTCCTGCACGACGACGCCAAACGCGAGTACGCCTACGGGCCCGCCCGGGGTCTGCCTCCTTCGAAGGTCGGAACGTTCACTCCGGCGCTCGACGACGAGGCGAAACAAAAGGGTTGGACGGTCGTTAGCATGAAGAGCGATTGGAAGCGGATTTTCGCTTTCGAATGATTGACCGATCGATGAGGTGCTCATGAAATCGTCTCGCCTGCTGGCCGCTTCGTTTCTCTTTCTCGCCGCCGCGGGCGCTCGGGCTCAGTATCCCGGCGACGTCCCCGACACGTTTCGACTCTCCGTCGGCGGCATGTACGCCTGGTTCACGACGAACGTGACGTTTCAGGAGAACGTCACTCCAAACGGGCCTCTCGGAGGCGGCATCAGCCTGCAGCCCGTCACGGGCCTTCCGTCTTCCACCGGCGGATTCACGGCGCGCGGGTACTGGCAGCCCCTGAACCGTTTCTACATCGATTTCGGCTACACCCTCTTCACGCGAAGCAACACGAGAGGCCTCCTGGTCGACGTCCCCTTCGGCGACTCCACGTACACCGTCGGCGCCTCCGTCTCGACCAGGATGCAGTCCCAGCTTCCCTACCTCGACCTGCGCTACAACTTCGTCCAGAACGATTCCTGGCACCTCGGCGTCAACCTCGGCGCCTCCTACGCCTTCCTCGACGCGGATCTGTCCGCAGCCGCCGGCGTCGTCGGGCCCGACGGACCGATCGTGGGCCAGTCGACGACGAAAACGGCGAAGATCGAGACTCTGGTGCCGCTCCTCGGGATCACCGCGGACTTCAAGCTCGGCGACCGCCTCTCGGGGGGGATCATTTTCAACGGGATCTTCGCCCCGGTGCATCCGTACGTCGGGTCGGTCTTCGTGGTCGAGCCGCACGCGGACTGGTTCCTCACGAAGAACTTCGGCGTCGGAGCGGCCTTCAACTACTCCAAGTTCCACATCAAGAGGGACGACGGAATCACCTTCGTCGAGTTCCGCTACAGCTACTATGGCCCCAAGCTCTACGCGACCGTGACGTTCTGATCGAAACGAAGAGTCCGAGAAACGAGAGGAGGCAGTTCATGAAGCGAAACCGGATGGTCCTTGCGGTGCTGGTCGCCCTCGGGATGCTCGCCGTTGGTTCGGCCGTTGCCGAAGACAAGAAAGTGGACGCTACGTTGAAGCTCTCCGAAGGCTCCTTCGCCGCGGGCATCGGCTGGAGCTGGGGTCACGGCACGTTGACCTACATGGGCAAGTCCTACAAGGTCAAAGTGGAGGGACTCGCCGTCGGCGAAGTCGGCCTGACCAACGTCAAGGCCAAGGGCAACGTCTACAACCTGAAGAAGCTCGAGGACTTCGACGGCGTGTACGCCGCGGGCGGCGCGGGCGCGACGGCCGGCAAGGGCGCCGGCGCTTCGGCGCTGACCAACGCCAACGGCGTGTCGGTGCTCCTGACGAGCACGACCAAGGGCGCGAACCTGAAGATCGCCGCCGAGGGCATCAAGCTCCACATCGAGAAGTAGCCCCCGGGCGCGCGCATGACCCGGCCGAGGCTCGGGGCGATCGCCGTCCTGCTGTGGGCGATCGCCCCGGGTCGCCTGGCCGCTCAGGAGACGTCGCCCCCTGCCGCAGCCCCGGCCGCCCGTCCCTGGAATGAGCTCGAGACCAAGGCGATCGCCCTCCAGCTCCACGTCACGCTGCTGGAGGACGGCGCCTTTTTCTCGCAGAACGCCGCGAGCGTTTCGCAGGTCGGCGACCTCCCCTCGACCGGCGAGTTCCGCGTCGACCGACTCCAGCTGAGCGGCCAGCTGAAGGCGCCGTTTCCCTGGAGCTTTGAAGTCAACGCCGGCTACAACGGCCTCGACGCGAACAGCGGCGACGTCAACTGGACGATCGCCGATCTCTGGATCTCCGTGCCCCTGGGGACCGCGGCCAACGTCACCGTGGGCGAGCAGGAGGCCGGGGTCGGGCTGGAGCGCCAGTCGCACGGCGAGGACCTTCCTTTCATGGAACGGTCGACGATGTCGGAGGCGTACAAGAAGTCGCACGAGCTGGGGGTGCGCTTCTGGGGAACCGCGGCGGGAGAGCGGATGACCTGGTCGGCCGGTTGGTTCAACAACTGGCTCACCGATCACGAAAGCTTCGACGAAAGCGGCAACGCGTACGCGGGGCGCGTCACGGGTCTTGCCGTCGATGAAGACGAAGGCCGCAGTCTCGTGCACCTGGGAGTCTCGGCGGCTTACACGCAGATCCAGGAGGGATCCCTGCAGGCGCGCAGTCGTCCCGAGGTCCATCAGGCGCCGTATTTCGTGGACACCGGTTCGTTCGCGGGCGACCACAGCCTCGACCTGGGGTTCGAGCTCGCCGCGGCGAAGGGACCCGTGTCCCTGGTGGCCGAATACACGCACTCCGACGTTTCCGCGCCGGCCTCGGGCAATCCGACCTTCTCCGGGTGGTACGTCACGGCCGCGTGGGTGCTGACCGGCGAGACGCGGCCCTATGAGCGCGCCAATGGTTACTTCGGCCGGGTCACGCCCGACGCGCCCCTGTCCTTCGCGCACGGGGGCTTCGGCGCCGTCGAGCTCGCGGCGCGCTACTCCTGGATCGACCTGACCTCTCAGGCGATCCCGGGCGGCAAGTTCGACCGCTGGAGCGGCGCCCTGTCCTGGTACCCGACGACGTGGAGCCGGTTCGAGTTCGATTACGGGTACGGGCGCCTGCAGCGCGACGGAACGACGGGCCTGTCGCGCTTCTACCAGCTTCGGTTGCAGCTCGAGTTCTAGCCGCGCGACCCCGGGTCATTTGCGCCGGCGCGCCGGACGCTCTAGGATCGCGCCCCAATTGAATCGAAGGAGGACTCGATGAAACGTTGGATCACCGCTCTGGCGTTGGCGCTGCCCGCGGCGCTCTACGCGCAGGACAAGGCTCCGGAGCCCACGAAGAAGCCTTCGGAGCTGCAGAAGCTCGAGGGCGACGCCAAGAAGGACGCGAAGGCGGCGGAACAGGGCGTCGACAAGGCGGCCAAGGACGTCGCCAAGGACGCCTCGACCGCCGGCAAGGCCGTCGGCGCGGAAGGCAAGAAGGTGGGCGAAGGCGCCGCCAAGGACGCGGACAAGGCCGGCAAGGCCACGGCCGGCGAGGCCAAGAAGGTGGGCGACGGCGCCGCCAAGGCGGGCAAGGCCGTCGGCGAGGACGCGTCCAAGGCCGGCAAGGCCGTTGGTACCGAAGGCAAGAAGGTCGGCCAGGACGTCGCCAAGGGCGCGGACGCGGCCGGCAAGGCCACGGCCGGCGAGGCGAAGAAGGCCGGCGCCGCGGTCTCCGGCGAAGCCAAGAAGGTCGAAGGCAAAGACAAGCCCAAGGTCGAGCCGACCCCGAAGCCGTAGCCTCTTTCTTCCACTCTTCCGGGACGGCGGTTCTCCCGACCGCCGTCCCGATTTCCGCACCGTCGGTCCCGGGCGATAGCATCTCCGTCCCAGGAGGACCCCCCACGATGCCGTTTCGCCCATCACGCGCCGCGCTGGCGCTCGCGCTTCTTCTCTCCGCCGCCGCGGCGGTCGCCCAGGAAGGTTTCCCGCTCTTCACCCCCGACTTCCCGCCCGAGGAATTCGCCGCGCGGCGCGCGAAGGTCTACGACGCGATCGGCAACCAGGCGTTCGCGGTCGTGCAGGGCGCGCCCTCGAGGCCCGACTACATCCGGTTCCGGCAGAACAACGACTTCTACTACCTCTGCGGCATCGAGGTCCCGAACGCCTACCTGATCCTCGACGGCGCGGCGAGGAAGACGACGCTCCTCCTCCCGCACCGCAACGAGGGCCGCGAGCGCGGGGAGGGCAAGACGCTCTCCTCGGAGGACGCCGACGAGGTCAGGAAGCTGTCCGGCGTCGACAACGTCGTCGCCACGGACCTGATCGGCGAGCAGATCATGGGCCTCCAGCTGCGGCGCGGTCTGAAGGTGCTCTACACGCCGCTCGAGGCGGCCGAGAACGCGTCCATGAGCCGCGACCTCGCGACGCGCTTCATCGCCGACACCTCGGCGGACCCGTTCGACGGGCGCGCGTCGCGGGAAGGCGCGTTCGTCGCGAAGATTCACGAGCGCTTCCCCGTGCTCGAGGTCAAGGACCTGTCGCCGATCCTCGACTCCCTGCGTCTGATCAAGAGCGAGCGCGAGCTCGCCATGCTCCGCAAGGCCACGCACCTCGCCGGCCTCGGCATCCTCGAAGCCATGAAGTCGGTCAAGCCGGGCCAGTACGAGCACGAGCTCGACGGCGTGGCGAAGTTCGTCTTCTGGCGCAACGGCGCGCAGGGCGACGCCTACTTCTCGCTCATCGGCAGCGGGCCGAACGCGTTCTGGCCGCACTACAACGCGGGCAAGCGGAAGATGCTCGACGGCGACTTCCTCCTGATGGACTACGCGCCGGACTACGGCTACTACGAGGCCGACGTCACACGGATGTTCCCCGTCAACGGCAGGTTCTCTCAGTGGCAGAAGGAGCTCTACGGCTTCTACCTCGCCTGCTACCGCGAGATCCTGAAGGCGATCGCGCCCGGCAAGACCAGCGCGCAGATCATTCAGGAGGCCGGCGCCGGCATGGACAAGGTGCTCGCCTCGGCGAAGTTCACGAAGCCGTCGCACCGCAAGGCCGCCGAGGACTGGGTCGCCAAGTACAAGAAGAGCGGCGAGAGCGAGTATCCGTACCTCGGCCACTGGGTGGGCATGGCGACCCACGACGACGGCCCGCACGTCGGGCCGCTCAAGCCCGGCATGGTCTTCACGATCGAGCCGGCGCTGACCGTGCCGGACGAGAAGATCTACGTCCGGCTCGAGGACATGATCTTCATCACCGACAAGGGCGCCGAGGTCGTCTCGAACGACGCGCCGTGGGACATCGACGCGATCGAGAAGGTGATGAAGGAAGACGGGATGCTGAAGAAGTACCCGAGGGTCTACCCGGCGCCGTAGGCCTCTCTCTCCCCCTCAACCTGCCCTCTCCCCCCGCCGGGGGGAGAGGGTCATTCATCGCCGCGCCTCACTTCCCCGGCTCGACGTCCACCGGCTGGGGCCTGGGCGGCACGTCCGGTTTCCCCTTCGACGCCGTCCAGTCGATCGAGCCGCCGATCTCGACCAGCTGCGCGCCGCCTCGCACGGAGTCGACCGTCAACGGCAGGTTCGCCGGCATCTGGAAGAGCTTCATGTCGCCGTAGGTCTTCGTCAAAAACGGCGTCAGGAAGTTGACGAACCAGCCGACGATGCCCTTGCAGTGCGTCTCGATCTTGAGGTCCTTGAGCACGAACGCGCGCGCGGGCTTGTCGATGAACAGGTTCGCCTTGCCGACCGGGGCGCAGAACTGGGAGAAGAGCGTCTTCAGGCGGTTCGTCGACGAGCGCTTCTCGGCGACGACTTCGATCCCGAGCGTGAAGCACGACTCCCCGCACGGGCGGAACATCTTCGGCGTGATCGTGAAGTCGACGTGCTTGAGCGCGAGATCCTGCTGCCACTTCGCCGCGAGCGCGACCAGCGCCGCCTGCTCGATCGGGTCCCACGGCGCCTTGAAGACGTAGGTCCCGGTGACCTCGCCCCCGTTTGCGCCCGCGTCGTGGAGGGCGAGTTTCGCCGCGAACGGCCCGTGGAAGTCGAGGTCGAGCTTCTTCTCCGGGATCTCCTTGATCGGGTACTTCACGAGGAACGGGTAGTTCAGCTGGTAGTCGAAGTTGACCTCGAGCGGGCCCGTGGCCCGTCCGTCCACGACCGTGAGGCCCGGCGTCTTCACACGAATGTTCGCGGCGGAGATCGTCGCGCCCTGGCGCGACAACTCCCCGGTCTTGCCCGCGAGGTCGAGCTTCGCCACACCGGAGAACCTGCCGGCGGAGGTCACCTTGAGGCGATCCACCTCGAAGGTCGAGCCCGAGTCGAGCGCGACGCCCATGCCCCCCGGCACGACGAAGTTCCCCGACGAGAGCTCGAAGAAGAGCCGCGCGGCGGAGAGCGTCGAGGCGACTTTGCCGTCCTCGCCGGTTTTTCCCTGGAACTCCGCCTTGCGAATCTCGCCCTTCGCGATCGTGACGCGGTTGGCCTCGAACTCCATCTCGCCGTCGACGATCTCACCGTCGAGCCGGCCCGAGAGCTCGACGTAGTTCGGCGCTCCGGCGTGCCCCGGCCGGAAGATTCCCTTGTCGATCGAGACCTTCATCGCCTCGCCCGACGGCTTCGGGGCCGTTCGGAAGTCGATGAACGGACGGAGAGCCATCTCGCGTCCCCCGTAGGCCGTTACCTCCATCTCGTTGATGCGCACCTCGCGGATCAGGTCCATGAAGGACGGCGTGGAGGGCGGCGCGGCGCCGGGTGGCGGCGCGGCCGGAACCGGCGTCGGCGCCGGCACCGGAGCGCCGGGGGCGGGCGTCGCCTTCTTCGCGCCGAAGATTTCTCCCTTCAGGACCGAGGGAACGTCGGTATTCAGGTGCAGCTTCGCGACGGCGGAGCGCGCGATCCCGCCGAAGATCGCGACGATCGGCCTCCAGATTCCGAGGCCGTGAAACTTCAGGTCGGTGATCCCCTTCGGGTCCTGGAACTCCATCGACTCGATCGCGACCTTGGGACGCAGACCGCTGCCCCGCACGGCGAGCTGTCCGTTCTCGACCGTGAACTTCATGTGCGTGACCTTGCCGTCGACGGCCTCGACGGCGACCGACGTCTTCGGCGTGCCCTGAACGTCGAGCGTGTACTTGGGCATGACCGGCATGCTTCCCGGCAGCAGGTCGGCCTCGATCCCGATGCGTCCGTCCTTCACCAGCGCGCCGATGCGCGCGAGCATCTCGGCCGTGTCCGGAAAGGCCGCCATCGGAGCCGCCGACGCGTTGGGTTGGGCGATCAGCGGCGAGGCCGACGCGTTCGGCGCCGTAAGCAGCGGGGCCGCCGAAGCGGCCTGAAGGGCGAGGAGCCCGAGCGTCCCGGAGCCTTCGGCCCGCAGGGGCGCCGCGAAGACCGAGAGAACCGCCAGGGCCAGGAGGTCGCGCCGGGCCGCCATGCCCGAAATATACGATTGGTGGCGATGCCGCGAGAAACCATCCGCGCCGTTTTCATGACCGGCCCGGGCCGCCCCGTCGAGACCCGCTCGCTCGAGGCGCCGCGGCCGCGCGCCGGCGGGGCGATCCTCGAGACCGTGGCGAGCGAGGTCTGCGGCACCGACGTCCACCTGCGGCACGGCCGGCTGCCCGGCGTTCCCTACCCGATCGTGCCCGGGCACGTGAACGTCGGCCGCGTCCTCGAGACGGCCGTCCCGCTGACCGACGTCGAGGGCCGCGCCATCGCTCCCGGCGCGCTCGTCACCTTCTACGACGTCTACGGCACCTGCGGCGCGTGCTGGCACTGCCTGGTCGCCCGCGCGGCGACGCGCTGCCCGAATCGCCGCGTCTACGGGATCACGGCGCCGGCCTCCGACGGGATCCTGGGCGGCTGGGCCGAGCGCATCGAGATCCTGCCGGGCGTCCGGCTCGTCCCGCTGCCGGAGGGCCTCGACGCCGAAGATTTCCTCGGCGGCGGCTGCGGCCTGCCGACCGGGTTCCACGCGGTCGAGCGGGCCGGCATCGCGATGGGCGACACGGTCGTCATCCAGGGCAGCGGCCCCGTCGGCTTGAACGCCGCGATCTTCGCGCAGTTGTCAGGCGCGCTTCGGGTGCTCGTCGTGGGGGCGCCGAAGGCGCGCCTCGACGCCGCCCGGCGGCTCGGCGCCGAGGACACGCTGGACATCGCCGAGGTTCGGGACCCGGCCGACCGCGCGCGGTGGGTGAAGGAACGGACGTCCGGCCGCGGCGCGGACGTGGTCATCGAGGCCTCGGGCAATCCCGCCGCGTTTCCCGAGGGCCTCGAGATGCTGCGCGACGCGGGCCGTTACGTCGTCGTCGGCCAGTACACCGACGGCGGCGACGCCGTCGTCAACCCGCACCGCCACGTCAACCGGCGGCACGCGACGATCCTCGGCTGCTGGGGCTACGAGTTCTCGCACCTCCACCGGGCCCTCGCGCTGATGCAGCGTCACGTCGGGCGCTTCCGGTGGCGCGAGCTGATCACCCGCGAGTACGGCCTCGACGAAGCGGGTCAGGCCCTCGACGACATGGAACGGCTCTCCGTCGTCAAAGCGCTCGTTCGCCCCGGCCTTCGCCGCGCTTGATCCACAGCGGGTCCGGAACGCGCACGCCGAAGGCGTGCGACACGATGCGCAGGCCGACGATCGTCAGCGCCGCCAGCGTCCCCGCCACGACCGCGGGCGCGCCGAGCTTGAGGCCGCCGAGGTAGACCCAGGCGCCCGCGAAGGACGAGATCGCGTAGAGCTCGCCCGGCCGAAACAGCAGCGGGATCTCGATCGAGGCGACGTCGCGCAGGACGCCGCCGAAAGTCCCCGTGATCACGCCGATCAGCGACGACACGAAGAGCGGCAGGCCCTTTTCCTGCGCGAAGCCCACGCCGGTGAGCGTGAAGAGGGCGAGCCCCATCGCGTCGACGATCAACCCCTGGCGGTGCCAGCGGCTGGCGCGCGTGTGAAACGGCCGGCTGTACACGAAGGCCACGCACAGCACGACGATGATGAGCAGGTACTGGTCGTGGCTGATCCAGAAAAACGGCCGGCGGTCGATCAGGAGGTCGCGCAGCGTTCCGCCGCCGAACGCCGTGACGATCGCCAGGCAGTAGGTGCCGACGATGTCCATGCGCTTGCGCGCCGCGGTGATCATCCCCGAGATGGCGCAGACGATGACCGCGGCCGCTTCGAGCGCGGTGCCGACGAGAGCGGTCTTCATGCGCGGCGAATTTCTCCCGCTCCCCCCGGCTGGGGGGAGAGGGCCGGGGTGAGGGGGGCGACCATGGTCACTGCGGCCGCCTCGGCTGCGGTCCGGGCGCCTGCGGCGCGAGGATCGGAAACCCGTTGGCCCCGATGGGCGGCGGGGTCGATCCGGGCGAGCCCGGCGGGGAGAGAATCGGGTACCCGTTCGGGCCGATCCGCGTCGGCGGCGCGGGCGCCGGCGGTCGCGGGGGCGGCACGTAGCCTCCACCTCCCCACTCGTACCCGGAGTACCCCCACCCGCCGTTCTGATCGAGCATCACGACGTCGGCAGGCGGCGGCGGGGCGGCTGGCGCCGCCGGAGCGGCCGCGGCCGAGAGCACGGGCCCGACGTAGAGCGACTGCCCCGGCGCGAGCCCGCCCGCGGGCGGCGGCGCCTCGGCCTGCGAGACGACCTTCTCGACCTCGGAAACCGCCAGGCTCGTGAAGACCCCGTCCGGGAACCTGTGGAAGAGATAAACGCGGCCCTTCTGGACGGGCCGGTCGACTGACCAGACGCGGGCTCCGCCGTGAATCTCCAGGGCGAAATAGGTCGTAGAAGTCGCCATGGACGCGGCCAGGAGACTGCCTGCCACGAGACCTGCGGCTCTTTTCATCGGGCTCCCCCCGCCTTTCCGGCCAGACCCCCTATGGTATAGACTCATGGGTCTGGGCGGAACAGCGCCGACTCCGGCACTGGTGGGAAGGTTCCCGCCCGAACCAAGAACCAGGACATCGAGGGTCTGAAAGTATGTCAGTCCGAAAAGACTCGGGCTCGGGGTCTGACAACGCCCATCCGGGCAATCCCCGCGCCTCTGTCGAGAACGCCGTCGAGGCCGCCAAGCGTTACCTCGTCGCGACCCAGGCCGCCGACGGCCACTGGGTGGGCGAGCTCGAAGGCGACACGATCCTCGAGTCCGAATACGTCCTGACCATGCACTTCCTCGGCCGGACCGGGGAGGAGCGGGTCCGGAAAGCCGCCGAGCACCTGCGCCGCAAGCAGTTGCCGACGGGCGGCTGGGCCATCTACGAAGGCGGACCGGCCGAGGTCAGCTCGTCGGTCAAGGCCTACTTCGTCCTGAAGCTCGTCGGCGACGACCCCGAGGCGCCCCACATGGAGAGGGCGCGCCGCACGATCCTGTCGCTCGGCGGCATCGAAGCCTGCAACTCCTTCACGCGGATTTATCTCGCGATCTTCGGCCAGTGCTCGTGGGACGACACTCCCGCCGTGCCGCCGGAGATCGTGCTGCTTCCGGACAGCTTCATCTTCAACATCTACAAGATGTCCTCGTGGTCGCGCGGGATCGTGATCCCGCTCTCGATCATCTGGGCTTCGAAACCCTCGTGCAAAGTCCCGGACCACGCCGCGATTCCGGAGCTCCACCTGCCGCGGACCGAGGCGCACGTGCCGCGGACGCGCCGCGAGCGCTTCTGGCGCGGGTTCTTCACGCGCTGCGATCGCTGGTTGAAACGCCTCGAAGCCGCCGGGTTCACGCCGCTGCGGGAAAAGGCGCTGCGCGCCTGCGAGACCTGGATCCACGAGCGCCTCGCCCTCTCCGAGGGCCTCGGCGCGATCTTCCCGCCCATCATCAACACGATCATCGCTTTCCGCTGCCTCGGCTACGAGCTCGACGACCCGCGCCTGATCGGCCAGGTCCGCGAGCTCGAGGCGCTGGAGATGGAAGACGAGGAGACGCTCCACGTCCAGCCCTGCAAGTCGCCCGTGTGGGACACGGCCCTCGTCATCGAGGCGCTGTCCGACGCCGGCCTGCCCGCCGACGACCCGGTGCTGCTGAAGGCCGGGCGCTGGCTCCTCGACCGCGAGGTCAAGGAAGTCGGCGACTGGAAGAAGGCCTGCCCCGCGGCCGAGCCGGGCGGCTGGTACTTCGAGTACGCCAACGAGTGGTACCCCGACACCGACGACACGGCCGAGGTGCTGACGGCGCTCGCGCGCGTCCGCTTCCCCGGCGAATCCGAGGACCTCGCGCGCCAGGGCGCCGTCTCCCGCGGCCAGGCGTGGATGATGGCGATGCAGAACCGCGACGGCGGCTGGGGCGCGTTCGACAAGGACTGCGACAACGAGGTCCTGACCTACATCCCCTTCGCCGACCACAACGCGATGATCGACCCGAGCTGCGAGGACATCACCGGCCGCGCCCTCGAGGCTTTCCACGCGATCGGCGTCCCGGCCAACCACCCGGTCGTGCGCCGCGCGGCCGCTTTCCTCGACGCGAAGCAGCTCCCGGACGGCACGTGGTACGGCCGCTGGGGCTGCAACTACCTCTACGGCTCCTTCCTCGCCCTGCGCGGCCTGCTGCACGCCGGCGAGGACCTGCGTCAGCCGCGCTTCCAGGAGACGGCGGAGTGGATCCGCGCGTGCCAGAACGACGACGGCGGCTGGGGCGAGCTGCCCCTCTCCTACGACGATCCGTCGACCAAGGGTCAGGGACCGTCGACGCCGTCGCAGACCGCGTGGGCGCTCGTCGCGCTCTACGCCACCGGCGACCGCGACTCGGAAGCGGTCCGCCGCGGCATCGACTACCTGCTCGCCAACCAGCAGTACGACGGCTCGTGGAAGGACGACCACTGGACGGCCACGGGCTTCCCGAAGGTTTTCTACCTGCGCTACCACCTCTACGCGACCGTTTTCCCGCTGCGGGCGCTGGCGCTCTACACGCGCGCGGCGGCCGAGGGACAGAAGGGCCGGGGCGAGCTCGATGCGCTTTCCCCGCGCCGCTCGGAGCACGGAGTGAACTGATGCGATTCCCCGTCCACATGATGACCGACACGATCCAGAACTCGGTGAGGAACGCGATCCGGGGCAACAAGCGCTACCCGTTCGTCCTCATGCTCGAGCCCCTCTACACGTGCAACCTCGCGTGCATCGGCTGCGCGATCGAGCGCCACACCGGCAAGCTCAAGGACCGGCTGCCTCTCGAGAAGTGCCTCGAGGCCGTCGACGTGTCGAAGGCGCCCGTCGTCTCCATCTGCGGCGGCGAGCCGACGATCTATCCGGAGCTGCCGGAGCTCGTCGACGAGATCATCAAGCGCAAGCGCCAGATCATCCTCTGCACCAACGGCCTGCTCCTCGACGAGAACCTCTACGGCAAGATCGCGCCGCACAAGCGGCTGACGATCAACGTCCACCTGGACGGCATGCGCGAGACGCACGACTACGTCTGCGCCCGCGACGGCGTCTTCGACAAGGCGATCGCGATGATCCAGGAGGGCGTGAAGCTCGGCCACCACATGATGGCCAACACCACGATCTTCAAGGAGACGTCGATGGACGAGGTCGAGGAGCTCTGCAAGCTCCTCACGGACCTCGGCGTGGACGGCATGCTCGTCTCGCCCGGCTACCAGTACGAGTCGGTCGACAGCGACATCTTCCTGTCGCGCTCGGAGATGCAGCAGAAGTTCCGCCGCGTGCTCGACATCTCGAAGAAGTACAAGCTGACGTCGACGCCGATGTTCCTCGAGTTCGCCGCGGGCCTGCGCGACTACAAGTGCTCGCCCTGGTCGACCGTCACGTACACCCCGAACGGCTGGAAGGGCCCGTGCTACCTGATCGGCAAGACCTGGTCGCCGACCTTCGAGGAGTTCTGGAACGGCACGAACTGGGAGTACTGGGAGTCGCGGCAGGATCCGCTCTGCCGGAACTGCGCGATGCACTCGGGCTTCGAGGCCTCGGTCGTCCGCGAGCTTCCCAAGCACCCCGGCGACATGGTCCGCATGATCGCCTGGAATCTGGCCGCGTAGCGATCGCTCCCCTCTCCCCTGCCCTCTCCCCCCGTCGGGGGGAGAGGGGATAGATTTCGGCGATCGCTACCATGGACCTCGTCACCGGCGGCACCGGCTTCGTCGGCTCCCACGTCGTCCGGGCGCTGCTCGAGAAGGGCGGCCGCGTCCGGTGCCTCGCCCGCCCCGGCAGCCGCCGCGACAACCTCGCCGGCCTCGACGTCGAGATCGCCGAAGGCGACCTCACCGACCCGGCTTCTCTCGAGCGGGCGCTCGGCGGTGTCGCGACGCTCTACCACGTCGCCGCCGACTATCGTCTCTGGACCCGCGACCCGGAGGAGCTCTACCGCGCCAACGCCGGCGGCACGGAGAACGTCCTCGCCGCCGCGGCGAAGGCGGGCGTGTCGCGCGTCGTCTACACGAGCTCGGTCGCGGCGCTCGGCCTGACCGACGACGGCTCGCCCGCCACCGAGACGACGCCGGTCGTCCGCGACCGCATCATCGGCCACTACAAGAAGTCCAAGTACGACGCCGAATGCGTGGCCGAACGGTGGGCCGCGCGGGGACTGCCCGTCGTCATCGTCAACCCGTCGACGCCGATCGGCGAGGGCGACATCAAGCCGACCCCGACGGGCCAGATGATCGTGGACTTCATGAGCCGCCGCATGCCGGCCTACGTGGACACCGGCTTGAACCTCGTCGACGTGCGCGACGTCGCGGCGGGCCACCTCCTCGCCGCGGAACGCGGACGCCCGGGCGAGCGATATATCCTCGGCAACCGCAACATGACGTTGAAGGAGATCCTCGATCGGCTCGCCGCGATCACGGGCCTCCCCGCGCCGCGGACGCGGCTGCCGCACTGGGTGCCGCTCTCGGCCGCCGCCGTCGCCACGGGGATCGCGCGCGTCACGGGCAAGCCTCCGCGGTTCTCGCTCGAGAGCGTGCGCATGTCGACGCACCGGATGTACTTCGACGCCTCGAAGGCCGTGCGCGAGCTCGGGCTCCCTCAGACGCCCGTCGAGCAGGCGCTCTCCCGGGCGGTGGCGTGGTTCCGCGAGAAGGGCTATGGCCGCTAGCCCGGCCCGAGCCTTGATCGTCACCGCGATGGCCGAGGAGCTCGCCGCCTTCGCGGGACGCGCGCTCCCGCCGGGCGTGCTGACCGCCTCGACCGGCGAGGGACCGAAGAAGGCGGCCCTCGGCGCCGCCGCGCTCTGCGACCTCCACCGGCCGGCGCTCCTCGTCGGCGCCGGAGTCGCGGGAGCCCTCTCGCCCGACCTCGCCGTCGGCGAGATCCTCGTTTCGCGCCGCGTCCTCGACGCCGCGGGCGACGCTCCGCCTCCCGACGCGGCGCTCGCCGGCCGGGCCGCCGCGATGCCCGGAACGCGCGAGGCCGCGTTCTTCACCAGCGACCGCATGCTCGTCGCCGCTTCCGAGAAGACGGCGCTCGCGGCGCGCCTGAACGAGGAGCCCGCGGCCGTGGACATGGAGTCGGCGGCCTGGGCGCGCGCGGCCGCGGCCCGCGGCATCCCGTACGTCGTGGTGCGGGCCGTCCACGACACCGCCACCGAGGACCTCCCCGACTACCTCGCGCGCTGCTTCGACGCGGAGCGCGGCATTTCCCGCGCGCGCGTGATCTTCTCCGCCCTCGGCCGGCCGGGCTCCGTGCCGCGCCTCCTGGCGATGCGCCGCCGCGTCCGCGAGTGCGGCGAGCGCCTCGCCGCGTTCGTCGCGGCGTTCGTCGCGAAGAGCGTGTGACGATGCCGACGCTCGACGACCTGCTCGAAAAGACCAGCCGCACCTTCGCGCTCTCGATCCCGGTCCTGCCGGAACCGACCCGGCGCGAAGTCATGATTGCGTACCTTCTCTTCCGAATCGCCGACACGTTCGAGGACGCGTCGCACTGGACTCCCGAGGACCGCATCGCCGCGCTCGCCGACTTCAAAGCGCTGCTCCACGTGGAAGCCCGGCCGCGCGCCGAGGCGCTCGCGAAGGACTGGGTCGCGCGCGACGTCGCGCACCACGCGGGCTACCGCGAGCTCATGGCCGAGACGCCGTTCGTCCTCGACGCCTTCTTCGCCCTCTCGCCGCGGGCGATCCCGCCGATCCGCACCCACGTCGCTCGCTCGGCCGACGGCATGGCCTCGATCGTCGCCCGCACGCGCGGCGGGTCGCTGACGCTCCACTCGCTCCAGGAGCTCAAGGACTACTGCTATCTCGTCGCCGGCATCGTCGGCGAGATGCTCTCCGAGCTCTTCCTGCTCGACCGGGAGAACCTCGCCCCGGTCAGCGCCTACCTGCGCGAGCGCGCGGCCACGTTCGGCGAGGCGCTGCAGCTCGTCAACATCCTGAAGGACTCGGCGGGCGACGCGAAAGAGGGCCGCCGCTATTTGCCCGCGGAAGTGCCCGTTTCGGACGTGTTCGCCCTCGCGCGCCGGGACCTCGGGGTCGCCGGCGACTACATCCAT
>DATJXB010000073.1:0-30655 GCA_035500755.1 Thermoanaerobaculia bacterium | reverse complement strand
GCCTCGAGATCGAACGCGATGTCCGAGGCCGACTGGAAGCGACGCTCGGGATTCTTCTCGAGGCAGTGGCGCACGATCCGCTCGAGTCCCGGCGAGACGTTCTGGTTCGTGACGGACAGGTCCGGCGGGTCCTCCTTGAGGATCGCCGCCATCGTCTCGCCCGCGGAGTCGCCGCGGAACGCCCGCTGGCCCGAGAGCATCTCGTAGAGGATCGCGCCGAGCGCGAAGATGTCGCTGCGCGCGTCCGCCGGCTTGCCCTTCACCTGCTCGGGCGACATGTAGCCGATCGTGCCCATGACGACGCCCGGCTCGGTGGCCGTCGGCAGGTTCGTCGCGTTCGATGATGTCGCGGCCTCCGTCAGCTTCGCGAGGCCGAAGTCCAGGATCTTGACGCGGCCGTCCTTCGTGACGAAGACGTTCTCGGGCTTCAGGTCGCGGTGGACGATTCCCTTCTCGTGCGCCGCCGCCAGGCCCTGCGCGATCTGGACGGCGCACTCGATCGCCCGGCGCGGCGAGAAGCGGCCGGACGCGAGCTCCGCCCGCAGCGTCTCTCCCTCGAGCAGCTCCTGGACGACGTAGGGCGCGCCGTCGTGCGTGCCGAGGTCGTGCACGGCGGTGACGTTCGGATGGTTGAGCACGCCGGCCGCCCGCGCCTCCTGTTCGAAGCGCTTCAACCGGTCGGGGTCGCTCGAAAACGAGGCGGGCAGGACCTTGATCGCGACGTCGCGCCCCAGGCGCGGATCCTTCGCGCGGTAAACCTCCCCCATGCCACCCGCACCCAGCGGAGCGACGATTTCGTAGGGGCCGAGCTTCGTACCGACCGGCAGACTCACGCGATCACGGCTCCGAGGATTCTATGCCGCCGCTTCGCGCGACCGAGTGGGAACGTATTGGCTGGGAGGCAGGGACTCGAACCCCGATTCACTGGTCCAGAGCCAGTTGTCCTACCATTGAACGACCTCCCAGTCGCTCGAGGGACGCGGATTATCCGGGATCGGCGAGCCCGGGTCAAATGCGGGCGCGGCTGGTAGGATTCCCGACCTCATGGTGGACGACATGGAAGGCCTGGCCTCGAAGTCCTGCGCGCCTTGCCGCGGCGGCATCCCGGCGCTGACGCCGGCCGAGGCGGACCGGTTTCGCTCGGGCGTTCCCGGCTGGAGCCTCGAGGAAAACGCCACGCGCCTGCATCGGCGCTACGAGTTTCGCGATTTCGTCGAAGCGATGAAGTTCGTCAATCGCGTGGCCGACGTCGCGGAACAGGAAGGCCACCACCCCGACATCGCGATTCACTGGAACAAGGTCGACCTGGTCCTGTGGACGCACAAGATCGGCGGCCTGCACGAGAACGACTTCATCCTCGCCGCGAAGGTCGACCGCCTTCTCGTCGAAGACCCGGACGCCACGATCGCGGGCTGAGCCCCGGCGCTCGAAAAAACGAGCGGGCGCCGAAAACCGGCGCCCGCCCCACGAGCGTCTCCCCTACGGCAGGAACGGAATCGCGAAGGCCTTGACCAGGAACACCGCCATCTGCGCGTTCGTGATGCTCGCGTTCGGGCAGTAGTTCCCGCTGCCGCACCCGGCCGTGATGCCCTCCGCGTAGATCTCCTCGATGTAGTCGACCGCGAATCCTCCCGGACACGGCACGTCGGCGAACGAGCCCGGCGGCGTGCACGGCGTCGGCAGCGCGTCGGGCCCGTGCTGGCCCTTCCACACGAACACCGCCATCTGCGCGCGGGTCACCGGAACGTCCGGACAGTAGAGCGCCGGCGACGTGCTGCACCCGGCCGTGATCCGGTCGTCGAGCAGCCCCTGGATGTAGTCCGCGTTGAAGCTGCCGAGCAGCACGTCGTTGAACTCGGCCTGGTACACGGGCGGCGGCGTGAGCGAGCCGTGGACCGCGCGCTCGATGAGACCCGCCATGCTGCGGCGCGTGACCGCCTGGTCCGGGCAGAAGTCGTAGAGGGGCGCCTGCGGCGCGCAGCCCGGCATCACGCCGGCTCCCGCCGCGCCGTAGATGTAGTTCCAGGCGAAGCTGCCTTCCGGCACGTCGTTGAAGAGCACCGTGAAGTCGACCGGCACCGGAGCGACCGGCGTCGGCGTGTTCGACGTGAACACGAGCGACCGCCGCCAGAGACCGGGGGAAACCCCGGTCGCGTCGAACGTGACGGTGACGGGAACCGTGTTCGCGGCGCCGCCAGGCGCGCCGACCCCCGAGCCCGGAACCGTCGCGACGGCCGGGTCTTCCGAGAGCCAGGGAATCTCGTCGACGCACCAGCCCTGGGAGCCGGACTCGACCTCGACCACGCTCTGGTCTGAAATGTTGTAGACCCACAGATGCCCCAGGCAGTCGGCTTCGAGGCTGACGCCGTTGCCGTTCAGGACCGGGACGCCGCCGCTCTTGACCGAGAAGCCGCTCAACACGGAGTAGCTCCTGCTCGGGTCCACCAGCCAGATGTCGTACGGAACGTTCGAGAACGTGCCGACGTACAGGATCCGCGTCGTCGGGTTGAAAGCGAGGCCCGAGACCTGAAGGCCGATGTAGCCCGAGTCGAGAACGTTGCCCGCGAGATCGACGTGGGTGATCGTGCCGAGCTGATCGCCCACGTAAAACGTGTCGGTCGCGTCGTCGTAGGCGAGGCCGGTCAGACCCGGGTAGTTGCTCCACGGGCCGCAGATCGTCTTGCCGGTCACGGTTCCCGCGAACGGATCGATCTCGAAGAGGCACTGGTTCGGATCGCTGACGCGGAACGCGACGCTCGTCTGCCAGATCATGCCGGTCCGTTGGTCGTAGGTGCCGTCGCCCTGCCACGCGCTCGGCGCGTTCGCCAGGTCGATCGTCGCCCCCGTCGCGGTGCCGTCGGGCTGGAACTCGTGGTCGAGTCCGTCGCCGGTCAGCCCCGCGGCGGGCGCGTTGGAATTGCTGATCCACAGGCGATTGGTGTCCGTGTCGTAGGCCATCCCGTAGCCGCCCGTGAACCCCGTCGAGAAGGAGCTGACGACGTTGCCGGCGCCCGAGGCGAGCGGCGCGGACGCCGGGGCTCCGGGAAGCGCCGGAAAGCGCGTCCGCGCGCCGCGCGAGGCGAGGTCGTAGTACCGGCGAAGGGCGGCTTTGTTCGCGGCCGAGAGCGGGCGCGCTGGGACCGTCATCGGCGGCGCCGCCGGCGGCACGTTCACCTCGTGCAGAAAGAAGGTTCCGTCACCGGTCCCGGTGTTGCTCACGTCGAGCGTCAACGCCGTCGACTGGCCCGGAGGGACGACGGCCGACAGCGGCCGCGGGCTCGCGTCGAGGAGACCCGCCGGCAGCGAGAAATCGAGGCGGACCGTTGCGTCCGGCACGACCGTCGTGTCTTCCGACATCGTCGTGTAGAGGTCCGCCGCGCCCAGGAACGACTGAGCGCCGGAGCCTTCGGCGAAGAGCGTGTAGAAGCCGTCTCCCTGATCGGGCGACGGACCCGTCTTCACGAACGAGCCCCCGGTGTGGATGTCCGTGACCGTCCCGCCGTTCAAGCCGGCGCCCGTGTTGGCGTCGCGCACGTTGCCGATGAGAAGGCCGCCGACCGGCGTCGCGCAGGAGAACGGACCGACCATGACGTCGTCGACCTGCCACCACCATCCCCAGAACCCGTTGTAGTGGAAGCGGGCGCTCACGCCGGCGTGTCCGGCCGCGAACGACATGTCGGCCGTCGTGGTACCCGGTCCGGCCAGCGTCTTGTCGGCGTGCCAGACGTTCGTCCAGGTGACACCGTCGGTCGAGGCATCCACCTCCGCGATCGCGGTCACCCCGTCGTTGATGAAGTCGTTGGCCCACTGGATGGCCGCGTTCGACGCCGACGAGAGGTCGATGCCGGGCGTGATCAGGTAGGTGTCCTCGGATTCGAAGCCGTTGGAATAGCAGTTGCTGTTGACGATCGCGTACGGGCCGGAACCGCCCGTGCGGTTGCCGTCGAACTCCCCGCAGGGGTCGCCGCCCGTCGCGATGGACCAGCTCGCGCCGGAGTTGGTCTGAATGGCCCAGCCGGGCGGCAGGACGCCCGCGTCGAAGCTCTCGGAGAGCACGGCCGGACCGAAGGATCCGGAGCTGTAACCCGGGGCGTTGCACAGCGCGCCCGCGTTCAGGCTCCAGTCGGCGACGACCGGCGAGCCCGCCGTCACGACGACGCCGCCACCCGCCACGTATCCCGCGGAAACGGCCGTGACCGCAAACGTGTAGGACGTGGCGTCGGGAAGGCTCGCCGCGTAGGCACCGGTGAGGGGATCCGTGTAGACCACGAGCGGCTCGGTCGTCGCCGACGTGATCTCGACGCGCGCGTAGAGCGGCCAGCCGTGGCCGGAGCCGTCCGTGACCGTGCCGCTCACCGAGACCGTCGGGGCGCCGTTGCCGTCCTTGAGCCGGGCGAGGGGCCTCGGCTCGGCCGAGAGCGAGACGGCGATCGCGCCGGCGAGAAAGATCGAGACCGCGAAACGGAGCAGGGACGACGGCATGACGATTCCTTCCTGTTTCTTCACGGCGGTCCTCATGGGAGATACGGCAGCGAGAACGCCTTGACCAGGTAGACGGCCATCTGCGCGTTCGTGATGCTGGCGTCGGGACAGTAGTTTCCGCTCCCGCAGCCGGCCGTGACGCCTTCGGCGAAGATGCCTTCGACGTAGTCCACGGCGAAACCGCCCGGGCAGGCCACGTCGGCGAAGGTCCCGGGGGGCACGCAGGCCGGCGGCGGTTCGTCGCCGTGCTGGGCCTTCCACACGAAGACGGCCATCTGCGCGCGCGTCACGGGGACGTCCGGACAATAGAGCGGCGGAGAGACGCCGCAACCGGCGGTGATCCGGTCGTCGAGAAGACCCTGAATGTAGTTCGCGTTGAAGCTGCCGGAGAGGACGTCGTCGAATTCGCCGAGGTAGACGGGCGGCGGCGTCAGGGCACCGTGGACGGCCCGCTCGATGAAGCCGGCCATGCTGCGGCGCGTCACCGGCTGCGCGGGACAGAAGCTGAAGGTCGGCGTCTGGGGCGCGCAGCCCGGCATGACGCCGGAACCGGCCGCGCCGTAGATGTAGTTCCACGCGAAGCTGCCCTGGGGGACGTCGTTGAAGAGCACGGTGAAGTCGACCGGGACGGGGGGCATCGCGGGCGCAAACGCCGTCTGGAAGATCAGCGAGCCCTGGCGCAGGCCGGGCAGCAGTCCCGTCGAGTCGAAGGTGACTTCCACGGGCAGCGAAGCGCCGCCGCCCTGGCGGAGGCTCCCGCCGGATCCGGGCAGGGTTCCCTGCGTGGGGTCTTCCGAGAGCCACGGAATGTCATTCACGCACCAGCCGGTCTCGCCCGACTCGAAGCCGTAGACGATCTGCGCGGTGTCGTCGAGAACCCAGAGGCGGCCGTCGCAGTCGGCCTCGAGGCTCACCGCGCCGTTCGGCAGCGCCGGCAGGCCGGCGCTGGTCACGCTGATGCCTCCGACGACGGCGTAATTCGCGCGCGTGTCGAGCACCCAGATCTGGAAGGGCGACGGGAACTCCTGGTTGATGAAGAGGTGGTGTGTGGTGGGGTTGTAGGCGAGCCCGTAGATGAGGAAACCGACGTAGGCCGAGTCGAGAAGGTTGCCCGCGGTGTCGAGGTGGTAGACGACCGCTTCGTTCGGGCCGCCCACGTAGAACGTGTCGGTCGCGTAGTCGTAGGCCACGGCGCGCTGCGGGGTCGTCCAGGGGCCGCAGATCTTTGCGCCGGTCACCGCTTTCGCGACGGGGTCGATCTCGAAGAGACAGTTGTCGCCGCCGACGTTGACCTGCCAGATCTTGCCGGTCCGGCCGTCGTAGGTGCCGTCGGCCTGCCAGTCGCCGCCCGTGGCGTGGATGTCGACCGTGTCGCCGGTCTGCGTGCCATCCGGCAGGTACTGGTACTCGAGGCCGTCGCCGGAGAAGCCGGAGAACGGCGCGTCGGGGTTGGAGATCCAGAGTCGGGACGCGTCGGTGTCGTAGGCGAGCCCCCAGCCCGACGCGAGCCCGGACGGGAACGACGCGACGAGGTTGCCGGCCGCGAGCCTCCGCGCCCCGGCGGGAGCCTTCGGCAGGGCCGGAAGGTCCTTCGAGGTCTTGTCTTTCAGGCGGCCGAAGGGCACGCGCCGCAGCGCGGCGTTCCGGTCGGCGGCGTTGGCGAAGCGCGCCCGGGCCCGCGCGTCCGGCGTCTGACTCGCCGGCGGCGCGTTCACTTCCTGAATCACGAAAGAGCCGCTCCCGGTTCCGGAGTTGGTCACGTCGAGCGGCAGGACCTGCGTCGAGCCCGGGGCGACGACCGCGGCGAGCGCGTTCGGCGTCGCGGCGAGCAGGCCGGAGGCCAGCGAAAAGTCGGCCCGCGTCGTGGCGTTGGGGACGACGGTCTTCGATTCGGTCTGCGGGTGATACGCCGGATAGGACGCCTCGAACGACTGGGCGGCGCTGTCGGAGAAGAGCGCGTAGTACCCGCCCGAGAGATTCGGGTCGCCCGGCGTCGCGATCGTGGTCGCGGGAGCCCCGCCGGCGATATTCTTCACGGTGGCGCCGTTCAAGCCCGCGCCCGTGTTCGCGTCGCTGACCGTGCCGACCACGAGGCCGCCCGGAATCGGCGTGCACGCGTACGTTCCCGCGAAGACGTTGTCGACCTCCCACCACCAGGCCCAGAAACCCTGGTAGTGAAAGCGCGCGAGAACGTCGGCATGGCCGGCGGCGAGGCTCAGGTCGGCGATCTGCGTGTTCGGACCCGGCAGGTCTCCCGGCGCCTGCCAGATGTTCGTCCAGTTCGCACCGCCGTCGACGCTGACGTCGACCATCGCCGTCGAGCCGAAGCCCTCGTCGATGAAGTCGTTGGCCCAGCGGATCGCCGCGTTGGAGCGGCCCGTCAGGTCCATCGGCGGCGTCACGAGCGAGGAGTCGTCGTTCGTCGAGCCGTCGCTGAAGCAGGAGCTGTTGAGCACGGCGTACGGACCCGACCCGCCGGTGTTGTTCTCGAACTGGCCGCACGGATCCGCTCCCGAGTAAACGGCCCAGCTGACGCCCGAAGCCGTGTCGACGCTCCAGCCCGACGGAATCGAGCCGCCGCCGAAGTTCTCGGACAGCACGAGCGGCGGGACGAAGTTGCCGGTCGTGTAGCCGGGCGCGGTGCACGCCGGCGCCGCCGCGAGGCTCCAGTTGGCGACGACGGAGCCGGAGAGATTCGCGGCCGCGATCGTCAACGAGCCGCCACCCGGCGAGTAGCCGGACGTCATGGCCGTGACGGTGAACCCGTAGGTCGCCCCGGCATCCAGCGTGATCGTGTAGAAGCCCGTGAGCGGGTCGGTGAAGACCGTCGCCCCGGGAAAGCCGCCCGGCCCGGACACGACGATCATCGCGTAGAGGGGCCACCCCTGGCCCGAACCGTCCCTGACCACGCCGTTGACGACGGTGGGCGTCGTCTCACCGGCCCGGAGTGAAGCGGCCGCGAGGAAAATGCCGATCGCCGCCGCCGCGAAACAAGAGATTCCCCGAGCCCTGACGCTGGGATGCATGCGAATCCTCCCTTGGAGTTGTCCCGAAGTCCGCGTGCCGCAGAATATGGGGAAGCGGCGAATTCCACCACGCGTATTTTTTCTAGGGGGGCCCGTTTCGCGGCGACCGCCGGTCACCCGCGTCTACGAACGCTTCTCACCCGGCAGGATCGCGAACACGAGTCCCATCACCGCGGCGCCGAGGACGACCCACCGCGCGTCTTCGGCCCAGCCGCCCGAGCGCGCGGCGCCCGAGAGCGCGGCAAAGCCGGCGAGGCCGACGACGAGGAAGACGATCCCGACGCGGCGCATCGGCGAACGCTCGTCAGTACTGGGAGAGCGTCGGGTCGATCGCCTGGGCCCAACGGTTGATGCCGCCGGCGAGATTGCGCGCCTTCGGGTAGCCGGAGCGCTGGAGAAACTGGACGGCCTGGGCGCTGCGGCCCCCCGTCCGGCAGTAGACGACGATGTCGTCGTCTTTCGAAAGCTTGTCGAGGCTGTGCGGCAGGGTGCCGAGCGGAATCTTGACGGTGTCGGTCAGGTCGGAGATCGGCCACTCGTGCGCCTCGCGCACGTCCACGAGAACGAGGCGGTCGCCCCGATCCCGCATCGCCTTCAGCTCCTCGACGCTGATCTCCGGCACGCGCCCGAACATCGCGGGAGACGATACCAGAGGCGTCTCGCCGCAGAAGGATTCGTAGTCGATCAGGTGCGTGACCGTGGGGTGCGTGCCGCAGACGGCGCAGTCGGGATTCTTCCGGATCTTCAGCTCGCGGAAGCGCATCGCGAGGGCGTCCACCAGGACCAGCCGCCCGACGAGCGGCTCGCCCACGCCGAGGAGGAGCTTCAGGGTCTCGGCCGCCTGCATCGTCCCGAGCAGCCCGGGCAGGATCCCGAGCACGCCGCCTTCGGCGCACGACGGCACGGCGCCGGGCGGCGGCGGCTCCGGGAAGAGGCAGCGGTAGCAGGGGCCCTTCGCCGCCCAGAAGACCGCCACCTGACCCTCGAAGCGGAAGACCGAGGCGTAGGCGTTGGGTTTTCCGGTCAGCACGCACGCGTCGTTGACGAGGTAGCGCGTCGGAAAGTTGTCGGTGCCGTCGGCGACGACGTCGAACTGCCGGACGATCGCGAGCGCATTTTCGGAAGTCAGCCGCGTTTCGAACGGCTCGAGGCGGACGTTCGGGTTGACGGCTTTGAGGCGCTCGGCCGCCGCGGCGAGCTTCGGCCGTCCGACGTCCGGCGTCCCGAACAGGATCTGGCGGTGGAGGTTCGACGCGTCCACGGCGTCGAAATCGACGAGGCCGAGCGTTCCGACGCCGGCCGCCGCGAGGTAGAGCGAGAGCGGCGAGCCGAGACCGCCCGCGCCGACCACGAGCACGCGCGCGGCCTTCAGGCGCCGCTGTCCCTCCGGACCGACCTCGGGAAGGATCAGGTGGCGCGCGTAGCGCCGGAGCTCCTCGGGAGACAGATCGGCGGGCGGGTTCTCGGGCACCGCGGCCATTCTACTTTTGGAGCCCGAGGCGCAGGCACGAGCCCGACCGCGAGACCGTGAGGGTTTGAAACGGGGTCTTCGCGACGGCGGGCCGGACCGCCTCATCGACCTCGCGCGCCGTGAAGCCGTGTCCGCGCGCGAGGCGGCGCTGCCATGCGGCCGGCACGCGCACGAACCCGAAGAGGGGCGCGCGGTCGGCGCGGATCGCAGCGGCGTCGGCCTCGGGATCCGGCTCGTAGATCCAGAGTCGCCCGCCCGGCGCGAGCGCGGCGTGGATCCCCGCCAGCACCGCTTCCGGCTCCTCCCAGTGGTGGAAGGAGAGCACCGACACGGCGGCGTCGAACCGTTCGGACCCCGGGAGCGACTCCGGCGTTCCGACGCGAAACGCGAGGTTCGGGAAGTGCGGCCCGCGCTCCGCCTGCCGGATCATGGCCGGCGAGAGATCGAGCCCCACGACGGAAACGCGCGGCCGGGCCGCGGCGATCGACCGCGTCAGCCGGCCCGGCCCGCAGCCGACGTCGAGCAGCCGGCCGGCCTCGATCGGAACTTCCGCGGCGATCCGCGCGTGCATGGGCGAGAGCGCCGGCTCTGCCCAGAGACGGTAGAAGAACGAGGCGATCCCGCCGAACTTCTCCGGCCGGCCGCCCTTGAGGTTCACGCCCGGAGTCTGCCACGGAGCTCTGATAAATTCGGGCTTTCGGAGGTCATCCTTGCTTCCCGAATTCCGCAACGAGCCGCTGACGGACTTCTCCGTCGACGCCCACCGCAACGCCTTCCGCGCCGCGCTCACCGCCGTCCAGAAACGCCTGCCGCTCCAGGGAAAGAACCGCATCGGCGGCAGGACCGTCGGCGCGTCGAAGCACTTCGAGTCGGTCAACCCGGCCGACTTCACGCACGTCATCGGCCGCTTCCCCGAGGGCACGCCGGCCGACGCGGCCAGAGCCCTCGACGCCGCGACGGCGGCCTTCCCGTCGTGGAGCGCGCTCCCCGCGGCCGAGCGCTCGGCCTTCGTGCTGCGCGTCTCCGCGATCCTGCGCCGCCGCAAGCACGAGTTCTCCGCGATGATGGTGCTCGAGGAGTCGAAGTCGTGGGCGGAGGCCGACGGCGACACCGCCGAGGCGATCGACTTCTGCGAGTTCTACGCGCGCACGATGGAGGAGCTCGCCGCTCCCCAGCCGATGACGCCCTACCCCGGCGAGCGCAACGAGCTGCTCCACATCCCGCTCGGCGTCTGCGTCGTCATCCCGCCCTGGAACTTCCCGCTCGCGATCCTCTGCGGCATGACGACCGCCGCGCTGGTCGCCGGCAACACCGTCGTCCTGAAGCCTTCTTCGGACGCCGCGGGCATCGCGACGATGTTCCTCGAGGCGTGCGAGGAGGCCGGCGTCCCGGACGGCGTGCTCAACTTCGTCACCGGCGGCGGCTCGACCGTGGGCAACGCGCTCGTCGAGAGCCCGAAGACGCGCCTCATCGCCTTCACGGGCTCGCGCGACGTCGGCATCCAGATCAGCGAGAAGGCCGGCCGCGTCGTGCCCGGCCAGATCTGGATCAAGCGCGCGATCCTCGAGATGGGCGGCAAGGACTTCATCCTGGTCGACGAGACCGCCGACATCGAGGACGCCGCCAACGGTATCGTCGCGGCCGCCTTCGGGTTCCAGGGCCAGAAGTGCTCGGCCTGCTCGCGCCTCATCGTCCACCGCAAGGTCCACGCCGATCTCCTCGAGCGCGTCGTCGCGAAGACGAAGGCCCTGACGGTCGGCGACCCCCGGGATCCCAAGAACGTCGTCGGCGCGGTCATCAACGCGCGGGCGCAGAAGACGATCCTCGGCTACGTCGCCCTCGGCAAGAAGGAAGGGAAAATCGTCGCCGGCGGCAAGGCCGGGCCGAAGCAGGGCTACTTCGTGATGCCGACCGTCGTCG
This sequence comes from Thermoanaerobaculia bacterium, assembly GCA_035500755.1. Classification (GTDB taxonomy): domain Bacteria; phylum Acidobacteriota; class Thermoanaerobaculia; order UBA5066; family Gp7-AA6; genus DAHUXD01. Next base: position 19,756 of record DATJXB010000073.1, on the reverse strand, counting down.
ACGGCGTGCGCCCGGGCGCCCGGATCGCCTGCGAGGAGATCTTCGGGCCGGTGCTCGCCGTGCTGAAGGTGCGGAGCTTCGAGGAGGGCATCCAGGTCGCCAACGACAGCGAGTACGGCCTGACGGGCGCGCTCTACTCGCGCGAACGCGAGCGGCTGCTGCGCGGCAAGCGCGAGCTCTTCGTCGGGAACCTGTATCTGAACCGCAAGTGCACCGGGGCGCTCGTCGGCGTCCACCCGTTCGGCGGGTTCAACATGTCCGGCACGGACTCCAAGGCCGGCGGACGCGAGTACCTCTACCTGTTCACGCAGCAGAAGGCGATCTCGGAGAAGCTGTAACGGCGCTCGGCGGGCGCTCGAAACGCGAGGAGGCAGCCATGTTCCGTCTGGTCGGACTCGTCGTCTTCGTCCTCGACATCATCGCGATCGTGTCGATCCTGAAGAGCTCGGCCGACGGCGCCACGAAGATCCTGTGGTTCCTCCTCGTTCTCCTGCTGCCGTTCATCGGCATGATCCTGTACTTCGCCATGGGCCCCGGCCGGCGCAGCGTGGTCTGAGCCTCCGATGAGCAACGGCGACTTTCCCCGGCCGGCGCGGCGCTTCGAAGGCGTCGGGTTCTCGGAGATCGTCCGGGTCCGGAACCGCGTCATGGAGCTGCTGGCCGCCGGCCAGAAAGTCTGGCGCTTCGAAGGCGGCGAGCCCTGGATGCACACGCCCGACGCGGTCAAGGCGGCGATGGGCGAGGCGCTCGCCCGCAATCAGACCCGGTACGCGCCGTCGTCCGGCATTCCGGAGCTCCGCAAGGCCATCCTCGCCAAGGTGCGCGAGCGCAACGGCATCCCGGCCGACGACGAAAGCCCGGTCGTCGTCAACGGCGGCATGCAGGGTCTCTTCGCCGGATTCGCGGCGCTCCTCGACCCCGGCGACGAGGTCCTGATGTTCTCGCCGTACTGGACGCCGATCGTGGACCTGATCGCGTATCACGAGGCGAAGCCGGTCCTCGTCCCGACGGCCGCGGCGCGGCGCGGCGGGCTCACGGCGGCGCTCGCCGCGAAGACGACCGCGAAGACGAAGGTCCTCTACTGGAACTCGCCGAACAACCCGACGGGCGACGTCTTCTCGCGGCGCGAGGTCGAGGAGGTTGCCGCCTTCGCCGCCGGGCGCGGGCTGGCCGTGATCTCCGACGAGGCGTACGAGGACCTCGTGTACGAGGGCGAGCCCGTGACGGCGATGGCGTCGCTGCCCGGGATGTTCGAGCGCACGATCACGGCCTACACGCTCTCCAAGAGCTACTCGATGACGGGGTGGCGCCTCGGCTACGTCGTCGCGCCCAGGCGCTACCAGTCCGCGATCAAGACGGTCCTCCTCTACACGACCAACGGCGTGTCGACGCCGACGCAGTGGGCCGCCGTCACCGCGCTCGCGCGCGGCACCGAGTACGTCGCGGAGTGGAAGAAGGGCTACCGCGAGCGGCGCGACCGGCTCGTCGCGGGCCTGAAGGCGGCCGGCTTCGGCATCGAGGCGCCGCGCGCGGCGCTGTACCTCTTCCCGACGATCCCCGCGTGGCTGGGATCCGACTCGCGCCAGGCCGCGCGCACCCTGCTCGACGAGGCGAAGATCGCCACGGTGCCGGGCATCGTCTTCGGCGCCGAAGGCGAAGCCCACCTGCGCTTCTCCTTCTCGGTATCGGAGGAGATGATCGCCGGCGGCGTCGAAGCCCTCGCCGCGTTCGCGAGCGCCGCCGCGAGCCACTGACCTCAGGGCAGAGCGTCGAACTCGGTCCAGGAGCACTGAGGCGACCGCTCCGAGCTCTCCCAGAGAGCGCCGCGCACGACACCTTGAATCGCCTGCTCGATGACCCAGAGGTTGATCGGTGCCGAGTCCGCGTAGTCGAGAACGGTCTTGCGGCCGCCCCGGCTCCAGACGCTGACGCTGAGGTCTCCGCCGTGGGTGATGCTCCTCGAGTAGGTACGCTCGAGCCGATCGAAACCCTGCTCCTCCAGCAGCCAGGCCAGATGACCGAACGCGTCGCCGAATCGGTCCGTGTGGCCTTTCTGGGTCTCGCAGTAGACGTCGAGACCGTCGGACCCCTCGTATTTCATCCGCGGCTCGCCGGCACAGCGCTCCGACGTCAGCAGCGCCGAGCCATCCGACGAGAGCGTCGCTTCGAAGTCGGTGCAGAGCACGACGGTACGGTATTGGATCTGAATCATCCAGGTGCCGACGATTTCCCCGTAGCCCTGGAAGATCAGCTCTCCGCTGAGCCACCTGCCGAGAACTCCTCGCGGCACTGGGCCGACGATCGAGTTTCCCGCGAGGTGGAGGTATTCGAGCGACGGAAGTTGATCGATCTCCGAAGGTAAGGCTCCTCTGAGGTTGTTGTCCCACAGGTCGAGCGAGTTCACCGACCAGCGGAGCTCCGACTCCGAATGGGCGAAGCCGCAGGACACTCCATACCATTGGCACTCGGTCCCGCGCTCCCCGAGCCAGCCGTCGTGGTTGCACCAATGATCGCCGTCCGTCGACGCGTAAAGCTTCTCGAGGGCGGCCCGTTCCGCGAGCGACACCGGGCCGACGTCGTCGACCCCGGAGGACAACGAGAGAGCCCCGAGAAGCAGGGCCGTCAGCCCCGTCATCGCCGATACGCCTCCGGGCGCCGGTCTGACAACGCCGGAAACCTCGCGCGCGCATCGCGCACCGCGGCGGGATCCACGTCGGCGACGAGGATCGCATCGGAAGCGTCGCCCTCGGCGAGCACCTCGCCCCAGGGCGAGATCACGGCGGAATCACCCGCGTAGCGCAGGCCGCCGCCCACGCCGACGCGATTGACGGCCGCGACGTAGCAGAGGTTTTCGATCGCCCGGGCGCGCACGAGCGTGCGCCAGTGCTCCCGCCGCGCCTCCGGCCAGTTGGCGACGAGGGCGAAGAGGTCCGTCTCCTCGGCCGCGAGCCGGAACGGCTCCGGGAAGCGCAGGTCGTAGCAGACGAACGGCGTCACGCGCACGCCCTCGATCGCCGCCGTGACGACCCGGTCGCCGCCCGTGTAGACGCGGTGCTCGCCGCCGAACGTGAAGGGATGGATCTTGGCGTAGCGCGCCACGGACCCGTCGGGCGCGGCGAGGATCGCCATGTTCCGCGGCTTCGGCGCGCCCGCCTCCGGGATCGAGGCGAGGACCCACAGACCGAGCTCGCGCGCCGCATCCCGCAGGAACGTCTCCGACGGGCCGCCGGGCGGTTGCGCGATCTTCTCCGACTCCATCGAGAACCCCGTGCAGAACATCTCGGGAAGCAGCGCCAGGCGCGCGCCCCGCGCTTTGGCCTCCTCGAGCCGCTGCCGCGCACGGCGGTGGTTCTCCACCACGTTCTCCCACGCGAGGTCCATCTGGACGAGAGCTACCCGCACAGAGCCTCCAGTCTCTTCACGGCGCTTTCGAGCGTCTCGCGCTTCTTGCAGAACGCGAAGCGCACGTAGGACCGGCCGTGCTCGGCGTGGTCGTAGAAGACGGATGGCGGAATCGCGGCGACGCCGGCCTTCTCGATCAGGTGTCGGGCGAACGCGCGGTCGTCGTCGAATCCGAACGCCCGGAAATCGGCGCAGACGAAGTAGGCGCCCTGCGGCGGGCGCACGGTGAACCCGAGGCGGCAAAGCTCGCGCACGAGGTAGTCGCGCCGCTCGCGGTACGCGGCGAGGAGCTCGGCGTAGTAGTCGACGCCCGCGGCAAGCGCGGCGGCGGCGCCGTGCTGGAGCGGCGTGGCCGTCGCGAACGTGACGAACTGGTGCGCCGAACGCACGGCGGCCGAAAGGTCCGGCGGCGCCAGAGCCCACCCGACCTTCCAGCCCGTCAGGGAAAAGGTCTTGCCGAAAGAGGAGATCGTGATCGTCCGCTCGCGCATTCCGGGCAGCGACGCCATCGACACGTGCCGCCCGTCGTACACGAGGTGCTCGTAGACTTCGTCGGTGATGCAGAGGACGTCCCGCGCGCGGCAGAGCCGCGCGATCGCCTCGAGCTCGTCCGGCGAGAAGACTTTCCCCGTCGGGTTGTGCGGCGTGTTGAGGAGGATCGCTCGAGTCCGCTCGCCAAACGCCGCCGCGAGCGCCGCCGGGTCGAACCGCCAGTCGGGCGCGTGAAGCGTCACGACGCGCGGCACGGCGCCCGCCATCCGAACGCTCGCCTTGTACGAGTCGTAGTAGGGCTCGAAGAGGACGACTTCGTCGCCGGCGTCGCACACGCCCTGGATCGCCGCGAAGATCGCCTCGGTCGCGCCCGACGTGACGACGATTTCCGTGTCGGGCGCGTAGTCGAGCGCCCGGTCGCGGCGGTATTTCGCGGCGAGCGCGCGGTGGACCTCGGGAATCCCCGACATCCGCGCGTACTGGCCGTGCCCGGCGCGGATCGCCGCGATGGCCGCGTCCTTGACGAACTCCGGGCCGTCGAAATCGGGGAAGCCCTGCGCCAGGTTGATGGCGCCGCGCTCGTTGGCCAGGCGCGTCATCTCGGTGAAGATCGTCGTGCCGAACTCCGCCAGCTTCGACGACAGCGCGGGCCGCATCGGTGCGGATGATACAGGCGCCGCCGGCTGATATCCTCCCCGCGCCATGGCACCGACCAAGTCCCATTACCGCGTCGCCATCATCGGTTCCGGCCCCGCGGGCTGGACCGCCGCGCTCTACGCCTCGCGCGCGGAGCTCTTCCCCGTCGTCTTCGAGGGCCCTCAGCCGGGCGGCCAGCTGACGATCACGACCGAGGTCGAGAACTACCCCGGCTTTCGCGACGGGATCCAGGGACCCGAGCTCATGGAGATCTTCCGCGAACAGGCCAAACGCTTCGGCACGGAAGTCGTCCTCGACACGGTCATGGACGTCGACTTCACGAACCGGCCGTTTGCCTTGACGCTCGACTCCGGCGCCTCGATCACCGCGGACGCGGTCATCGTCTCCTCCGGCGCCTCGGCGAAGCTCCTCGGCATCGAGTCGGAGAAGAAGCTGATGGGCCACGGGGTCTCGGCCTGCGCCACCTGCGACGGGTTCTTCTTCAAGAACAAGGAGGTCGTCGTCGTCGGCGGGGGCGACACCGCGATGGAGGAGGCGACCTTCCTGACGAAGTTCGCGTCGAAGGTCACGATCGTCCACCGCCGCGAGGAGTTCCGCGCGTCGCGCATCATGCTCGACCGCGCGCGGCTGAACCCGAAGATCGCGTGGAAGCTCAACGCGACGGTCGCCGACATCCAGGGCGGCCCCGGCGGCGTCACCGGCGTCACGCTCGAGGACACGCGCAACGGCGAGAAATCTCCGTTCGCCACCCAGGGCGTCTTCATCGCGATCGGCCACTCGCCGAACACGGCGATCTTCCGCGGGAAGCTCGACTTGAACGACGTCGGCTACGTCCGGATCAAGCACCCGTCGACGGCCACGTCGGTCGAGGGCGTCTTCGCGGCCGGCGACGTCGCGGACCCGACCTACCGGCAGGCGGTGTCGGCGGCGGGCGAAGGCTGCAAGGCCGCGATCGACGCCGAGCGCTGGCTCGCCGCGCACGGCCTCCATGGATGACACCGGCGGACCGCGGCCGGACCCGGACGACCCTCGAAAGACACCCTTCCTTCCCATCCTCCTGTACGTCCTCGGTTTCATGGGCGCCCTCGCGCTCGCGGCCTGGCTGCTCGCGCGGCTGCTCCGCCACGGCTGAGAACTCGGGCCGCGCCCGCCCGTACCAACGGACGGGCCGATGCTGAAGCACTGGAAGAGCCTGGGCGACCTGCCGCGTCCGGTGTGGATCGTGTGCGCGTCCACGCTCGTCAACCGCGCCGGCTCGATGGTGCTCTCGTTCCTGATCCTGTACCTGACGCGCGAGCGCGCCTTCTCGCCGGAGCGAGCGGGCTTCCTCCTCTTCCTCTACGGCGCCGGCGCGATCGTGGCCGGGCCTTTCGCCGGACGGCTCGCCGACCGCTGGGGCTCGGTGCCGATGATGCGGGCGTCGCTCTTCCTCTCCGGGACGATGTTGCTCCTGTATCCCCTCGCCCGCTCGCTGCCCGCCCTGATCGCGTGCACGGTGGCGCTCGCGATGCTGACGGAGTCGTTCCGCCCGGCGGCGATGTCCTTCTTCGGCGAGGCCGTGCCCACGGCCCGGCGCAAGTCGGCCTTCGCGCTCTATCGGCTCGCGATCAATCTCGGCATGGCCGTCGGGCCGGCCGTGGGCGGAATTCTCGCGACGATCTCGTTCCGCTATCTCTTCCTCGCCGACGGCGCGACGTCGCTCCTCGCCGCGGTCGTGCTCGCCCTCTCGGGCCTGCCGCGGCGGACCCGCCCGGCCCACGCCGCCCCGGCCGGCGCGGGCCCGGCGCCCTCGACGGCGACGCGTCTGCGCCTTTCGAAGGCGGCCCACGCCGACCCCCGCTTCCTCTTCTTCCTCGCGAGCGTCCTGCCCGTGTGCATCGTCTTCTTCCAGCACATGTCGTCGATGCCGCTGTTCATCGTGCAGGGCCTCGGCTACACGCCGCGGACGTTCGGTCTCCTCTTCTCGCTCAACTGCCTCCTGATCGTCCTGCTCGAGGTGCCGTTGAACGCGGCGACCGCGCACTGGAGCCATCGCCGCACGCTCGCGCTCGGCGCGCTGCTGTCCGGCGCCGGCTTCGGCGGCATGGCGTTCGCGCGGAGCATCGGGGCGCTGGCGGCGACGGTCGCCGTGTGGACCTTCGGCGAGATGCTTTTCTTCCCCGCCTCCGCGACCTATGCGACCGACGTCGCGCCCGACGCCCGGCGCGGCGAGTACAGCGGTCTTTACATGACGATGTTCTCGACCGCTTTCGCGATCGGCCCGTGGGCGGGGACCGTCGTCTTCGAACGCTTCGGGGCGCGGGTGCTCTGGGGCCTGACGTTTCTGCTCGGCGCGTTCGCCGCGGCGCTCTTCCTGCGCATGCCCGAGCCCGCGCGCCACACGGAGATCCTCGAGTCGCTGCCCGACGCGGCCGGACCTATCGCGCCGCCGCCGGAGCCCAGTTGACGTAGACGTCGAGAGGGAGCGTCGAAGGGTCCACCTCCGTCACGACGGCGAGAACGCGCTTTCCGTCCGGCGTGACGTCGAAAAACTGCCACGAGGCCTTCTCCGAAATCGGGAAGAGATCGACTTCCTTGCCGATCCGAAGCGCCGGGGACGTCTGGATCGGCACCGACACGAGGTGGCCGTCGCCCGAGACGTAGAGCAGATCGCCGCTGCGGCTCCAGTCGAGAGACGCGGCGGGCCGCGCGGAAATGCGCAGCTTCTCGCCCGGCCCGGGAAACGGCGCCACGTAGATGGCCCCGAGACCGCCCTCCATGGAGAGGTACGCCACGTAGCGGCCGTCCGGAGAAAACCGCGCCTCCTCCTTGTCGTACGCCGACTGCACGAAGGGTTTCGGCGTACCGCCCGCCGTCAGCGGCAGCACCCAAAGATTGAAGACCCCCTGTTCGCCCCGCTGATTGAAGATGAGCGACTTGCCGTCCGGAGATACGGCTCCGGGAGTCTGGAACACCCCGAAGGGAAGAAGGTCCTCGACTTTGCCGGAGGCGAGATCCTGGCGCACGAGCTGCGGCGAGCGTCCGCGCAGGGCGGCGTAAATCAGCGTCTTTCCATCCGGCAGCGCGATCGGGCCGAACTCGGTGTCGGGACCGGGAGAGACGGGGGTTTCCGCCGCCGTTTCCGGATCGACCGACCAGATGCCGAACGACCCCGTCCCCGATCTGATCCGGCTGAAGAACACGCGCTTCGCGTCGGCGATCCTGGCGTCCAGGTATCGGCCGGGCGGCCCCAGCTCTCCGAGCCGTTTTCCGGAACGGTCGAACCAGACGAGGCGATTCAAGTCCGTCTGCGACTGAAGCGCCACCGCGCCGCCCCGCCCGACGCTGAAGGCGGCGTATCCCGACGACCCGAAGGAGTCGATCCGGGGCGCGACGGGGATCGCCTCTCCGGACAGGCGCGCGGTCCGCGCGTCGAAGGGCCTCGCCAGCAGAGAGCGGTCGCGGGCGAAGAAGAGAAACCCCGGTTCCGCGTACTCGACGCGCGAGGCCTCGGCCATCACCTCCCGCGTCGGACGCCCGGGCTCATACAGCACGACCGTGGACTTGCCGCTGAGGCTGCGCGACAGGTAGAGGAAACGCCGTCCATCCGGAAGAAACCAGGGCCAGTTGGCCCGTCCCTCGCCGCGCGCCCGCTCGGGCTCGAACAGGCGCGTCGAAGCGCCTCCCGACGCGGGCACGCGATACATCGCCTCTCCCTGGACGGAAGAGAAGACGATGTCGCCGGCGCTTCCCCAGGTCGCGGAGAGGCCGGTCTGGCCCGGGACCTCGCAGATCGTCACCGGAGCGCCGCCGTCGAGGCTCACGCGCCGGAGCTGGGTGCCGGCCGCGAAGCCGATCGAACGGCTGTCCGGCGACCAGAACAGGGTGCGCGCTCCCTCGGTGCCGGCGACCGCCCTCGGGTCGGCCTCCGAGAGCGGCCGGACCCAGATCCGCCGTCCGTTCTTGCCGTCCGAGGCGATGAAAGCGAGCGCTCTCCCGTCCGGCGAGAGGCCATACACGAGATTCTCGACCGTATTGCTGTCGAACGACGCGTCCGGCGGCGGCGAGACGGCGAAGCGGATCAACGGCGATGGCGCCGCCGGCGGACGCCGGCCGCGAAGGAGCGCCGCGGCGGCGATCGCGGCGGCGAGGACGGCGATCGTCCAGGGAATCCACGATCGGCGCGCGGCCCTCGGTACCGACGCGGCCCGCGCCGCCGAGCCGCTGCCGCCGATCGCCTTGAGCTGGAGCTCGACGTCGTGGGCCGACTGCCAGCGCTCGGCCGGGTCCTTGGCGAGGCACGTGCGCACGAGCCCATCGAGCTCCGGCGGCGAGACGGGCTGGAGGGAGGAAATGGAGGGCGGATCGGAGGTCAGGATCGCCGAGATGAGCGTCGCGTTGCTCGAGCCGGTGAACGGCCTCCTGCCGGTCAGCATCTCGTACAGCACCGAGCCGAGCGCGAAGATGTCGGTGCGCGCGTCGGCCTCCCGTCCCTCGAGCTGCTCGGGCGCCATGTAGGCGACGGTTCCGACGATGACGCCGTCCGCGGTCAGCGGGGCGACCGTGGGCGCCGCGGTCAGCTCCCCCGGGACGCCCGCGCCCTGGAATCCCCGCGCGAGGCCGAAGTCGAGCAGCTTCACGCCCCCGGGCGTCAGCATCACGTTGCCGGGCTTCAGGTCCCGGTGCACGATGCCGCGCCGGTGCGCCGCGTCGAGAGCGGAGGCGATCTCGGCGCCGCAGCGAAGCGCCTGCGAGAGCGGCAGCGCGCCCCGGCCGAGCCGGTCGGCGAGCGTCTCGCCCTCGAGGAGCTCCATGACGAGGTATTCGGTCTCCCCGTCGCGGCCGACGTCGTGAAGAACGCAGACGTGCGGGTGCGTCAGCTGCGAGATCGTCCGCGCCTCGCGCTCGAAGCGCTCGCGAGCCTCGGGGGTGGGCACCCGCTGAGAGGGCAGGACCTTCACGGCGACTTCACGCGCCAGGCGCGTGTCGCGCGCCCGATAGACCTCGCCCATGCCTCCGGCGCCGATGGCCGAAAGAATCTCGTACGGGCCGAGCCTGGTGCCGGATGGGAGGGTCATGGCCGCATACCCTCGGCCGGGATTGTATGGCTCGAAGGGCCGGCGCCGATGGCGTCAGGCCCGCCGCCGGGATAGAAAGACCCTACAGGAGGATGCCATGGGCCTTTTCGACCAGCTTCTCGGAGGCATCGTCGGACAGCTCGGCAACCCGCAGCAGAAGGACTCCCTCATGAACCTGGCGACGAGCGTGATCCAGGGGCAGGGCGGCTTGAACGGTCTGCTCGCCCAGCTCAAGTCGGCCGGACTCGGCGAGCACGCCGACTCCTGGGTGGGCACCGGCGCCAACAAGCCCGTCACGGCCGATCAGCTGGGCGGTGCGCTCGGCTCGAGCAACATCGCCGCGATGGCGCAGAAGCTCGGGATCAACCCGCAGGTCGCGGCCGCGGGACTCGCGGCGCTGCTGCCGACCATCGTGGATCACCTGACGCCGAAGGGGCAGGTCGAGCGCGGGGCGGACCTGACCGCGGCCCTCAACGCGATCAAGTCGAAGATGATGGCGTAGCGGCTACTTCGGCGCCCCCGGCGGGTGCGTGCGCATGTGGATCTCGGTGCCGCCCTTCTCGTAGCTCACCTCGTCCATGAGCTGGTTGATGAGGTAGATCCCGCGCCCGCCGGTCGAGAAGAGGTTCTGGCCGAGGATCGGGCTCGGGATCGAGGCCGGGTCGAAGCCCGGCCCGGGGTCGCGGACGATGATCAGCATGCCGCGCGCGTGGTCGCACGCCACGCAGCACTGGATCTCTTTGGACGGATCGTGGCCGCTGCCGTGCTCGACGGCGTTGGCGAGCGCCTCGCGCAGCGCGAGCTCGATCTCGAACTCGCGGCCGGCCGCGCACCCCATCTCCGTGACGATCGCCATCACCTTCCCGACGACCGGCGAGATCGCGTGGACGTCGCCGGGCAGCTTCAGATCGACCTTGACCAGGAGGTCGTCGCTCTCGAAATCGCACCGCGGCAGCGTCGCGCCCATGGAACCTCCCCTTTCCTCGCTAGGTCGGCCGGATCGCGCGGATGAGCGCCTGCACCCGCGGGTCGCTCCGCACGGCGTCGAACGGCGGAGACGTCGGGACCCACGCCCAGTAGAGCGCGTTGCGCTCCTCGAGCGCCTGCGTCAGAAGCTCCACGGTCCGGTCGACGTCGCCGAGTTGCGCGTGGACGAAGGCGACGTGGAGCGGCGGCACGTAGCACCGCCCGGACAGCGTGTCGAGCTCGGCCAGGAGCCGGCGCGCGTCCGCCGTTTTTCCCGCGGCCGCGAACGTCGTGCCGAGGAGCGCCAGCGGCCACGGCATCTCGCGGTCGGTCAGCGCCGACAGTCTCTCGAGGCTCGCGACGCCCTCGTCGTACTGCTTCCCCGAGAGGCACGCGATGCCGAGCGCGAAGAGCGCGTAGACCGAGTTGGGGTCGACGTGCACGGCCTTTCGGAACCCGTCGATCGCCGGCGCGGGCTCGCGGCCGAAATAGTGAGCCATCGAGGCATTGACGTGCGTACTCGCCGAGAGCGGCTCGAGCTCCACCGCGCGCCGGCCGAGCGCGAGCGACTCCCCCCGCCGATCGGAGGCCGACAGCAGGCACGCGAGCCACGAGTAGCCGGACGCGTCCTGCGGCGCGAGCTCGATCACGCGCCGGAAGTGCCGCTCTTCGCGCTCGAGGTCCCAGCCGTAGTAGTGGTCGACGAGCCCCAGGGCCAGGTGCACGTCCGGCGCGTCGGGCGAAAGCTCGCGGGCCTTCGTCGTGGCGGCGCGCGCCCGCGCGAACGCCTCGAGCGTCGGAAACCCGCCGTAGAAACCGTAGGTGCAGTAGGAATCGGCGAGGCCCGTGTAGGCGGCGGCGAACGACGGGTCGCGCGCGATCGCGGCGTCGAACTCGGCGATCGCCTTCTTCGACGCCCGCTGGTTGAAGAAGTAGCGCCCCTTCAGGAACCGGTTGTACGCCTCGACGTCGCGGGTGCCGGACTTGACGAGGGATTCCTGCTGCGCCGGGAGGAGCTTCACCTTCAGCGCACTGGCGATGGCGCGCGAGATCTCGTCCTGAACGGCGAACACGTCCCGCATGTCGCGGTCGAACCGATCCGACCACACGTGGTACCCGCTCGAGACGTCGACGAGCTGCGCCGTGATGCGGAGCTTCTGACCGGCCTGCCGGACGCTGCCTTCGAGCACCGTGCGGACCCCGAGCTCCCGGCCGATGTGCCGCACGTCCGAGTCCTTGCCCTTGAAGGCGAAGGACGACGTGCGCGCCGCCACCCGCAGCGACGCGATCGCCGCGAGCGCGTTGATGATCTCCTCGGTCATCCCGTCGCTGAAGTACTCGGCGTCGGGCCCGGTGCTCAGGTTGCGGAACGGCAGGACCGCGATCGAGACGTCCGACGGCTCGGCCGGCCGCAGCGTGCCCGCGGCCGGCGACTGAGCTCCCGACGCCTCGCGGTCGGCGGCGAGCAACGCGAAGGCGAAGTCGCGCGCCGACTGGAAGCGGTCCTCGGGCGCTTTCTCGAGGCCATGCGTCACGATCCCCGAGAGCGCCGGCGGCACACCGACTCCCGACGCGAGCGAGGGGTCCTCCTGGAGCACGCTCATCATCGTCTCGACCGGGCTGTCACGGTGAAAGGCGCGCTGGCCCGTCAGCATCTCGTAGAGGATCGCCGCCAGCGCAAAGAGATCCGAGCGCTGGTCGACCGCCTTGCCGCGGATCTGCTCGGGGGACATGTAGCCGGGCGTTCCCACGACGGTTCCCGACGCCGTCAGCGACTGCGGTCCGGAGCCGCTCCTGCCGCCCTCGCCCGCCGGCCGCGCCAGTCCGAAGTCGAGAATCTTGACGAGGCCGTCGCGCGTCAGGAAGACGTTCTCGGGCTTCAGGTCGCGGTGGACGATTCCGCGGTCGTGCGCGGCGGCGAGACCGCGGAGCATCTGCTCGGCGTACTCGACGGCCTTGCGCGGCGGAATCGCGCTCGCCGCCAGCCGGTCGCGCAGCGTCTCGCCCTCGAGAAGCTCCGTCACCGAATAGGTCACGTCGCCCTCGCGCCCGAAGTCGTGGATCGCGAGGATGTGCGGGTGCGAGAGCGCCGCGACGGCGCGGGCCTCCCGCTCGAAGCGCGCGAGCGCGTCCGCGCTGTCGGCGGCGTGGGGAGGGAGCACCTTGACCGCTACCTCGCGGCCGAGCCGCGTATCGCGGGCCTTGTACACCTCACCCATGCCCCCGAAGCCGATCGGGGACAGGATCTCGTAGGGTCCGAGTCGGGAACCCGCGCCGAGGGGCATGTTCTCCTGCACTCGAAGGGATCGAGCCTTCGAGATGCCGCATTTTATGGTGGCTCCGGGGAGCCTAAGGAGATCCCTTTCGAGCGAGCACGGACCGCCAGTTCAGAACCACGACGGCGTCGTCGGCCGGCGCCTCGGGCGTGCTGCGGATGATCAGGAATCGCTCCCCGTCGGGCGCGACGTCGTACGGACGGCGCGACGTGTTGATGCCCGAGCCTCCGAGGTTGAGCGTGAAGAGAGGCTGCGGATCCGCGACCCGCGCGCGTCCGGACACCGTCTCGAACGGCACCGACATCAGCACGCCGTCCTTGCCGACGTAGAAGAGCTCCCGCCCGTCGCGGCGCCAGAACACGCCCATTCCGCCCCCGACCGAGGCCTGGATCCGGGCGCCGCCGGACACCGGGACGACGTAGACCTCCTGCTGCCCCGACTCGTTGGAGTCGAAGGCGACCCAGAGGCCGTCCGGTGAAACCTCGGGGTGAACCTCGCTGAAGCGCGAGGGCGCCGAAAGGCGGCGGGGTTCGCCGGCCGACATCGCCATGACGTACGTCCGATAGACCGCATCCTCCGCCACGCCGAAGACGAGGACGCGGCCGTCGCGCGACAAGCTCGGCAGCACCTTGTCGTTCTTCGTCGTCAGCAGGGTCCGGTCGACGCCGTCCGCGACTCCGTGCTCGTAGAGGTCGTAGAAGCCCGAGCCGCCCCGATCGGAGACGTAGACCAGGCGGTCCCCGCCCGGCAGCCAGAGGGGGCTGAACTCGTCGGTGCGGCTCGAGGTGATTCGCGAACCCGTGCCGCGCTCGAGGTCGTACACCCAGAGATCCAGGTTCTGGCCGTGCTCCGAGTCCCGGCGGGCCACGGCCACGCGCCGTCCGTCGGGCGAGATGCGGAGGTCCTCGAAGAACGCGACGTCGCCGACCGGCTGGAGCTCCCGGCCCTTCCGATCCACCCAGACGAGCCGGCGCCGGGGCGACCACTGCAGGTAGGCGACGCTTCCCGCCGCCGCCGACGCGCAGAGGCGATTATCCTCGGTGCGGTACAGCGCGGTCTCGAAGGCCGGGGTCGCCTCGCCCTCCAGGCGAAGGGCCTTCGCGTCGAACCTCCAGGCGAACACGGCGTTGTCGCGCGCGAACAACAGATACCCGGGATCGGCGTAGATCGCTGCGGAATCCGCGTGAAAGAGCGCTCGCGCGCCCTTCTCCCCCAGAGTCGAGAGACGAACCTCGGTCTTCTCCGGATCGAGATTGCGCGCAACGAAGACGAAGTGCCGTCCGTCCGGCAGGAATTCGGGGAAAAAGTGGGCGACGTCGCCGCGGGACGCGTCGAGCTCGGTCACGGGCCTCGGGTCTCCGCCCGATGCCGAGACGGCGACGATCGGCGTGCCGAACTCTTTCGTGAAGAGGATCGTGCCCTCCCGGTTCCACGATCCGCCGAATCCGCTGCCGCTCTCGCAGACCTTCTGGATGGGCCCACCCTCCGCGCTCATGCGTTTGAGCTTCCCCTCCGAGAAGAACGCCACGTCCCGGCCGTCCGGGGACCACATGGGGTAACGCGTGGCATCGGTACCGGGCAGATGTCGGACCGCGAGGTCGTCGAGGGATCGCGTCCAGACCGAATAGTTCCCGCCGACGTCCCGCAGGTTGAGGAGGACCCGCCTCCCATTCGGCGAGAGGACGATCGTGTCCGTGAAGACGTGTCCGGGAGGCGGCGCCATCGAGAACCGCACCGGCTCGACCGCCGGCGGCGTCGTGGCCGCCCGCCGCGAGGCGAGAAGGGCGACGCCGCCGAGGAGGGCGAGTGCCGCGACGGTCCAGGCGAGCCGTTCGCGGCTTCGCCGCCTCGAGGCCACCGCCGCCGGCACCGCGACGCCCGCCGCCGACCCTTCGCCGATCCACTTGAGCTCCCGCTTGATGTCCGCCGCGCTCTGCCAGCGCTCCTCGGGGTCCTTCGCGAGACAGGTCCGGACGACGCGGTCGAGGGCCGCCGGCGACATCGGCTGGACCGCCGCGATCGACGGCGGGTCGGCCGACATGATCGCGGTGATCAGCGACGCCTGGCTCGACGCCGAGAACGCCTTCTTCCCCGTCGCCATCTCGTAGAGCACCGCGCCGAGGGCGAAGATGTCGGTCCGCGCGTCCGCCTCTTTGCCCTCGAGCTGCTCGGGCGCCATGTACTGGAACGTTCCGAGGATGGTGCCTTCCTGGGTCAGACCCTGCTGCGTCGGCAGCGACGTCACGCTTCCTTTCGACGCCGGCGCCTCCGTCGCTTTCGCGAGGCCGAAGTCCAGGAGCTTCACGCCCGACTTCGTCAGCATCACGTTGGCCGGCTTCAGGTCGCGGTGCACGATCCCCTGCCGGTGCGCCTTGTCGAGGGCGTCGGCGATCTCCTGGCCGAACCGGACCGTCTGCTCGAGCGGCAGCGGCCCGCGCGCGAGACGGTCCGACAGGGTCTCGCCCTCGAGGAGCTCCATGACGAGGTATTCGACGCCGTCCTGGCTGCCGACGTCGTAGAGCGCGCAGATGTGCGGGTGCGAAAGCTGCGAGATCGTCTTCGCCTCACGCTCGAAGCGCTGCCGCGCCTCCGGCGAGGCCGCCGTCTGCGACGGCAGCACTTTCACGGCGACCGTCCGCTCGAGCCGCGTGTCGCGGGCCCGGTACACTTCTCCCATCCCGCCGGCGCCGAGCTGGCCGCCGATTTCGTAGGGACCCAGTTTCGTTCCGGACGCGAGCGTCATGGCGGTCGGCGCAAATTCTACCGCCCGCAGCCGGCGCGATTCGGTCGTAGAATTCCGGCAGATGAGGCTTCGAACCGCGCTCCCGGCGGCAGGCCTCTGCATCTTTCTCGGCCTCGCGGCGCCGGCCCTCGCGCAGAAGACCGACGTCATCGTCCTCTTCAACGGAGACCGCGTCACCTGTGACATCCGCTCCTACAGCGCGGGCCGGCTGTCGGTGAAAACGGACATCGCCTCCGACATCTCGGTCAAGTGGAACAAGATCGTCAGCATCACGTCCGACAAGCAATTCGAGATCGAGACGATGGACGGTTTCGTGCACTACGGGACGCTCGCGCCGTCCGACCCGCCCGGCAGGCTCGCGGTGGTGTCGGCGGCCGAAACGGAGCTCCTCGACTTCCTGTCCGTCGTGCGGATCTCCCCGATGTACGAGTCGTTCTGGAGGCGCTGGCAGGGCTCCGTCAACCTCGGCTTCAACTACACGCAGGCCAACGACTACGTGCAGTTCAACCTGAGCGGCGACGCCGATTTCAAGCGTCCGTCCTTCGAGCTCGCCGTCAGCCTGTCGGTCTTCTTCACGAGCCAGGCCAACGTCCCGTCCAACCAACGCGCGAGCTTTCTCACGCAGTACGAGAAGTTCCTCAAAGACCGGTGGCTGGTCATCGGCTTCGGCGGCATCGACCGGAACATCCAGCTCGGCCTCGACTGGCGCTACTCGCTGGGCGCGGCCTACGGCCGGGACGTCATCGAGACGAACCAGACGCGCCTGACCGCGGCCGGGGGCCTGGTCGGCATGCACGAGGAACCGGTCTCGGGCGACAGCACCAACGACCTCGCCGCGATCGTGGCCCTCCAGTTCTCGCACTTCACCTACGATTTCCCGAAGGTCACGCTCGGAGCCTCGCTCTCCGTCATCCCCTACCTGACCCAGAGCGGCCGAGTGCGCCTGAACCTGAACGCCAGCGCCAAACGCGAAATCGCTCGCGACTTCTACCTGACGTTGACGATCTTCGACGATTTCGACAATCGCGATCCGTCGACCGGTCAGGCCAAGAACGACTGGGGTCCGACGCTCGCCATCGGATACTCGTTCTGACATGGAGAAACGGGAGCGGGTCGGCCCCGATCTGGCGGCGGTGCTCGTGGGCGCGGCGGTCGGCCTCGTCGGCACGGTCTTCCGGGAAGCCGCGCGGCGCGGCTACGAGCTCTTCGGCGAGCTCCTCGGCGCGGCCGACGCGCGCGGCGTTCCCGGCTGGATCCCCGGCGTCCTCGGCGGCGCCCTGCTCGTCGTGGTCAGCGTCTTTCTGACGCGCCGCTTCGCGCGCGAGGCCGCGGGCAGCGGCATCCAGGAGGTCGAAGGGATCCTCGCCGGAAAGATTCCGGAGCTGCGGTGGCGCCGCGTGCTGCCCGTCAAGTTCGCCGGCGGCCTCCTCGCGCTCACGTCGGGACTGCTCCTCGGCCGGGAGGGCCCCACGATCCACATGGGCGCGGGAATCGCGCAGGCCGTCGGCGATCGGGTGCGGGCGCCGCGCGAGAGGCGGCACCTGCTCGTCGGCGCCGGGGCCGCGGCGGGGCTCGCCGTCGCGTTCCGCGCGCCGCTCGCCGGCATCCTCTTCGCGCTGGAGGAGCTGCGGCGCGAGTTCCCGCCGACGCGCGAGTCGATTCGCGCCGTCGCGCTCGCGACGGTGACGGCGGTGCTCGTCGGTATCGCGCTGGCCGGGTCGGCGCCGCTGCTGCCGGTCGCCGTTGCGCGAGACCCCACCGCGCTCGAGCTCGCGCTCGTCGTTCCGTTCGGCATGGTCGTGGCCGTCGCCGGCCTCGCCTTCAACGCGGCGCTCCTGGCTTCGCTCGACGTGTCGCGCAAGGTCGAGCGGCGCGCCGGCTGGCTGCCCCTCGCGCTCGTCGTCGGCGGCGGCATCGGCGCGCTCGTCTGGATCGCGCCGCCCTGGACCGGCGGCGGCGAGGAGCTGACGCAGAGGCTCGTCGCCGCGCCGCCGACGGCCGCGTTCCTCGTCCTGCTCCTCCTCGGCCGCTTCCTCCTCTTCGACGCGAGCTACGCGACCGGAGTGCCGGGCGGCATCTTCGCGCCGCAGATCGCCCTCGGCGCCTGCGCCGGACTCCTCGCCGTGGTGGCCGGGGCCAAGCTCGCGCCGACCCATCCCTTCTCGATCGTCCTCTGGTCCATCGCCGGCATGGCGGCGATGCTCGCCTCGACCGTCCGCGCTCCCCTGACGGGGCTCGCCCTCGTGATCGAGATGACGGGCTGCCTCCCGGCGGGGCTCATGGCGCTTCTGGCGGCCGTGTCGGCCGACGTGACGGCCCGCGTCCTCGGCGGCCGGCCGATCTACGACAGCGTCCTCGAACGTCAGCTCGCCGCCGCGAAGACGCCGGCCGCGCCCTAGGAAGCCTCGGGGACGCCCGCGGGCGCGGCGCTCCGCTTCTTCTCCGCCCAGCCCCGGATCACCACGAAGAACGCCGGGACGAAGAGCACCGCGAGGCACGTCGACGCGATCATCCCGCTCGCGACCGCGAGCCCCAGCGACTTGCGCGCCGAGGCGCCGGCGCCGCTCGCGAGCAGGAGCGGCAGGACGCCGAGAATGAACGTGAAGGACGTCATCACGATCGGCCGGAAGCGGACCTCGGAGGCGTGGACCGTGGCCTCGACGAGGCTCTTTCCCGCCGCGCGCCCTTCGATCGCCATCTCGACGATCAGGATGGCGTTCTTCGCGGAGAGCGCGATCAGGAGCACCAGCCCGATCTGGACGTAGATGTTGTTGGCGACGCCGAGGCCGAGAAGCGCCGACACCGTCCCGAAGAGCGCCAACGGCACCCCGAGGATCACGGCCGCCGGCGTGACCCAGCTCTCGTACTGGCCCGCCAGAACGAAGAAGACGAGCAGGATCGCGAGCGCGAAGATGAAGTAGGTCGAGCCGCCGACGAGCTTCTCCTGGTACGACATCGCCGTCCACTCGTAGGTCATGCCCGGCGGCAGCAGGCGCGCCGCGATCGCCTCCATCGTCCGGATCGCCTGACCCGAGCTGAACCCGTCGTTGGCCGCGCCGTTGATCGTCGCCGACGGGAAGAGGTTGTACAGGGTGATGAGCGACGGTCCCTGCGCGCGTTCGATCCGCGCGACCGTACCGAGCGGCACCATCTGGCCCGAGCTCGTGCGGATGAAGTAGCCGTCGACGCTGTCGGTCTGCCGCCGGTAGGGCGCATCGGCCTGCGCGTAGACCATGTACTGATGGCCGAAGAGGGTGAACTGGTTGACGAAGCTCGAGCCGAGGAAGGTCTGCACCGTGCCGTAGACGTCGCCGACGTTCAGCCCGAACGCGCTCGCCTGAGTCTTCTCGACCTTGATCGTCACCTGCGGCACCGACGCGCGCAGGGGCGTCAGCGCGAGCTTGATGACCGGGCTCCGCACCGCCTCGGCGACGATCGCGTCCGCGGCCGCCTGGAGGCGCGCGAAGTCGAAGCTGCCATCGGTGAGCTCCACCTGCATCTGGAAACCGCCGGACAGGCCGAGGCCCTGGATCGGGGGCGGGACGAGCACCATGGTGCGGGCGTCGGGAAAGGCGCGCAGCCGGGCCGAGAGTTCCGTGTAGATCGACCGCAGGTCCTCGCCCTTCCGGCGCGCGCTCCAGTCCTTGAACATCACGTAGATGATCCCGGCGTTGGCGAGCGATGCGTTGTTGTCGAGCGGCGAGACGCCGCCGATCGCGATCGTCCGGTCGACGGCGGGATTCTGGCGGCAGAGGGCGGCGAGCGCGGCCATGACCCTTTCGGTGCGCTGGAGCGACGCGCCGTCGGGAAGCTGCACCGTCACCATCGCGTAGCCCTGGTCCTCCGTCGGAATGAAGCCGGTGGGGACGCGCGTCAGCCCCCAGATCGCCAGGAGGATGAGGACGAGGGCGACGGCGGCCATCGTGCGGCTGCGCTCGACCATGAACCGGATCACCCTCACGTACCGGCGCTCGAGCGGCTCGTAAGCCGCGTTGAACGCGCGGAAGAACCAGTTCTTTTTTGCCCCCGGGTCCCGCGGCCGCAGCCACAACGCGCACTGCGTCGGCTTCAGCGTCAACGCGTTGATCGCCGAGATCAGCGCCGTCGCCGCAATCACCAGCGCAAACTGCCGGTACATCTGCCCCGTGATCCCCGGCATGAAC
>DATJXB010000072.1:0-2193 GCA_035500755.1 Thermoanaerobaculia bacterium | reverse complement strand
CGCGGTACACCTCGCCCATCCCGCCCCGCCCGAGCAACCCGATGATCCGGTACCGCTCCGCCAGCACCGCGCCCGGCGTGAACCCGCCCGCCTGGATCGACTCCGACGACGCCAGGCGCCCGACCTTCGACGACGACGGCGACCGCTGCGCCTTTCGCGCCACCGACTCCGACGCCACGTTCGTCGGCAGCTGGGAGACCGAAGACACCGCCTCCCCGCACGACGCGCAAAAACGCGCCGAAGCCGGGACTTCGGCGGAGCAGGAAGCACAGCCGCTCGTCGCCTTTGCCATCGCTACGCCTCCAGGTCGGCTTCGCCGCCGAAGAGCGACCGACCCGCGAGCGCCGTATTCGTCGCCCACCACGCGAGCGCGACGGCGATCGCGACGGCGATCACCGCAGTGTAGAACGCCCAGTGCGAGGGATCGCTCGAGTAGATCCGATACCCGAACAGGCGGCGGAAGGACTCGGCGATGACCGCCGCCAGGACGCCGTAGCGCACGACGACGGCGACCACGATCCCGATGGAGAGGGCCGCGAGCGACAGTGTCAGGGCGGGAGATGGCGAGCCGAGATAGTTGCCGACGTAGAGCAGCGTCACGATGAGGCCGGCCAGCCAGCTCGAGCGGACGACGCTGCGGGCGACGACGAGAAGGAAGACGATCCCCAGCACCCAGATGACCGAGTACACCGTGTCGGAAAGGATCCAGGCCAGGGACGATCCGAGACGGATCGGTCCCTCCAGGTCGAGAATGTGCGGGGGATAGCCGGGGAAGCCGAGCCGCATCGGCAGCAGAACGCGCCCGGGCCCGAGGATCAGGCCGGCGGCCGCGCCGATCGCCGCGCCGATCAGCGCGTCACGGCCGACGAGCGGGTCGGCGACACGGCCCGAGAACGCGCGGGTCCACGAGATCAGCATCTCCGGCCAGCGCCGTCGCGCGAAGGGCTCGAGGGCGAGATACATGATCCAGAAGCCGAGGGCCATTCCAGCGGCGTTGGTGAACGCGCTGATGAGTAGCCATCCCTCCGGAGCGCCGGCGACGTGGTGGCCGCCGAGGATCCACATCGCGCCGATGGCCAGGTACGTCGCCGCCGCGAGGCGAAGCGCGCCCCGGCGATCGCCGCGGCCCGCCCGAAGGTTAGCCCGCGCGAGAGCGGCGCCGCCGAGAAGGAAGAGCATCAGCAGCGCCAGGAAAAAGAGGCTGCCGGCGATGGCTCCCTGCGCCGCCGACTCCGGCTCGCGCGCGGCCTCGGTCCACGGACCGATCCAGTGGAAGCTGACCGGCCGGCCGCGGAAGGAGGCCGCCTCGACGCGCATCGTCAGGCCGGGAATCTCCGGATGCGGCCCCTCCCACGCGGCCCGGACCGTCGCGAAGTCGTCCGGCGACCAGCGCGGCTCGACCACGCGGAAGCGCGTCTCTTCGAGCCCCGCGGCGCGGAAGAGAACGCCCCAGTCCGTCTCTGGAGGCGGCGCATCGTCCTTCACGAACTCCGGCGGCACGACCGCCAGTTGCAGGAGCCTCCCGCGCGCGTCGACCGAAATCTCGGCCATTCCCGAGACGCGCGCCGGCGGGTTCGTGGAGTCCACGTACGGCAGCGGGTAGGGCCCGGTGTCGAGCGTCGGAACCATGAGCGTCGGGGACTGGCGGTAGACCAGGGCGACGGCGTCGCGCCCGAGGTCGCCGCTAAAGCCTCCATGGGTCTGCCGCCACGTCAGGAAGCGGGTGTCAGTGCGAAACCAGCTCGCCGAGTCGGCCGGCTTCCCGAGACCGAGACCCTGCAGGATCTCTCGCGCCTTCTCGCGCAGCGCCTCGGGCGGCTTGTCCATTCCCGCGAAGGCGGCGATGTTGGCGCGCGGCGACAGCCAGAGCGAGAGCGCCACGCCAGCCGCGAGACCGGCGAGCAGCCGGCGGGCGCGCGCCGGCGTCAGCGCGCCGCGCTCTCCCGCCGCGGCGACCATTTCAGGGGAGGGGGTCTCGCCGGCGGCAATCGCGGCGGCCAGCGGATCCCCTCCGGGCAATGCCGCCGCCACTTGCGCCACCGATGGCGGCCTCTGCGCCGGGTCCTTCTCCAGACACCTCAGGATCACCCGCTCGACCGCCGGATCGAACCCCGGCGCCACCGACGACGGCGCCGTCGGCGTCTCCTCCGTGTGCTTCCTCCTCAGGTCCTCGAAGCTCGCCGCGTCGAACGC
>DATJXB010000071.1:0-19155 GCA_035500755.1 Thermoanaerobaculia bacterium | reverse complement strand
TCCCGGACATCCCGCGCATCCCGGGCACCCCGGGCATCCCGTGCATCCGCTCTACAGCCAGCATTTTCACACCGGCCACTTTGCCTGGGAGGAGTGAGCGATGGCCGAAGATACGTCCGGCCTCATCGTCGCCAGCTTGGTCGCCACGGGCATCGGCATCTTCATCGTCGACAAGGCGATGTCGCCTCCGGGCGAATCCTGGTTCGACAAGCTCGTGGGTCGCCATCCAGAAGAAGGGTCCTCGCCCGAGGGTGCCGGGCCGGTGGAGAGAGTTCCGTCCGTGTCGCCGGCGTTCCGAAAACCTCCGCCCGAAGCCGCGCCGCCTGGCTTCTTCGAGCAACTCGCGTCCTTCCTTCACCCAGCGCCGCCGCGCGGAGCGGCAGCAACGCCGCGAGTGCCGCCGGCTCGCAAGCCGCCGACTGGGCCTCCGGCCGGACCTCCGGTCGGACTCGTCGCCGAGGCCCAGACGCTCCTCAATCTCCTGCCGCTCGCGACTCTCCAAGGGAAGGGACTCATTCCTCGCGACGTCCGCTTGCCCCTTGCCGTGGACGGCATCCTCGGTAAGGACACGGCGCGGGTGCTCGCGGCAGCACAGTCCCAGATGCTCGGGATGCCGGCGACCGGCCGTCCCGACGTGGCGACCCTCGCAGCGCTTTCGAAGAGGATCTCCGCCGCAGAGAAGACTCCGCCGGTGGAGCCGCGCGCGCTGCCGGTGGAGCCGCCTGTCCAATACTACCGAGCGCCCTCGCCCGGGGACTACGCCAGGCTCGCACCGCCCGCGTCTTCTGGGGGCCCGACGCTTTGTCCGCCGGGCACGTACTTCGAGCCCCGGCTCCAGGCATGCATTCCTTTCTCGCACCGTACGGGTGTGGACGCCGGGGACTGGAAAGCCGAGACCGCGCAGCTCGGCGGTCCCGCGCAGGACGTCATCCAGCACGCCCTCGACCAAGAGACGAACCCCCGCACGCTCCTCGGTCTCGCGCATGCCCTCGATGCTGCGAACTTCCCGATCACGGCCGCCGCCGTGAAGGCGAAGTCGCCGAGCGCGAAAGTCGGCTTCTTCTCGGACGAGCAATGTCTCCCTTGTTCAGCGGATCTTGAGCGGGTCGGCTGGCCAGAAGGATACGGAGGCGGACCTTCTTTCGGTTCTTGCCCGCCTGGCACGCGCCCGGAGTGCCTGCCGCCGCCTGCCCAGCTCACCCCCTTGACCGGCTTCGGCGGCACCATCATCGGGGCACCGCAAGCTGGCTACGAGGGTGGCCCCTTCGTCATGAGCTGCCCACCGGGCAACAGGCCGGAGTGCATGCCGCCCCCGGCGACCCTCGTGCCACTCACCGGTTTCGACGGCGAAGCCATCGAAGGCTGGTGAAGTGATGTGGTGGCTCGCGCTCCCCGGCGTCTTCCTCGGCGCATGGCTCTTCGGCAAGTACCGAGAGCACCACGCTGACGTGCGGCCCACGGGCCTCGCGAAGGCGAAGGCGGACGAACAGCTCCTCAGCGACCTCACGGCGGCGAAGTACCTGAAGCACCTCGCGAGAGCGGCCCACGCAGCGGCGCTTCTCGAGGCGATCAAGCCGGCAGCCCTCGCCGGCGACGCCGAGACACTCATGACGACGCCCGGCCTCTTCGAGGCCATGCACGACCTCGCGACTCCCTTCGACGTCTTGACGCTCCAGCGCGATCTCAACGTGCTCGGCGCGGTCCCTCCCCTCCGCGAGAGCGGCGTCATGGATCAGCAGACGAAGCTCGCCGTGGCGGCGCTCCAAAAACGGTTCGGACAGCACCCGGACGGCGACGTCGACTCGGATCTGCGCTTCGCCATCGCCTACAGCGTGGGACTCATCTACGGCCAAGACCTCGCGCCGCTCTGCGGAGGCGGACGATGATGGGACCGGGCTCCTACCCTTACGAGGACATCGGCGACGTCGTCTACCCGGACGCGTGGAGCGCTGGCGTCTATCCAGAAGCGTGGAGCGCCGAGCCCTTCTCCTGGTGGGAGCAGTCGCCGCCCCTCAGCGACGAGGAAGCGCTCGAGGAGATCGGTGACGTCGTGGCCGACTACTTGGCTCGCAACGCGCGCAAAGAGTGGAAGGTCCTCCGGCGTTCTTGCTTCGCGTTCCAGCCGGCCTTCGCGCCCGGTGGACACGTCGTCGGCTGGTCCGCGCCCCCGCATCCCATCGACGTGATCCCGTCGGTCGACCCGCGCGCGAGCAAGAAGCAGCAGGCGCGCGCAGTGCTCTTCGACTTCTACCACGACGACGCGCTCCGTTCGTGGGCCGACGACGGCAACGTCAAGGACGTCTTCGGAGTCAAGCACACCGAGGACACCGATCCGACGCTCCTCATCCAGGCGTACGAGAACCCGAACGACCCCGTCTGGAAGAAGAAGCCGCTCGCCCAAGCCGGCAACGCCACCTGGAAGAAGCTCGACGACGCCGTCCAATCCGCGATCAAGCGGCGCGTCAAGCTCGGTCCCCTCCCCAAGGCGTCGTACAGCACCGACCCGATCGTCATCTACTATTACGATCACGATCGGATGAAGAAGATCGTCTACCCGCGGTACGTGGTGCCGACGATCCTCCTCGCGCCGCCGCAGTCGAGCAACTACCGGTTCTGGTGGCGCGCCGACGGCAACATCTTCACCTACGAGACGCAGGATCCGAAGAAGATCGAGGCCGAGAGGAAGAAGCCGGGCTCGCCGACGAGCTGCCTCAACCGCGACAAGTGCCGCGGAGAGGGTCACTGGGACGACGAAGGCTTCGACTGGAACAAGGACATGCCCGGCAACGTCGAGGCCGTCTTCTCGACGATCATGGAGATCGTTGGAGCCGTTCTCCAGGTCATCCCTGGCATCGGAACCGCGATCGGCACGGCGCTCATGATCGGGGGCGCAGTCCTCGCCGCGGTCTTGAACGCGCTCGATCAGGCCCTCACGGGCGGCGACGTGGCTGCGGCCCTCACGAACCTCGGCGTCGTGATCGTGCAAGCGTCGGCCAAGGGCATGTCGGCGGCCGGGGTTCAGGCTCCGCCAGAGGCCGTGAAGGCGCTCGGCCAGACGATCCAGTCCATCGGGGCAGCCGTCGAGGCCGGCCAAAAGAGAAAGGACGATTGGGCTACGATTTGGGGCGACATCGCGAAGAAGGCGAACAGCTTCACGAAGATCGGCGACAACGAAGCCCACGTCATCGAAGCCATCCTCGGCGACACGACCGCCGGGCACGTCTTCATGAAGGGCTTCGAGGCCGGCAAGCTCACGGACCCGCCGACCATCGCCGCGATCGCCGAGATCGTGAAGGCGACGGCGACGTTCAGCGATCCGAAGATCGTAAACCTCTTCCTCCTCGGGGCAGGCATCGGCTACATCTCGCGCACGCAAGAGGGCGGCAACCGGGGCATCATCCGGAGCGTCGGCGGCGCAGCGCATCCCTCGCAGAAAGGTCCTCCGCGCCCCGCGCGAGCGTCGAAGGCGGCGGCAGCGCCCACGGCCCCCTCGGCGCGAGGAGACTTCGCCGGCCAGATCTTCATCGGCGGCAGGCAAGCCGCGCGAGACGACCTCGAGTCCTTCGCGCTCGCCGTGCTCGGGCCGCGCTACGGCATCCAGGGCCGCCACTTCGTCGGCGCCGAATGCCCGCCAGGCTTCGACGCCGTCATGACGGGCGGCGAGATCGCATGCGCATACCGCGGACGCGCGGCATGCCTCGCGGGTCAGCTCGACGAGCGGGGCCTCTTCGTCTGCACGACGCGGGATTTCGATTGTCCCCCTGGAATGTCGACGCGAAGGGGCAGCCCCGCGAACTGGTGCTTCCCTGGGGGCTCCTATGCGACGGGCCAAGCGTCGCCTCCGCCGCCCCCACCGGACGGGCCGCCGGATTGGAGCTTCCCCGCGCTAGGGTGCCCGCACGGCTACTGGCGCGACGATCTCTCCGGCGGTAAATGCCGCCCCATCGCGCCTCCGCTTCCAGCCCCGAGGACTTCGTACTACGCTTACTGAGAACGGAGCATCACCGAATAGCGAAACGAAGAGCCCACAGAACTTTCTGACGAAAGTGGACGCACCGAATAGGTGAAGGCGCGTCTCCTTGCGATCGAGAAGCCGGCCTGGCCGGCTCCCAGCATTGGAGAACTCCCGCCATGACCGTCCTTTTCAGCACCGGTACCACGACGCCCATCATCGGGCAGGAGACCGACGTCGTCTCGATCGCGCCCGGTGCGCCGCTCGACAACATCTCGGTCTACTTCCAAGGCGGTCAGTTCGGCGCCGGCGGCCCCATCGGGCTCGCGCTCTACGCGGTCGTCGGGGGCTTCCGGACGCGCGTCGCCCAGGCGGACGTGCAGGGGAGCGCCGACGCCTCCGTCGTCGAGTTCCAGACGATCGGCAAAGGAGACTCCGAGACCGAGGAAGTCGACGCCGGCGGCACGGCGTACGTCGTCACGTGCATCGACAAGTCGACCGTCGTGCCGTCGCCGGCGGTGCCCCTCCGTCAGCCGATCACCGTGACGCTCGCGGGCGTCAACGAGTTCGACACGGCTCCGAGTTCGAACTTCGGCTCCGCCTACGGGCCGCTCGCGCCGGGCGGGAGCTTCACGCTCCCGGTCCTTGGCGGATTCGAACAGCTGATGGACGTCGCCATCGACCAGTCGAACTTGCCCGGCGTCGAGGTCTTCGTATCTGCGGACTGTGGTCCGGGGAGCGTGCTGGCCGTCGTCGAATCCGTGCAGCTCGCCGGTCGCGACCAGACCATCGCGGCGGTCTTTCGCGGGCTCAAGCTTCCGGTCGCCACGCGCTACTTCGTCACCGTCGCGAACGCGAGCGCGTTGGGCGTCTCGGGGACGATCACAGCCGTCGCCTACTCGGTGAACTGCATCTGCATGGCCACGGGAGCATCGGGCACGCAAGGCCCGACGGGTCCGCAAGGCCCGACGGGTCCGCAGGGCGCGACGGGTCCGCAGGGCGCGACGGGTCCGACGGGCCCTCAAGGCGCGACCGGTCCCGCCGGCAGCGCTTCGGGTCCCGTGAACCTCGTCGGCAACACCAACGGGCCGTCGAACGCGAACACCGACCAGTGGTTCGCGACCTCGACGACCGACGCGGACGTCAACGTCGGCGCCCAGCCGAACCCGACCGGCTTCATCTACGAAGGCCTCAACGGACTCACGGCGACCCGCAACGTCCTGCTCAACGCCGCTCCTGTGAAGGGTGACGAAGTGGTCGTCAAGGACGAGGATGGCTCACTCGGAGGCGGCTTCAACATCGTCATCAACGGCAACGGCCAGAACATCGACGGCAACCCGACGTACGTGATGAGCCTCCCGCAAAACGGCGCCTTCGGTTCCGTGTCGCTCATCTACACGGGTATCGCCTGGGCAGTCGTTTGAGAATGGCGGGAGATTCATGAGCCACGACCCCTCGTCGCGAAACACCGACGTTGACGCGGCAGGCGCGGGAGTCGCGGGGATGGGTGATAGGATTTTGACTTCTTAGCTTTTTTACTCACCGAGGAAGTCCTATGAGCTACGAAGGTAAAACACAACTCTTCACCTTCATCACGAGCGCTACGAACGTATTTGCGGCCTACAGCTCCCTCGGAGTCGTGCGCGCGACGGTCTCCGGATTCGGCGGAGGCGGTGGCGGCGGCGGGGGTTGCGGCGGGGAAAATGCGCCGCCTGACACGCCGGGTCCGGGTGGCGGCGCCGGCGGCGGCTCAAGGCTCAAGTCGATCGAGGTCAAGATCGACCTCTCGCACCGGATCGATGTGATCGTGGGCGGCGGGGGAGCCGGCGGTGCCGCGGGCGCACCCGGCGCTCCTGGCGGTATCTTCGGAGGTGGGACCGGTGGCTCGGGTGGAACCACCTACCTGCTCGATTTCACGAGCGGAGTCGTGCTCTGCGCGTTCGCAGGCGGAAGCGGTGGGATCGGAGGAACGAACATCCTCAGCACGCTCACGCCGGGTGCGGGCGGAGTCTCTATCCCGGGCAGCAACGCGCAGACCGCACTCGCGAACACAGACGGGTTCGTCGCCGCCGGCGCGCCCGGCACATTCGCCGGAGCGGCAACCTTCAACGGGATCACAAACGAGGCTGCGTTCGGAACGACCGCAGGGACGCCGCTCTGGCCGGGAGGTGCATTCGGCGCGAGCCCATCCTCCAGCGCGGGCGGAGGCGGAGGTGGTGGCGGTGCGGGCGTGGGTGGCGCCGGCGGCGCAGGAGGAAGCGGCGTCAACACGGCTCCCGGCGGTTCGGGAACTTCAGCGGTGGCGAATTCTGGCGCAGGCGGCGGTGGCGGCGCAGGAGGAGGCGCGGGCTCGAATGGAGGCGCGGGCGGCAGCGGTGGTAGTGGCCTGCTCAGCGTATCGATCCTCGTGTGAAAGATTGAAGCCAGAGAAGGACGCTTCACTGCGCGAACGGAATCAGGATTTGGTGGTAGATAAAGATCATGACGATCTGGATCGGTCAAGACGGGACCCTGAACGACGACGACGGCGACGGCCCCGCTGCGTCCTGGGATCCCATCGCCGCCTGGGAGGACGAGGTCCACTGGGGCTCGATCGAAGCGATCGAGAACGCCCCCTACCCGCCCGCGTCGGGCTTCTACGTCGGCGCGGAAGACTGGAGCGCCGCGCTGAACCAGGCGGCAAGCTCGCTCGGCGGCGGAGCCGGAGGAGGCGGCGCGGGAGGCGCGAGCTGGGGGAGCGCGATGGGATCGCTCGGCTCCGGCCTCGGGCAGGCCTTCGGCGGCGGCACCGGAAAGGACGTCGGCAACGCCGTAGGCGACATCTTCGGCTCCACGCTCCAAGGCGCGTCGGAGGGCGGGTGGGGCGGCGCGCTCGCGGGCCTCGCGACGAGCGCCGTGAGATCGGCCGTCGTCCCGGCGATCCAGGCAGCCACGAAGGCTCCCCCTCCTCAGGCTGCGCCGCAAGCGCCCGCGCAAGCGGCGCCGCAAGCGGCCCCCGCGAAGGCTCCGCCCGCACCGAGTCATCCGGCGGCCGCGAGGCAGGGGGCGATCGCCCGCAGGGCTCCCCAAGCGAGGCGGCCCGCGATGGATCCGCGGCAGCGGCTCTTGCTCGTGCTCGATCACATGGCCAAGACGTACGGCATGCCGCCCGCGCAGGCGCCGCGGGCGAGGTCGCAAGCCGCCCAGCGGACGCAAGCCGCAGACTCCGGCGCACAACCCCCCGCAAACGCTCAGGAGCAGCTCAGCGACTTCATGGCGATGATGACGAAGCCCCCGAGCGGACAGGCGACCTCATGATGACGTTGCGCGAGAGGCGAGAGGCGCTCTTCGTGGGCGTGGCGGCGGCAGCCCTCGGGGCCTGGTGGCTGTCGCGAGCGAGATCGAGTCCTGGGGGCCACAAGGTCGGCCAAGACCTCGCCTCCTTCTTCCGCGGCCTCGGCGCGCCTCCCCTCCACTTCGAAGTGCGCCCCCCACGCCGAAGATACTTCCCGGCGAGGCGATCCCTCGAGCGCGGCGCCTGGCCGTCGCGGCGAGAGCGCCGCTACGCCCCCGCGCAGGACCTCGGCGACTACGGCCCCGCACCGTCCTACCCCGTGCCCGCGCAGCCGTCGCACTACGCCCCGGAGCAGGATTATTATATTCCCACGTACCCACCTTCCTACATTCCCACGCAGCCGCTCGAACCGTTCCAGCCTCCGGCCGCGCCCGTCCAGCAGCCGCAGCGGCAGATGAGGCGCACGCTTCCACTCGCGCCGGCGCGGCCGAACTTCGTGGAGCGCTGGCGCGTGGAGCAGGCGCAAGGGGCGCTCAACGCCCTCTACGGCAACCTCCTCGAGGAAGACGGAGTCATGGGGCCGAAGACATCCGCGGTGCTTCGGATGTTCCAGAAGCAGCACGGGCTGCCGGAGACGGGCGCCGTCGACGATCCGACGCGCGCCGCGCTCGAGGCCGCGAGGCAGCCGCACGAGATCGAACACGATGACGAGATCGGGTGGTGGGCTTCCTCCCACCCGAGCGACGCTTGAGAGGAGACGCCATGGCCGAAGAAGAAGAATTCGACGAAGAAGAGACCGAAGAAGAAGCCCCGAGGCCGAGGGCGCGCGCGCCGCGGAGCGCTGGGGGCGGCAGGGGAGACTTCCTCGGAAGCGCCGTCGCCTTCGCCTCGAGGCACCGCGTGCCGCTCATGGTCGGCGGAGGTTTCCTCGTCTTCTACTGGATCGGCCACCGGCGCGGAGCGCGCGCGGCCGAGGCGAAGATGAGGCCGGTCACGCAGATCTACCTGCCGCCGGGAGCCGGCGATTACCGGACGGGCATCCAGTCAACGTCGATGTACGACCCGAGGTTCTACGACTCGCCGTACTGACGGGCGTCGAACAAACTGGACAGCCGCTACTTTTTCCCTTGATCCCAGGTAGATGCTCTGGAATCCTTGGGACAAAGGCAGACGCACCGAGAATGCTCGACCTCACAGACTCCCACGTCCACGCGCCGCGCCTGCTCTCCGACGGCTACCTCCAACGGGCCGAGACGCGCTTGCCGCCGATCCCAACGCTGGGCATCCCAGCAGGTTCGGGCGAGCGCCTCTTCGGCCACGCCCTCACGGCGATCGAGATCGTCGGCGTCGGCGGGGCGATGAGCTACCTGAACGCGAAGCACGCGGCGCCGGGCAAGAACGCTTACGAGGTCCTCGGCCTGCCAGCCGACGTAGTCCTCGGCCTCGCCTTCTCCGGAACCGCGGTCTTCACGAACTACTTCGGCCGTTACGCCGAGCACGGCCTCAACGTCGGGCTCGGGCTGCTGCTCGCCTACGCTTGCCGCATGGGCTCCATCTGGGGCGACGCGGCCAGGCGCGAGGCGCCGCCGGCAGGGGTGCGCGGTTACTTCCAATCCTCGGGCGAGCGTCCGTTCCAGCCGGCGCCGGCGCCCGCCGAGGCAGCTGTCCCCCAGTACCCCTGGGCTGCGTGAAAAGCACGTGAACACGAACGAGAGGTCCTGAGAGAGACAAAAGAAAATCGAAAGACAACCACAGAGAGAGACGAAGCGGAGAGGTGCCGCGGAAGCTTTCCAGAATTTTCCGGGCGCTCGAGCCATGTGGCCGCGCGCCTTCGGAAGGAAGGAAGCGGCACCATGTATCATTTCGCGAATCTGGATCGAGTCGGTCACGGGGCAGCGCCGGGCGGTTACGACCGCGTCGGCTACGGTCCGAACATCGTCGGCGTGCAGTCCGGCCCCGCCATCGTCGGCGCGGCCCCGATGGCAGGCCCCATGCCGGGCCCCGGCCCGATGGCTCCCCCCGTGCACCCGATGCACCCGATGCACCCGATGCACGCGCGGCGTCGCGGCGGTGGCTGGGCGCCGATGGGTCCGACCTGGTCGCCGATCGGCTACGGCGCGTACGGTTACGCCGCGTCGACGCCCTACCCGTACTCGGGCTTCCCGCACGTCGTCAACACGCCCCCGACGCAGGTGCGCGAGTTCGTCATCGGCTTCGGCCCGACGGTGATCCTCGCGAACTCGACGGCGATCTTCCAGGCTCAGCCGCAGCTGATCTTCCGCGGGTCGCGCCTCATCGTCCCGAGCGCGCTCGCGAACAACTTCAGCATCAACGACATCCGCGTCGGCAAGGACTCGCAGGCGGTCTCGGCGAACCCGATCCCCGCGGCGGCGTTCTCGGAACTCGCGGTCGGCGTGAACCTCGGCCTCGACACGGCCACGCCGGGCATCATCATCACGATCAGCGTGTCGAACACGACCGCCGCGCAGCAGACCTTCAGCGCGGCGCTCATCGGCACCTCGATGCAGTGACGATGGCGGGCGAGCGGCGCCGCCCACATCGGGCGACGCCGCGGCCCGCAAGATTTCCGGTTGGCGGGCTTTCTCTCGAGACTCGCGCTCGAAACTTTCACCGCCACACCTAGCCCGGCCAGGGGTCCGGAAGACTGGCCCGAACGCCCGTCCCGAAAGCTAACCACGGCAGGCAACTGCCGCGGTCGGCCAGTAGGGACGGGCGTTTCGGTTTTTTGCGTGCGCCCTCGCCGAGGAGAAACGGTCCGTGTACCAACCGAAATTCGAGCTTCTGTCGTTCTCGTCGCTTTCGGTGCAGCGAAAGCAGATCGTCTTGCGCGCGGCGCTCGAGTTCCTGATCGTCGCCGACTGGAACTACATCCTCGAGAACCCGGGACTGCCGTCGCTCTACCACTTCGCGCCGCAGTACATCTTGAAGGTCAGGCCCGCGGGCCTCGACAGCTGGCAGGACATTCCCCAGACGATCGCGCTCGGCAGCGGCGACTGCAAGGACTTCGCGTGCTGGAGAATCGCCGAGCTGCGCCAGCAGGGCTACGACGACGTCTACCCGCACATCAAGGTCAGCTACCACCCCGATCCGAAAGGGATCGAGCCGATGATGACCGTCTACCACATCCAGGTGAGGGTCCACGACACCATCGAGGATCCGTCGGCCATCCTCGGCATGCCGACGAGCGCCACTTACGAGCAGCTCCGCGGCTGAGCGCCGAGAGTTTTTCGAAGAAAGAGAGAAGACAGATGATCCGGACAAGAGCAAGGCGCTGGGAAGAGTCGGGAGACGGTTCAGGGACGGCGCTGCTCGTCGTCGGGCTCGGCGTCGGGGGATACGTCCTCTATCGCCTCTTCAAGCAAGGTGAGCGCGGCGCGGGCAGGCACGTCGCGGGCGCTCCGTGCGGGCCGACGGAGTTCTGGGACGACGCGAGCAAATCGTGCGTGCCGCTCTCGCTGCCGCTCCCGCCGCCGCCGACGGCCCCGCCGCCCGAGTGTCCTCCCGGCTACTTCTGGGACTACTTTCGTGGGACGTGCGTCTCCTCGGCGCCCGTGAAGACCGGCTGGGAATACTGAGGGAAAGGAAAGAACATGGAGCCCATTACCCTCGCCCTACTCGGCGCCGGCGGCTACTACGCCTGGAAGAAGAACAAGAACCCCGAGTGGTCGCCGCTCGCGTGGCTCTCCGCGACGCCTCTCGACAAGGCCGTCGCGCTCGAGCGCGTGAAGGTCGCGAGCGTGCCGACGCCCGCGTCGACCGCCGCGCTCGATCCCGGCATGTCGACCCACCAGGTGAGGGCGGTCAACGCGGCCCTCACGTCGGAGACCGACCCGGGCGTGATCCGCGCTCACGCCGACGCGCTCGACTCGCTCGGGCACACGTCGAGCGCGGCCGCGCTCGACGCCAAGGCGACCGCGGTCGGCGAGGCCAAGGCTCTCGGCGCGAGCGACGCGGACATCCACGTCAAGCAGCTCGAGGCGCAGGCGCCGGCGGCCGCAGTCGGCTGGGGTCAGTTCCACTTCGGAGCGCCGCCGGAGGTCTTCGAGGAAGACTTCGTGACGGGCATCCAGAGCGGGCCGGCGATCGTCGGGATTCAGAGCGGCCCCGCGATCGTGGGTTGGGACGGCTACAGCTGGCCGCACCATCATCACCATCACCGCCACAAGCCGTGGTGGGAACAGTACCAGTGGCCCGAATACGCTCAGCAGAGCTGGGTGGGCCTGGACGGGCGGCGCGGGCGCGGGCGCGGGTTCGCGGAGCGCGGGCGCGGGTTCGCGGAACGCGGTCGCGGATTCGCAGAGCGTGCAGGTCGTCGACGCTACGTCGCGCCGCACGAGATGTGGCAGCACCACCACCGGCGCCACTTCGTGCGCCCGGAGGAGATGGAGCCGATGCCGGAGCCGGAGCCGGAGCCGGAGCCGGAACCCGAGATCATGGTGCCGCCCCCCGAACACCATCATCACCATCACCACGAACCTCCGCCGCCGCCTCCCCCGGAAGTCTCGATCACGCCGGGCAACGTCACGAACGGTGACTTCCTTCCGAGCGAGTGGCCCGAGGAGTTCGTCGGCATCGCGCAGTACGGCGGCGGGGGCCTCGTCGCGGAGTTCCCAGGAACGCCGCAGCAGGCGCAGCCCTACGGCGCGCCGGTCGGTCAGCCGCAGTACGGCCAGCAGTACATGCAGCCGCAATACGGCGCAGACCTCTTCCAGGAGTATGCGGACGCCATCGAGCCGCAGCTCGACGCGTACTACCAGCAGTACCAGCAGCCGTACTACCCGCAGTACCAGCCGTACTACGCGCGGCAGCGCCTTCACTACCGCCATCCCTGGGGCGGTGGTGGCCGTCGCTTCCGGAGGTGGTGAGCCATGAGCTTGTCGCTCAGCCAAGCGCAGTGGCTCATCCACTTCATGCGCAACCTCCCCGGCCACGCGCCGCCTGAAGTGCACCAGGGAGCCTACGAGCAAGCGATGGCCGCCCAGCAGGCCCAGGCCCATTCCCAGGCGGCCGTCGGCGCGCTTCCCTGGGAGACGTGGCAGGACGAACCCGATTTCGAGCCTTACTGAGGAAAGAGAGAAAGAAAGATGGAAGAGAAGCGCGATCCGTTGACCCAACCCGACGCAGGACCCGGCGCCGAGCGCTACCGCGATCCGCGGCCGAGCGACATCGAGGTCTTCTACTCGCTCCTGCCGGGAGTCCTCGGCAGCCTCGCCGCGAAGTCGCCCGACAGCCAGTCGGCGAACGCGATGGCGTTCATGATGGTGCGCCAGGCGCTCGGCCAGTGCGCCATGATGGGCATCCTGCGGACCGACACGCGCTGCCTCGACGGTTCCCCCCTCGCTGCGATGCCGAACCAAGGACAAGCGCCCGTCGGTGCAGCGCCGCCCGTCGCGCAGTACCCGAACCAGCCGGGGATGGGACAGCCGACCGGTGGCGGCGTCCAGCAGTACCCGAACTGGGGCCAGGGCGCGGCCGCGCCGCGCGGCGACGGGAGCAAAGGCGTGCTCGTCGCGATGTACCCGAACAACAACCCCCCTCCGCAGCTCTGAGGTCAAGAGACAGCGATGGCTTGGACCGGCCCGCAGAAGACGGCGCTCGCGATCGCGGCAGCGGTGGCGGGCCTCTGCGTGCTCCAGTCGCGCCGGCGCTACGCCGAGCACAACGGAGCCCCGGCGCGTCTCGACGCCGATCTGAAGAAACCAGTGCGCGAAGCCGTGCTCGCCGCGCTCCAGCTCGAGACCGATCCGGCGGTCCTCGCGCAGCTCAAGGCGAAGCTCGAAGCGGCGGGCTTCGAGCGAACCGCCGAGTCCGTCGGGGAAAAACTGACCCGACTCGAAGGGCAGCGCGCGTCGGGCCGCTTCTTCACCGGAGCCGCGGCACCGCCGCGCGGGGCAGCGCCGGTCGTCGGCCACGGCTCTGCGAACATCGTCACCGGCGCGCAGCAGAAGCTCCGCGCGCTCGGCTGGGACGTCGAGACGGACGGCGTCGTCGGCCCGAAGACCCGGCGCGCGATCCTCGAATTCCAATCACTCCACGACCTCGACATCGACGGCATCCTCGGACCCGAGACGCTCGCCGCCCTCGATGCAGCCGTCCAGTATCACTGAGCAAGGCCATGCCCTGGCTCCTCTTCATCCCGGCCGGCATCCTCTTCTGGCTCCTCACGGAAGGCGACCGAGCGGCGAACCGAACGCGACGGGAACGAGAGGAGCCGTCGCCGCCAGAATTCTCGCGCATGCCCTGGGACCACTTTCCGCATGCGCCGCCACCGCCGCCGACGCGAAGTTCGCCGCGCAGGCCCGCGATCTCGACGGCGGCCGACTACCTGCGTCACTTGAACGAAGCATGCTGGGCCTCGCGGACGCTCGACCGCGTGAAGCAAGCTGCCCTCACGGCTGACGTCGCTGCGCTCATGCAGTCTCCGCCGGAGACGGAGCACGCCCTGCGGGTGCTCTGCCAGCCGATCGAGGCGAGCTTCCTCCAGAAGGACCTCAACATCCTCGGCTCCGATCCTCCGCTCCTCGAAGACGGCAAATTCGCCCGACCGACGATCGACGCGATCAAGGCGTTCCAAGGGCGGTTCAATCTCCCCCAGACCGGCGAGGTCGACGCGGCGACCGTCGCCGCCTTGCGGTACGCCGTCGGCTGCATCTACTCGCAGGACAAGGTGGCCCATGGCGGAACGTGAAGTCGCTGAACCCGGCGTGGATCACACCAAGTCGAGCTGGCAGTCGATCCTGCCCATCGCGGGAGTCTCCGCCTTCCTCCTCGTCGAACGCTCGAGGATGGACGCGCTGCCGAAGGCCGCCCTCGCGGGCGTCTGCGCGGGCTTCACGTTCGGCGCCGCGGAAGAGAAGATGCCGAAGCTCGGAAGGGCGCTCGCCGGCGCGATGTTCGCCTACGCCGCCTGGAAAGGGATCACGTCGGCAGCCGATCATTCGGGGCCGGAGTTCCGTGCCGGGCTCTCCTGGGAAGAAGTAGAGAAGGCGACGCCCGATCTGTCGGCCGCAGAGCGCGCGGCGCAAATCGGTTGGCGCAGCCTGCGAGGGCTCCCTGGCGCCGCGCCGATGGGGTATAACTTCGGGATGTGGATGCCGCTGCCGGAAGGATGGGAGCACCGTTGAGGGACGCACGCCTCTTCGACGCGGCCCTGCTCGCCCTCGGCGGGGGACTCATGCTCCTCGGCGGCAGCCACGCGACGCGCGGCGAAGATCACCGCCGGGTGAGCCCCGGGCCGGCCGCGCTCACAGTCGTCGGCATGGGCGTCATGGTCTACGCGGCGTACCGGATCAAGCCCTCGGCGGGCGCCGCGCTCGGAGCCGTGCTCCTCACCGTCGCATTCATCAACGAGCACCGGCGTTCGCTCGGCATGCCGGACCTCGTCCCCGGGATCGCGCTCCCCGGGGCCGAAGCACGACAGGAGCGCTGAGGAGACATGCCATGGCCAGGGTCAACAAGTGGATCAAGCGGACGGGAGTGAGCAAGCACCGCGGCAAGCTCCATCGCAAGCTCGGCTACGCGCCGCGGGAGCACATCCCGACGTCGGTGCTCGTCAAGCACAGCCACGGAAACAGCACCGAGGCGCACGAGGCGCGGTTCGCCCTCCTCGCGCGCGGCTACTACACCGGCAAGCCCTTCAAGCACCACCACGGTCCTCGTCGCAAGGCCCACCACTACGGCCATACGCGCTGAAAGGGAGAAGGTCATGACCGACATCGTCCACGTCCCGCAGCTCTCGGAGTTCGACCGGCTCCTCGCGCACGGTCCGTACTACAAGAAGCTCGCCCTCTACGGTGCGCTCGCGGGCGGCGCGGTCAGCCTCTTCGCGGGAAGGCACGAAGCCAGGGGCAACCTCGGACACGCCGTCAGCTACGCGATCGGGGGCACCGGGCTCGCGATCGGGGGCGCGTTCCTCCTCTTTCAGTTCGGCAGGTTCGTGAGCGAGCGGAGCCACGAGGCGGTCGAAGAAGCCGCGGCCGGCGAGTACGCCGCGGGCTGGCACGGTGGTCACCATCACCACCACCATCAACATCCGTGGGATCAAGGCAACGACGGATGGCCGCAGCAGCATCATCACGGCTGGAGCCATCACGGTCACTGGTGAGGCCGCGCATTCCATGGAGATGCGTTGGTACGCACCGGTCACGGACGGCGGGTTCCTCGATCTGCTGAGCGATCTCCGCGAGGCTGGGGCGGCGTGCACCGGAGAGCACCCCGCGAGGTGCACGTGGCGGGGCGCGCGCTTCACGCTCATCCACGACGTCGAGGGCCCGGTGCGCGCATACATCGACGACCCGGGCCCGCTCGGCATCCCCGGCGTCTGGGCGTTGCTCGATCCGGTCCTTCTGCCCGCGACGCACCGGACCGGCGCGGCTCCGACGCTCGGCGAGCTTGGGGCCGAGGCGTGGCAGGAGTACGCCCCGAGGCTCGAGCAGCTCGGACAGGAGACTTGGCAGAAATACGGGCAGGCGCTGACCTCACAGCCGGCCACCCCGTCATGGCCCGTCGGATCAGCTGCTTCATGGCCCGCCGGATTCTCGCGAGGTCTCGGGCAGGGCATGGGCGGCGCTCTGCCGAGCATCCCCTACGTTGGGCCGGCGATGACCTCGGCGGCAGAGGAGTTCGGACGGAAGATCGGGAAGTCCGGCAGAGAAATCGCGCAGAGCATTCCGTCGCCGTCCTCGGTCGCGCAGGAGTTCGGACGAAAGATCGGAGAGGCCGGCAAGGAAATCGCGCAGGCGTTCCCGATCCCGTCGGTCGATCTCGGCAAACCCGCCGAGAAGATCGCCGAGGCCCTGAAGACTGCGGCGGTCGTGGGAGCGGTCGCCATCCTCGGTGCCGTCGCGATCTCGGCCCTCGCGAGGCGCTGACGTGGTCGCAGGTCCCCTCTCCTTCCACTGCCGCGCTTGCAACAAAGGCGTCGAGCGTTGGGACAACACCTGCCCCCACTGCGGCGCGATGCGGAGCATCGCCGCGGGCAAGCCCGGCAAGTCCACGCTCCACTGGATCGGCGGCGGCGGCAAGCCGACGAAGCTCCACGAAGTCTCCGAGGCCGACTACGAGCGGCTCTCGACGGGAACGCGCGAACTCGACCGCGTCCTCGGCGGAGGCCTCGTCACGGGAGGCTGCGTCCTCATCAGCGGCGACCCCGGCATCGGCAAGTCGACGCTGCTCCTCCAGGTATCGATGGACATGACCTCCGCGGACATCGTCGACGTCGAGACCGGCGCGAAGGGCGAGCCGCTCACCATCCTCTACGTCTCGGCGGAAGAGACGGGCGGCCAGATCAAGGGTCGCGCCGCCCGCCTCGAGGGGCAACCCGACTCGAACCCGATCAAGGCGCGCGCGCAGGCGGAAGCCCAGAAGAGACGCAAGCTCTTCATCTACAACGAGAGCGACGTCGAAGAGATCGAGAAGCAGATTGCCCTCCTCGACCCGGACGTCCTCATCGTCGACTCGATCCAGACGATGGTGAAAAAGGGCACCGACGGCCAGCCCGGATCCGTGCAGCAGGTCCGAGAGTGCGCCATCCACTTCACCGGCCTCTGCAAGCAGCGCGGCATCGGCCTCATCCTCGTCGCCCACGTCAACAAGGACGGGATCGTCGCGGGCCCCAAGACGCTCGAACACCTCGTCGATGCGGTGCTCGAGTTCTGCAAGGAGGGCACGGCCGATCTCCGGAGCGTGCGCGCGAGCAAGAACCGCTTCGGGGACACGAACGAGATGGGTCTCTTTCGCATGACGCGCGACGGCCTGCGCTCGGTCGAGAACCCGAGCGAGCTTCTCCTCGGTGGCGGCCGGGCGCCCAAACCCGGAGTCTCGATCGGCCTCGTGGCGCTCGCCGGCTCGAGTCGCGCATACGCGATGGAGTTCCAGTCGCTGCTCGGGCCGCCGCTCACGCCGGGTGGAAGGACGCGCTCCATCGTCGGCGTCAGTTCGAGCCGCGCGAGCCAGCTCATGGCGGTCCTCCAGCGAAGGTATGGACTCGACCTTGCCCGCGACACCTTCATCAACGTCCCCGGCGATCACGACGACGTGAAGGACACCGCGCTCGACCTCCCGCTCGCGCTCTGCATCGCCTCGAGCGTGCTCAACGTATCGCTGCCCGATTCGCTCATCGCGTTCGGCGAGGTCGGCCTCGCAGGCGAGATTCGACCCGCGACCTTCATGGAGGCCCGCGTCAAGACGGCAGCGCTCATGGGGTTCAAGATGATCCTCGGACCACCGCTCCAGCCTTTCGAGGCCGACATGCTCCTTGCAGTGGCCAAGGAGATCGCGGGCGGACAGGGGGATGGCCAGAAAGCCCAGAGGGAGCGATACTACGGCGTCGCCTCCCTCGAAGACGCCTTCGAGCTTCTCCAGGGATTCGACGTCATCGTCGCTTCGCCCACCGAGGTCAGCGAGGTGAAGAAAGGCGAGGAGCGCGGAACGCTCCTCAAGCTCGTCCCGAAAGACTCCGAGAAAGAGAAAGACCCGTAGTCATGAACCGAAACTACCGCCCCCCGATGCCGCCGCACCCTTACCGGCCCGCGCCGCACGCGCCCCAGCCCCCGCGGCGCGCCGACTCGAGCCCCTACGCGCCGGCGCAGGTCCTCATCGGACTCATCAAGCAGAGCGAGAACCGCTACGTCACCTACCGCGACCTCGCGATGAAGCAGGACCGCGGCTTCGGACAGCTCCAGATCGACGCGCAGAACCTCTCCATCGCGCTCTCGCCGCACGACCCCGAGGCCTACGACCGGATCCAGTCCTACCTCGACGCGGCGCTCTCCGCGGCCGAGCACAACAAGCGCCTCCTCGAAGAGGCGATGCAGTACGAGATCA
The DNA here is from genome assembly GCA_035500755.1 of Thermoanaerobaculia bacterium. Classification (GTDB taxonomy): domain Bacteria; phylum Acidobacteriota; class Thermoanaerobaculia; order UBA5066; family Gp7-AA6; genus DAHUXD01. The sequence goes on along the minus strand of DATJXB010000071.1, from coordinate 1,084 downwards.
TGCTCCAGGGAGAGCTGAAGCGCTGGCTCTCGGGGCAGCCTCCCTCCCAGTTCGCGCCGCAGGTGAACCCGTCGGGACGCCTGCCCTACGCCCAAGAGTGGTCGCAAGGTCAGCCGCCGCAGCAGCAGTCGCAGCAGCAGCCGCAGCAGCCGCCGCAGCAGCCGCAACCTCCTCAGCAGCCGCAGACGCCGCAGTACTTCAAGGGCCAGACCGAGCAGCGCTTCGCGCCGGGCGATCTCCGCGATCCCGCTCAAGCGCAGGATTTCCTCCGGCGCGCGCAGCAGATGCCGATGGGACCCGGGGTCCAGCAGGCCGCGCCCGGCCAGCCCGTCTACATGACGCCGAACGCGCCGGGCGGTTTCCCGCCGCCGCCCTCCGGCGCGCCGGTGCAGGTGCAGCAAGAGGGTCCGGCGCAGCAGGCGCCCTCTCCCGTCCACTTCCCAAGCGCGGAGGCCGCTGCGGCAGCAGTCGCCCAGTCGCACCACACGAACACTCCGATCGGTCAGAACGGGGCGCCGAAGAGCAGCTCATGATCGCGGATTCCCCGACGACCCTCGAGTTCCCCCTCGGCTTCGACCTCGTCTCGGTCGCGCCGTTGGCGAAGACGACGCTCCGGCAGAAGCTCCGGCAGGACGTCCGGTCCTTCCAGCCGACACGCTTCGTCGTCCCGAGCGCTGTCGCAGAAGATCTCGTCGTCGAGTCGATCGAGATCGACGGCAAGGAGCAGCTCCAAGAGGAAGTGGACGCGAGCGTCTTCGACGAACTCCACGGACCGACCGATGCGAAGAAACACGTCCCGTCGTGGAGCGTCCTCACGAGCGAGGCGGTGATTCGTGTACGGAACAAGAGCGCGCGCAAAGCCGTGGCTGTAGTCGCGGCGCTCTACGGGAGGCTCCCATCATGAGGCGAAGGAAGAAGAACAAGATGCCCTTGAAGCTCCTCCAGCGGCGCGCGGCCGACCTCCTCGGGGTCGTCGTCGCGCGCGGCGGCAAGGTGCCCGGCTGGAGCGTTCGTAGGGCGCGCCACGGAAGGAGCCGCTGACCATGACCCGTGTCATCGCGCGGACGACGCCCGGCGCACGCGT
>DATJXB010000070.1:0-7208 GCA_035500755.1 Thermoanaerobaculia bacterium | reverse complement strand
CTTGCGCGCGTAGAACTCCTGGTCGTCCGCCGAGAAAAGGAACGTGCCGCCACAGTCGACGCACGTGAGGTTCTTGTCCGTGTATTGCTGCATCATGGAATTTACAGATCTCCTGGGTTTCATCCCTGGGCCGGCGGGCGGCAACGAGGTCGCTCACCGGCGAAAAAAATGGCGAATCGTTTACAACACGAGGAAAAACCCGGCGCCCGTGCGCCGGGGAACGCTCTCTCTAGGACCAACCCCCTTTCGAACACGCGTACGTCTGCCCGCGAAGACGGACGGATGGGGGAAGGAAAAACATAAAGAAGTGGCTGTTCCGATGTGCGGGTCTTAACTAAAAGCTGGCGGAAAGTAGCACGCGGATTGTAATCGTTGCAAGGGGAATTACTGACCGAACGGACAGGGCGGACGGACGGTTGGACCCCCGGGAGGCGGCCTCCGGGTAACCCTTCCAGGGCTTCGACTTAAGACGATCCGATGACGCCCTGGAGGGGAGACGACGCCGTGGCGTAGCGCTTCTTCGGGATCCTGCCGGCGAGGAAGGCGTCGCGCCCCGAGCGGACCGCGTCGCGCATCGCCCGGGCCATGCGGACCGGATCCCGAGCGCCGGCGATCCCGGTGTTCATGAGGACACCGGCGGCACCGAGCTCCATCGCGACACACGCGTCCGACGCCGTGCCCACGCCGGCGTCGACGATCACCGGCACTTTCGCGCGCTCGAGGATGATCGAGATCGAATTGGGGTTCTGGATCCCGAGGCCGGAGCCGATCGGCGCGCCGAGCGGCATGACGGCCGCGGCGCCGGCGTCCTCGAGGCGGCGGCACACGATCGGATCGTCGGAGGTGTAGGGGAAGACGACGAAACCTTCCTTCACCAGCGTCCGCGTCGCCGAGAGCAGCGCCTCGTTGTCCGGCCACAGCGTCTGCTCGTCACCGAGGACCTCGAGCTTGACCCAGTTCGAGAGGCCGACCTCGCGGCCCAGGCGCGCGGCGCGCACGGCGTCCTCGGCGTCGTAGCAGCCCGCCGTGTTCGGCAGCAGCGTCATGCCGCGCGGGATGAAGTCGAGGAGCGATTCCTTCGTCCGATCCGTCAGGTTGACGCGGCGCACCGCCACGGTGACGATCTCGGCGGCCGACTCCTCGAGGGCCTGGCGCATCAAGGGGAAGGTCGCGTACTTGCCGGTGCCGACGATCAGGCGCGAGCGAAACGTCCTTCCTCCCAGAACGAAGGCGTCTTCGGCCGCCGCGGCGGCGTCGGGCGGAGCGAGGGTCTCGGACTCGGCCACGCCCGAATCTTACGTCCGCTTCGGATCGAGGAGATAGACGTTGTCGAGCAGGCGCGTCTGCCCGAGGCGGACCGCCGCGGCCAGGCAGATGCCCTTGCGGACTTCGGTGACGCGCCGCATCGTGAGCGGATCGACCGCTTCGACGTAGTCGATCTGGAAGCGCGCGGCTTCGAGCTGCCGGACGGCTTCCTCTTCGAGGTGCCGGGCGTCGCGGGCGCCGTGGACGGCGCGGGCGCGCGCCGCGAAGAGCGTGCGCGCGAGGTCGGGCGCGCGGCGGCGATCCTCGGGCGAGAGATAGGCGTTGCGCGAGGAGAGCGCGAGGCCGTCCGACTCGCGCACGATCTCGCCGACGCGAAGGCGGATGGGCAGGTCGAGGTCGCGGATGAGACGCCGCACGACGGCGACCTGTTGCAGGTCCTTGCGCCCGAAGACCGCGACGTCGGGCAGGACGCGGAGGAAGAGCTTCGCGACGACCGTCGCGACCCCGCGGAAGTGGCCCGGCCGCATCGCGCCCTCGCCGCCCTCCGAGACACCCGCGACCTCGATGACCGTCGAGAAGTCCGGGGGGTAGAGGCTCGCCTCGGTCGGCAGGTACAGCACGTCGGCGCCCTCGCGCTCGAGGAGCGCGGCGTCTTCTTCTTCGCGCCGCGGATAGCGCGCGAGGTCCTCGCCCGGCGCGAACTGGAGCGGGTTGACGAAGATCGAGACGACGGTCAGCCCGCCCGCGGCGCGCGCCAGGCGCACGAGCGAGACGTGACCCGCGTGGAGCGCGCCCATGGTCGGCACGAACGCCACCGGGCGCGCGGCCATCCGGGACTGCGCGACGAGCTCGCGCAGGGTCGGAACGTCACGGACGATTTGCATCGGGCGCGAACTCTATCGCGTCGGGAAGACGCCTTCGATCTCCCTCTCCCCGCGGTGCGGGGAGAGGGTCGGGGTGAGGGGCGCTCCCTTCGGCGTCTAGTGGACGCGGCGCAGCGTCGGCCTGGCGCCCGTGAACGACTCTTCCTTGGACGGGAACGCGCCGCTCTTGACGTCGTTCGTGAAGGCCCGCGCGGCGGTCTCGATGACGGCCGAGAGATCTGCGTACCGCCGCACGAACCGCGGCCGGTGGCCTCGCGTCAGGCCCACGACGTCGTGGAACACGAGCACCTGCCCGTCGCACGCGGCGCCGGCGCCGATGCCGAGCGTCGGCACCGCGATTTCGCGCGTGATCTCGGCGGCGAGCGAGTCGGGCACGCACTCGAGGACGATCGCGAAGCAACCGGCCTCGGCGAGCGCTCGGGCGTCGTCGGCGATGCCGCGCGCCGAGTCGGCCTCGCGGCCCTGCACCTTGAAGCCGCCGAACTTGCGGTACGACTGCGGCGTCAGACCGACGTGGCCCATGACCGGGATGTCGGCGGCGAGGATGGCCTCGACGGCGGGCAGGATCCGGCGGCCGCCCTCGACCTTCACGGCGGCGGCGCCACCCTCGGCGAGAAAGCGCCCCGCGTTCTCGACGGCGCGCGCGGGCTCGGCCTGGTACGAGAGAAACGGCATGTCGCCGACGACCAGGGCTCGCCGCGTGGCGCGCGCGACGGCGCGCGTGTGGCGAACCATCGAGTCCATCGTGGCGGTCAGCGTGTTCGGCTCGCCGTAGACGGTCATCTCGACCGAGTCGCCGACGAGCAGGACGTCGACGCCGGCGCCGTCGAGGAGCGCCGCGGTCGGCGCGTCGTACGCCGTCATCATGGAGATGCGCTCCCGCCCCTTGGCGGCGACGAGCAGGGGGATCGTGACGGGATCTTCGGAAGGAAGGACGTCCATCGTTCGCTCCTTTCCTTTCGGTCGACGTCCCCGACCATCCGGGGATCGCCGCCGCAAAGGGCGAGAGGCGAATTATAGGTCAGGAGGCGGGGCGGCGGGGAGGCTTCTAACGGCGGCGTCTACCGGGAGGCGCTGCCGGCCGGCACGTAGTACTGGACACCCTTCTTGACGCGCTGGATCTGGGCGACGAGGTCCTCGAAGTCGGCCGGCTTGTTGACGAAGTCGATCTCGTTGGTGTCGACGACGAGAAGCGGCGTCTCGTCGTAGTGGTAGAAGTAGTAGTTGTAGGCCTCGATCAGCTGCGCGAGATATTCCGGCGTGACGGCCTTCTCCAGCGTGCTCTTCTTCTTCTTGATCCGCTTCAAGCACGTTTCGAGCGAGCCCTGCAGGTAGATGACGAGGTCCGGCTTGCGGACGGACTCCGACAGCAGCGTGTAGAGCCGGTCGTAGATCAGAAGCTCCGAGTCGTCGAGGTTCAGGCACGCGAAGATCTTGTCCTTCGGGAAGTGATAGTCGGCGACGACGAGCGTCGAGAAGAGGTCGATCTGCGCGATCTCCTGCTGCTGCTGGTAGCGCGAGAGCAGGAAGAAGAGCTGCGTCTGGAACGCGGCGCCCTTCTTCTTCTTGTAGAAGTCGGGCAGGAACGGGTTGTCCACGTCCTCGAGGATCTTCGTCCCGTGGAAGCGCCGGGAGAGCATCTCGACGAGCGAGGTCTTGCCGACGCCGATCGGTCCGTCGATCGCGAGGTGCCGCAGCTTGACGTCGCCTTCGGTGGGAATCGGCATTGGCAGGAATTCTAATCCGAGGATGGGGCGGCGGCGCTCCGCGCGAATCTCGCGACGAAGCGGCCGTCGTGGAGGAGCTCGAGCGCCTCGCCGTCGATCCGGTACGCGTCGGCGGCGCGCAGCGCGTCGAGAAAGGCTTTCTCGCGCTCAGAGACGGGGTCGGGGCAGGCCATCCTCGTCATGCCGGCCGGGTCGAGCTTGACGCGGCCCGGCGCGTCGGGCGTGTAGGTCCCGAAGAAGCGATTGCAGCCGGTCGAACCGGACAGGCGCCGCCGGGCGGCGTCGAACTCCAGGGTCGGGACGTCATCGCCCGGGCCCGAAGAGGCGAGCGGCACATCGCCGAGAGCGACGAGCTTCCAGGCACCGGCGAGGCCGGGCTCGGGAGTCGTCGACGCGGCCGGCCGGGACTTACGGCTTCCGCCGACGGGCTCAACGACCACGTCGAGTCGGCCCGGCGCGCCGTGGGTCAAGACGGGGTAGGCGGACCGGTTTGCGAAGAGCTCGTGGTCGCTGTCGACCACGCTCGCGCGGACCAGGTACCGCCGCTTCGGGTCGATCGTGGCCGGGTCGTAGGGGAGCTCGAACGGAAATGGCAAAGGACGCCCGGCCGTCGGGATCGAGACTTCGGCGACGCGGCGCGGCGGCCTTTCGGGATCCAGGACCACCAGGAGGCGGACGCGCACGACCGCGCCGGCCGGGAGCGCACACTCGCCCTGGCAGACGACGCGGCCCTTGAGGCTCGCCGCGGCCGGCCCTCCCGGGACGGGCGTGGGCGCCAGCGTCGCGGCGACGAGGGCGAGCGCTGCCGCCGCGCTCATCGCGCCAGGACGTCGGCGATGCCGCAGGCGGCGAGCGTGACCGACACGAAGCCGTTGGCCGTGAAGAACGCGGCGTCGACGCGCGACAGATCGCCCGGCCTCACGATGGCGTGCTGGTAGACGAGCGCCGCGACGGTCGCGCCGATCCCCGCGAGGAAGATCGTCCCGCTGCCCGAGACCTTCCAGACGGCGATCAGCAGGACCGCCATCGCGACGTGAAAGAGGGCCGACACGACGAGCGCTCCGCGGGCGCCGAGGCGCGCCGGAATCGACCGCAGGCCGACCCTCCGGTCGTGCTCCTGGTCCTGCAGGGCGTAGATCACGTCGAAGCCGGCCGTCCAGAAGAGGACGGCGAGGCCGAGAAGGACCGGCAGCGTCGACACCGAGCCGCGCACCGCGATCCAGGCGCCGACGGGCGCGAGACCGAGGCAAAGGCCGAGCACCAGATGCGAGAGCGCGGTGAACCGCTTCGTGTACGAGTAGCCGAGCAGCAGGGCGAGCGCCACGGGCGACAGCAGGAACGCGAGGCGGTTCAGGCTCGCCGCCGCGGCCACGAAGACGGCGATCGAGGCGACGAGGAAGACGCGCACGAAGCAGGGCGAGAGCGTCCCTGACGGCAGCGCGCGCCCCGCCGTTCGCGGGTTTTCGGCGTCCAGAAAGCGGTCGGCCAGCCGGTTGTTCGCCATCGCGGCGCTGCGCGCGCCGACCATCGCCGCGAGGATCTTCAGCAGCGTCGCGGCGCTCGGCCAGCCGTCGGCCGCGAGCACCGCCGCGTAGATCGCAAACGGCAGCGCGAAGAGGGTGTGGCTGAACTTGATCATCTCGAGCGTCGTGCGGAAGGACCGCGCGACGCCCACCCGGGTGCTCATGGTTTCCGCGGGCGTCGGCGAGCGGGTGCCGTTCCTTTCCAGCGGAACTGCTCGCCGCGGGGCCCGAGGCCGAGCAGCAGGGCCACGCGCACGCCGTAGGCTTCGAGGAAGCGGTCGAGGGACGGCGCGTCGACATAGAAGGCCGGAACGGGAGGCGCCACGATCGCGCCGGCCAGGGTCACCCGGCGCATGTTCTCGACGTGGACGAGCGAGTAGGGGGACTCGCGCAGCGCGAGGACGAGCGGGCGGCGCTCCTTCAGGCAGACGTCCGCGGCGCGCTGCAACAGGTCGCGGCCGATGCCGTTGGCGATCGCCCCGAGCGTCCCGCCGCTGCAGGGGATGACGGCCATCGCCGAGACCGGATAGGAGCCCGAGGCGATCGACGCGCCGACGTCGGCGTTGGCGTGGATCTCGAGGCGGCGGCGCGCGGCCGTGGGGACCTCGAGCGCGGCAGCCCAGGCCTCGGGCGTCGTGATCGAAGCGGCGATCTCGGTGCGCGCGACGGCGAGGGCGGCGTCCGAGACGACGAGGTGCAGGCGGGAGAGGCCCGTCGACGCGAGCGCGATCTCGACGAACCGCTTGCCGAGGCGCGCGCCGGAACCTCCCGAAACACCGACGACGATCTCGCGCCCGGCCACGTCGCCAGTCTATACGGGCGGCTGACAAGAAATTGAGCGGGTGACACGCCGCCTTGACGGCGACGCGAACCGATCCGGCTCAGTCACTTGCGCCGGCGGGCGCGGTCGAGCCGACAAGCGTTTCGACGGAGCATCGCGGCTCGCCCGGCGCGTCGCCGCGCGCTAAGCCCCGACGCCGCGGTCACTTGGCTCGTCGGGCGCGCGCGGCACGCCTTTCGCGATGACGGCACCTCGAAAACGAAAGGAGGTGCCGATGGAGAACGCCTGATCGAAACGAACCCGATGAGGACACCCATCGCTCTGGCCACACAGGAAACGAAACCAACGTTCGCTTCTCGTCAAACAAGGAGTCTCGCATGCAAGCTTCCCGAATCCGTGCCGGCGCCCTCGCCGCGCTGCTTTCCGTCGGCGCCGCCGCGCTGCTCTTCGGCGAGAGCGCCGAAGCTCCCGGCGCGGCGCCCAGGGTCAACATCAACACGGCGACGGCCGCCGAGCTCGCGTACCTGCCGCGCCTCGGCTCCAAGGTCGCCGCCCGCATCGTCGAGCATCGCAAGGAGAAGCCCTTCGCGCGTCCCGAGGACCTCATGGAGGTCAAGGGAATCGGCGAAAAGCTCTTCACGACACTCAAGCCGTACATCGCCGTCAGCGGTCCGACCACGCTGTCGGCCAAGGTGCGTTCCGGCTCCTCGGCCTCCCGCCGCTCCTCCCCCCCGGCGGCGCCGAAGGAGAAACCCGCCAACACCGCTTCCGTGGGCAAGGGGCGGTGAGCGCTTCGCCCGCCCGGGGCCCTCTGGGCCCCGGGCCTCTTCACCCCGCGGCCGGCCTGTCGATCTTCGAGCTGCTCCTCGGCATGACGACGATGGCCGGGCTGCTCGCGATCGCGACTCCGGGTGTCGTGCGCCTGAGGCAGGAGGTCTCCCTGCGCTCGGCGGTCCACGAGACGAGCGTGGCGTTCTACCTCGCCCGGTCCTACGCGACTTCGAAGAACCGGAACGTCGGCTTGAAG
>DATJXB010000069.1:0-75978 GCA_035500755.1 Thermoanaerobaculia bacterium | reverse complement strand
AAACCAGCGGCAGCGCGAAACGTCAGTTGTCGATCTTGACCAGCGCGAAGCTCGAGACGTTGGCGCGCGGGTGGTAGACGTAGAGCTTCAGGTAGTCGCCCTTCCTGGCCTTTCCGACGATCTTGCCGAAGTCCTCGGTCGAGCCCACCTTCTGCCCGTTGACCTGCGTGATGATGTCGCCCTCCTGGATGCCGGCGTCGGCCGCGGGCGAGACCTCTTTGACGTGCACGACGACGAGGCCGTCCACGTCGGCCTTGATCCGCTGCATCTGCCGCATCTGGGGCGTGAGCTCGGTGACCTGGATGCCGATCCGCTCGTGCGAGTCGTCGGAGGCCGCCTTCTCGGGCTCCTTGCCGCCCGCCTCGTCCTTGCGCTCGGCGAGCGAGGCGGTCAGGGTCTGCTCCTTGCCGTCGCGAACGACGTCGAGCTGGACCTTGCTGCCCGGCGCCTTGCCGGACACGTAGCCGATCAGGTCGCGCGTCTCCTTGACGGGGACGCCGTCCACCTTGACGATCGTGTCGCCCGGCTTCAGGCCGGCCTTGTCGGCGGGCTTGCCCGGCTCGACCGACTCGACGAACGCGCCGTCCTCGGTCTTCAGGTTGAAGGCCGCCGCGCGATCGGAATCGACGTTGACGATGTTGATCCCCAGGAAGCCGCGCGTGACCTTCCCCTTGTCGCGCAGCTGCGGGAGGATCGTCTTCAGCGTGTTGACCGGAACGGCGAAGCCGATGTTCTGGGCCGGCCGGAAGATCGCGGTGTTGATGCCGATGACCTCGCCGCTGACGTTGATCAGCGGGCCGCCCGAATTGCCGAAGTTGATGGCGGCGTCGGTCTGGATGTAGTTCTCGAACGAACGCGTCGCCGGATCCGCCGTCAGGCCCGAGCGCTGCTTGGCGGAGACGACGCCGACGGTGACGGTCTTGTCGAAGGCCAGCGGGTCGCCGATCGCCATGACCCACTCGCCGACACGGAGCTTCTCGGAGTCGCCGAGCGGCAGGGGCGTCAGGCGCTGCTTGGTCTCGACCTTGAGCAGCGCGAGGTCGGTGGCGGTGTCGCGGCCGATGAGTTTGGCCGTGTACTTTTCCTTGTTGTTGATCCGGACTTCGATCTTGTCGGCGCCCTCGATCACGTGGTTGTTCGTGACGATGTAGCCGTCTTCCGAGATGATGAAACCGGTGCCGCCCTGGACCTGCTTGTGCTCCTCGTCGTCGGGCTGCTGGCCCCGGCGCTGGCCGCCACCGCCGCCGCCCGGAGGGCCGAAGAAGAACTCGAACGGATCGCCGTCCCCGAAGGGGTTCGCGTAGCGCCGGTTCTGGCCGCCCTTGACGATGTCGGTCGACGTGATCGACACGACCGAGGGCATGGCCTCCTGCGCGATGTCGGCGAACGAGGGGACGCCGGCCACCGCCGGGCGCGAGTTCGCGGCCGGGGTCGCCGTGTGCTGGGCTTCCGAGCGCGGGGTGATGTTCACCGAGCTCGCCACGACCATCCCGAAGACGACGGCCGCCGCGATCAGCGCGGAGAAGGAAAGGGCGCGTTTTGTGGTCTTTTCCATGACGAAACTATTTCTCCTGTTTCAGGTCCCGATCTCGGGACATGGGGGAAACGCCGGCGTGGGCCCGGGCATTCCTCGATTTGGGAAGGATCCCGAGGCTCCGGTGCTCGACCAGGATGCACCGGTTCATGGCCACCCCGATGCCGGCGGCTTCCAGGCGCGCGGCGGCGGCCGGATCTTCGACGCCGAGCTGCATGAAGAAGAAGCGCACGCCCCGGGCAATCGCCTGCCCGGCCACGCCGGCGACGTGCTCGGAGCGGCGGAAAACGTCCACGACGTCGATGCCGACGTCCGGAGGGACGTCCGCCAGCGACGGGTACGAGCGTTCGCCGAGGACCTCGGCGCACCGCGGGTTGACCGGGATGATCCGGTATCCCTGGCGCTGCAGGTACTCGGCGATCTCGTGCGACGGGCGCGACGGATCCGGCGAGCAGCCGACGACGGCCACGGTGTTCGCCGTTTCGAGGGCCGCCCGAATCTGCCCGGCATCGTTCACTGCGGCTTGCCCTCGTCGTCAAGACGCATGTTGTAGAGGAAGGTTACGGTCACACCTTCCTTCTCTTCGTGGAGCTCCTCGGGAAGCGGCCGGAAGGGCGACGATTTGAGAATCGCCTGGAGCGCGGCGTTGTCGAAGGGCGGAATTCCCGAGTACCGGATGATCTTCGCCTCCCCCACGCGGCCGTCGGCCAGGATGTAGAAGCGGATCGTCAGGCTGCCCTTCCAGCCGAGGCGCGCCAGCTCCGGGACGTCCCAGTGGAGCTTGATCCGCCGGATCATCTCCGCCGCGTAAGCGCCCCAGTCGTACCACTTCGTGTCGAAGGAGAGAGGCCCGGAGTCGACGAAGCCGCCGTCGGGGTTGCCCTGGGGCGAGCCGCCTTCGCCTCCCGCCGACGCGGCGGCGCGCGCGGCCTCTTCGCGGATGGCCTGGTCGAGCCCCGCGAGCTTGCCGATCTCGCGGGGGCCGCTCGACTGCGGGCGCGTGTCGGTCGGGAACTCGGACGGCTTCTGGTCGGTCTTCGGCTCCGCCTTCGCCTGCTGCGAGTCCTGGCCGTGCTCGCCCTTGGGCGCCGGGGGCTGGGCGGGCGGACCGCCCGGACGCCGCGGCGCGCGGGGCCCGGGCGCGAGGCCCGCGATCCCGGAAGACGGCGGCGTGTACGGCGTGCTCGCCTTCGGGCGCGACTTGTCGCCGCCGGCGGCCTGCCGGTCGGCGTCGGACAGCGGCGCGCGCCTCGGGTTCGGCTTCGGAGCGCCCGGCGCGTCGATGATCACCGGGATCGGCGTGTTGTCGCGCGGTTCCGGTTGGAACATGGCGAGAAGGTCGCCCTTCGAGCCCCCGGGCAGCCGCGCCGGCATGACCAGGATCAGGAGCAACAGCATGATGTGGAAGAGCAGCGAGATCAGGACGCCGCGCTCGATCGGCCAGTCGCTCCCGATGTGCTCCTCGAGGCCGGCGAGCTCGGCGATGGTGCTGTGCAGGGCCAGGTGGCCGAAGGCATCCGGATCGGCGTCGACCTTCCCGGCGGCCCCGTCGAGGGCGAGCATCGAAGAGGGACCGTCGTCGTCGGCCACCGCGGCCGGCGAGGGCCCCGCCTCGTCGGCGAGGCTCCCGAGCATGCTGCGGACCGGCGGCTCCTCGTCCGCGACCGAAACCGCCTCCTTCAGGAACCGGGCGGCCGCGTCGACTTCCGACGTCGCCCGCGGCGGGCCGGAGAACACCCCGAGCATGCTCGCGCCCGGCGGGCCCTCGTCGCGCGAGGGGTCGCCACCGTTGTCGGAGACGGCGGGCGCCGTTTCGCCCACGTCTTCCTCGGGAGCCGACGCGAAGAGCCGCCACCGACGGCGGGCGCCGATCGCCGCGATCGCGCTGCGCGCGAACGGCAGATCTTTCTCTTCGGGCTCAGGCACGCAACTCTCCTCAGGCGATCCGGCCGCCTTCACCCGTTAACACGCAAAGACTTGCCGGGATTCTCGATCATTGTAGGGGCCAGACGCTGAACCGAGACTAACCGCGACACGGTGGCGCAAACCGCTCGCGGGCGGGCCGTGCCGCCTCGCGGCTTCCCGCATCCCGTCAGTCGGTTACGCCCTTCTGGCCCCTCTGGCGGCCTTTTGATATAAACCGCCTGTCTGGGTTGAAAGCGCGGGCAGGAGCCCGCTTTTTTGTTCGATGAAAAAGCCCCTGGGAGAGAAGACGATGCGGGAAATCGAGGCCATCGCCGAAGAGAACGGCTGTCGGCTGCTCGAGGTCGAGACCTCGGGCGCGGGCGGGTCGACGGTGCTGCGCCTCGTCCTCGAGAGGCAGGACGGCGGCGCCGTCTCGGTCGACGACTGCGAGGCGGTCTCCCGCGAGGCCTCGGCGGTGCTGGACGCCTCCGACGAGATCTCCCACCGCTACACGCTCGAGGTCTCCTCGGCCGGACTCGACCGCAAGCTCTACGACCTCGACGACGCGCGCCGCTTTATCGGGCGCCGCGTTCGCGTCAAGACGGAGGAGCCCGTCGTGCCGTCGGCGCTGCCGCGGCCGAGCGGGAAGCTTCCCGCCCTCTCGCCGGCGCGGAATTTCGGCGGGCGACTCGACGCGGTCGACGGCGACGTCCTCACCGTCGTTGATGAGGCGGAACACAAAATCTATAATGTCCGTTTCGGCGTTATTCGGCTCGCGCGCCTGGACTACGAGTGGGAGTGGCCGCGACGGGAAAGCCCGGGGCGATAGGAGCGGGTTGTCATGATTATCGATCCGTCGGTCATCCGACAGGTTTCGCGCGAAAAGGACATCGACGCCGAGAAGATGTTCGGCGCTCTGGAAGAGGCGATGTCCTCCGCCGCGCGGAAGTACTACCACGACAAGGCCATGGTCACCCTGATCGACCGGCAGACCGGCGCCATGACCGTCTACTCGCCGCGCACCGTCGTCGCGGAGCTCGACACCGAGTCCGAGGAGCCGCCGCCGCAGGTCCTGCTCGACGAAGCGAAGGGTCTCGTCGCCGAGAAGGGCACGAAGGCCGAAGTGCGCGTGCTCCGCCCGGGCGCCGAAGGCGAAGCGCCGGCCGAGGTGCACGACGTGCAGCTCGGTGACGAGGTGCGCATCTACCGCGAGACCGTCGGCCTCGGGCGCATCGCCGCGCAGACGGCCAAGCAGGTCCTCTACCAGAAGGTCCGCGAGGCCGAGCGCGACAACGTCTACAACGAGTACCACCCGAAGGTCGGCGAGCTGATGAACGGGACCGTCAAGCGGTTCGAGCGCGGCGACATGATCGTGGACCTCGGCAAGACCGAGGCGGTGATCCCGCGCGACCAGCAGTCGCGCGCCGAGCGCTACGGGCAGGGCGAGCGGATCCGCGCGATCCTCTACGACGTCCACAAGAACCCGAAGGGCCCGCAGCTGGTCCTCTCGCGGACGGACCCGCGCCTGCTGATCCGCCTCTTCGAGATGGAAGTGCCGGAGATCTACGACGGCACGGTCGTCATCAAAGGCGCGGTGCGCCAGCCCGGCGAGCGCGCCAAGGTCGCCGTGCGCTCCCGCGAGCGGGACGTCGACCCGGTGGGCGCCTGCGTCGGCATGCGCGGCAGCCGGGTCCAGTCCATCATGCGCGAGCTTCACGGCGAAAAGATCGACGTCATTCTCTATTCGGACGACCTGATCACGTTCGCCCAGAACGCCCTCGCGCCGGCCAAGATCACGCGCGTCTCGCCGATCCACCACGAGGACGGCACCATGAGCCTGGACTGCGTCGTCGAGGACGACCAGCTCTCGCTCGCGATCGGCAAGAAGGGACAGAACGTCCGCCTCGCCTCCGCCCTGATCGGCCTGAAGATCGAGATCAAGGGCGAGAGCGAGGTCAAGGGCGAGGTGGCCCAGGCCCTCTCGCGCATGCTCGAGGCGTCGCGCCGCAAGCAGACGGCCGTCGCGGAGATTCCCGGGGTCGGCGAGAAAACCGCGGAGAGGCTCGTCGAGGCCGGGATCGCGACGCTCGGCGACCTGCTCGAGAAGTCCGCCGCCGAGCTCGCCGAGATCCCCGGCATCGGCGAGAAGTCCGCCGAGAAGATTCTCGAAGCCGCTCGCGCGGCCGAGTCCAGTCAGACCTCCGAGGAGGAGGGCGAGTACGAGGAAGGCGCGGAGGAAGAGTCTCCGGCCGATGCACCCGCCGAGACGGGCGTCAGGGAGTAGAGCAGGCGAGATGGGAAAGATTCGAGTCGAAGAGCTCGCCCGGCAGATGGGCCTCCCGAGCAAGGAAGTCCTCTTCCTGCTCCAGTCGATCGGCGTCGACGTGAAGTCGCCCCAGGCGGCCCTCGACGAGTCGACCGTGCTGGCGATCCTGCAGGGGCGCACGCACGCGCCCAAGCAGCTGATCGTCCGCGACACCGAAGCCCGGACCGTGCGGCCGCAGAAGAGCGCGCTCAACCGCATCAAGATCGTCGACAAACCGCCGCCGACGGCCGCCGAACTGGCCGAGGCCCGGAGGGCCGCGGCGCTGTCGGCCGACGAGCCCGAACCGCCGGCGGCCCCGGTCAAGGTCGCCGAAGCGCCGCCCGAGCCGCGGCCACAGCGCGCTGCCCCCGAGCCGGCGCGGACCGCCGTCGTTCCCGCCGAGCCCGAGGTGGAAGTACCTCCCCCGGCGGCCGCCAAGCCGGCGGCGCCGGCCCTGCCGCGGAAGATCGTGCTCCCGCCGCGGCCGACCCCCCCGCAGCGCCCCATGGGCCCGGCGGCGGGCACGCGTCCGGCCGGACCCGTGAATCGCCCGATGGGACCGGCGGCCGGCGTCAGCCGTCCGATGGGACCGGCGGCCGGCGTGAGCCGTCCGATGGGACCCGCCGGCGGCGTCGGGCGCCCGATGGGTCGGCCCGCGGGGCCGTCCGTCTACCGTCCCGCTCCCGGTGGCCCGGGCGCGCGGCCGCTCGGCGGTCCCGCTCGCCCCGGCGCGCCCGCGGGCCGCACCGGACCTCCCGGCGCCGACCGCGGCGCCCCCAAGCGCAAGAAGGAAGACGACGACAAGAAGAAGGCCGCCAAGGGCAAGGGCGGCGCGCGCCCGAAAATCACGGTCGCCGACGAGGTCGACCTGCGGGAGTTCGTCGGCACGTACCAGGAAGACACCTACTCCGACATCTCGCTGCCGCTGATCGAGAAGGCGGCCGAGGGCTCGGAGACCGCGACCGCGGAGCGCCCGACGTCGAAGTCGGCCATCCGCCGCGCCGCCAAGGAGACCCGCGCCCACGACTCGGGCAAGCTCCTCGAGTTCAAGAAGCCGGCGCCGACGGGGCCGGTCTTCTTCACCGAGGGCGTGACGGTCAAGGAGCTCTCCGAGAAGCTCGGCGTGCTCGCACGCGACATCCAGCGCCTGCTGATGCAGCGCGGCGTGCTCGCCACCGTGAACCAGACGCTCGACGCCGCGACGGCCGTCCAGATCGCCAAGGAGATCGGCGTCGAGGCGGCGGTGGTCTCCTTCGAAGAGGAGCTCGACCTGTCGCGCTCGGCCCGCGAGACGGCCGAGGCCGGCACCGCCCAGGCCCGCGTGCCGCGCGCTCCCGTGGTGACCGTCATGGGCCACGTCGACCACGGCAAGACGTCGCTGCTCGACGCGATCCGCCAGACCAACGTCGCGGCGGGCGAGGCCGGGGGAATCACGCAGCACATCGGCGCCTACCGCGTCGAGATCCACGGCAAGCCGCTCGTCTTCCTCGACACGCCGGGCCACGAGGCGTTCACGTCCATGCGCGCCCGCGGCGCCAAGGCCACCGACATCGTCGTGCTGGTCGTGGCGGCCGACGACGCGGTCATGCCCCAGACGATCGAGGCGATCGCGCACGCGAAGGCCGCCAAGGTCCCGATCGTCGTCGCGATCAACAAGATCGACAAGCCCAACGCCAACATCGACCGGGTCAAGAAGGAGCTGGCCGACCAGGGCGTCCTCCTCGAGGCCTGGGGAGGCGACACGCCGGCCGCCGAGATCTCGGCGCTGAAGAAGCAGGGCATCGACCACCTTCTGGAGCTGATCAACCTCGTCGCCGAGATGGGCGAGCTGACGGCTCCGGCGACGGGCGACGCCCGCGGGGTCGTCCTCGAGGCGCGGCGGGAGGCGGGCCGCGGCAACGTGGCGACCGTCCTCGTCCAGGCCGGGACGCTCAAGGTCGGCGACGTCTTCTTCGCCGGTTCGGTCTTCGGCCGCGTGCGCTCGATGAACGACGATCGCGGCGAGAAGCTGGCCGAGGCCGGCCCCGCGACGCCCGTCGAGGTGACGGGATTCGAGGACCTGCCGCAGGCCGGCGACACCTTCCAGGCGGTGGAGGACGAGGCCAAGGCGCGCTCGGTCGTCGCCTTCCGCCAGGCCAAGGACCGGGAGAAGGCGATGGCCGCGAGCTCGCGTCTGTCGCTCGACCAGCTCTTCTCGAAGATCCAGGAAGGCAAGATCAAGGACCTCCCCATCATCCTGAAGACCGACGTCTCGGGCTCGATGGAAGTCCTGTCGCAGTCGCTGAAGGCGCTGTCGAACGACAAGGTCAAGATCTCGCTGCTGCACGCGGGCGTCGGCGCCATCACGATCAACGACGTCCTGCTCGCGTCGGCATCCGGCGCGGTCATCGTCGGCTTCAACGTCCGGCCCGAGAAGAAGGCGGCGGAGGAGGCCGAGAAGGCCGGCGTCGAGATCCGCCTCCACACGGTGATCTACAACGTCACCGACGAGATCAAGAAGGCCATGGAAGGCCTGCTCGATCCGACGCTCAAGGAAGTGGCTCGCGGCCGCGCCGAGGTGCGCAACACGTTCAAGGTGCCGAAGTTCGGCGTGGTCGCCGGCTGCTACGTCACCGAGGGCGCGATCCCGCGCAGCGCGCAGGTCCGCCTGCTCCGCGACAACCGCGTGATCTACGAGGGCAAGATCGGTTCGCTGCGGCGCTTCAAGGACGACGTCTCGGAGGTCAAGCAGGGGTTCGAGTGCGGCATCGGGCTCGAAAAGTACCAGGACGTGAAAGTCGGCGACATCATCGAGGCCTTCCAGGTCGAGAAGGTCGCCGGCGTGATGGGCGGCTGACGCCGCCCGTCAACCGGAAACCGTAGACCGGCAACCGACTCGCGATCAGTTCCCGGTTCCCGTTCACGGATCGCGTCACATGGTCATCGCGTACGCCGTTTTCGACCTTCACCTTCCAGGCTGCCGCGGCCTGAAGGAGAAGCGGATGATCGTCAAGAGCCTGAAGACGCGGATTCGGAACGATTTCGAGGTCTCCGCCGCGGAAGTCGCCGGCCAGGACCTCCTCCAGCGGGCCTGCCTCGGCGTCGCGGCGGTCGGCGGCGAGCAGGCGCCGCTCGACGCGCTCCTGCAGCACGTGCTGCGCTTCGTCGAGGAGAACCTGGACGGCGAGATCCTGGACTACCGAAACGAGTTCATCCATGTGTGAGACGGCATGAAGAAGGAAACCCGCCGCAGCCAGCGCGTCGCCGACGTCGTGCGCGCGGAGCTCTCGCGCCTGCTCCTGCTCGAGGCGCACGACCCGGAGCTCCGTCAGATCACCATCACGGACGTCGAGATGCCGTCCGACCTGAAGTCGGCGCGGGTGTTCTTCTCGTGCCTCGGCGGCGAAGAAGAGCGCCGCAAAGCGGGCGACGCCCTGAAGCGCGCGGCCGGATTCCTGCGGCGCGAGGTGGGTCAGCGGTGCCAGCTGCGGTACGCGCCCGAGCTCCACTTCGTCACCGACCGTTCGCTCGAGCGCGGCGCGCGGATCGAGGAGCTTCTGCACCAGGTGCTGCCTCCGGCCGCCGACGCGCCGGACGACGAGGATCCCTCGTGACGGCGGCCGATCCCCTGCAGCGCGGCTACCTGCTGCTGCTGGACAAGCCCGAAGGGCTGACCTCCCACGACGTCGTCGAGCGGGCGCGGCGCGCGACGGGCCTCTCGCGGATCGGCCACAGTGGCACGCTCGACCCCATGGCGACGGGCCTGCTGCTCCTCTGCGCCGGCAACGCGGCGCGGCTCCAGGGGTTCTTCACGCTGATGGACAAGTCCTACGAAGGCGTCATCCGGCTCGGCCGCGCGACGACGACCTACGACCGCGAGGGCGAGACCGTCGGCCCCGAGCGCGACGCCACGGACGTCACGGCGCCCGCGATCGCGGCCGCCGCCGAGAGCTTTCGCGGCGAGTTCCAGCAGGCGCCGCCGCCGTACTCGGCCAAGAAGGTCGGCGGCCGGAAGTTCTACGAGATGGCCCGCAAGGGAGAGGCCGTGCCATCGCTCCCGAAGAAGGTCCGCGTCACGAGCCTGACCTTCGGCGAGCCCGCGGGCGGCGCGCTGTCGTTTGCGATCGCCTGCTCCTCCGGCACGTACATCCGCTCGATCGCGAGCGAGCTCGGCGACAAGCTCGGATGCGGCGCGCACCTGGAATCGCTCCGCCGCACCCGGATCGGCGGCTTCCGGATCGAAGACGCCGTCCGTCTCGACCGCTTCGAAGCGCTCTCACCGGAGGAGAGGCTGGCCGGGCCGCACGCCGTCCCCCTCGCCCGCGTGGCCTTTCCGTTCCCGCGCGTCCGGCTCGCCTCGCTCGAGGCCTGGAAGATCCGCCGCGGCCAGGCCGTCCCGGCCCGGGGAGTGCACGCCCGGGAGGGCGACTGGGTCACCCTGGTCGGCCCGAGCGACGACATGCTGGCGCTCGGGCAGGTCAACCCCATCGGGAACCGGGGGGTGGCCATGATCAAGCCGCGGATCGTGCTGGCGTAGCCGCCCGCCGGACCGCTAAGTCCTTCTCCGGCCGATAGCTGGGAGCCGATGGCTGATCGCCCCGGGCTGTGGTAGTCTTCGCGGCTTATAAAAAGTAGTGAGTGTAGAGAGGCAAGTTGGAGGCAAGGTGAACGTCACCGAATACGAGTCCGGCAAGACGAAAATCGTCGAGCAGTACCGGACGCACGACAGCGACACGGGGTCGCCGGAGGTCCAGGTCGCGCTGCTGACGAATCGCATCGCGTACCTGACCGAGCACTTCCAGTCGAACGCGAAGGACCACCACTCTCGCCGCGGGCTCTTGAAGATGGTCGGGCGCCGTCGCCGGCTGCTCGAGTATCTCCGCAGCGAGAACGCCGATCGCTACCACAAGCTGATCGAGCGTCTCGGCCTGCGCAAGTAGTCCACCCGGCGCCGGGCGACGCCGGCGCGGCCCTGCCGCGATTCGTCGCGGCCGCTCCGAAGCGGCCGGCTGCCTCCCGACGCCATTAGACGAGAAGGGTAAATCCCATGATCGACCAGATTTCCGTCCCGCTCGGCTCGAAGTCCCTCGACATCCAGATCGGCAAGCTCGCCAAGCAGGCCGACGGCGCCGCCGTCGTGCGCTTCGGCGACACCGTGGTCCTCGCGACGGCGGTCTTCTCCAAAGAGCCCAAGGAGAACGCCGAGTTCTTCCCGCTGACGGTCGACTACCGCGAGCCCACGTACGCCGCGGGAAGGATCCCCGGCGGATGGTTCAAGCGCGAAGGCCGGCCCACGGAAAAGGAGACCCTGACCTCGCGCCTGATCGACCGTCCCGTTCGCCCGCTCTTCCCGAAGGGCTTCAACCACGAGACGCAGATCGTCGCCTTCGTCCTTTCCTCCGACGGCCAGAACGACGCCGACATCCTCGCCATCAACGGCGCCTCCGTCGCGCTGACCTGCTCGGTCGCGCCGTTCTACGCCCCGATCGGCGCCGTGCGCGTGGGGAGACTCGACGGCCGCTTCGTCCTGAACCCGACCAACGCCGAGCGGGACAAGTCCGACATGGACCTCATCGTCTGCGGCACCAACGACGCGGTGTGCATGGTCGAGGGCGGCGCGAAGGAAGTCTCCGAGCGCGACATGATCGACGCCATCCTCTTCGGCCACGAGGCCGTGCGCCAGATCGTCGCCGCCCAGCTCGAGCTCCAGCGCCGCGGCAACTTCCAGAAACCGCACTGGCAGGCCCCCGAGGCTTACCCGCCCGCCCTCTTCGCCGAGGTCCGCCAGGCGTGGCAGGAGCCGATGATGGCTGCCATGACGCTTCCCAACAAGATCGCCTCCTACGCGGAGATCAAGGCCGTCAAGAAGGCCGTGACATCGCTCGTCCCCGAGACCGAGGCCGAGCGCCGCAAGCAGGTGGCCAAGGCCGCCGACGACCTCGTCAAGGTCCTGACGCGCGAGACCATTCTCGCGGGCAAGCGCCTCGACGGGCGCGCGTTCGACCAGATCCGTCCGATCGCGTGCGAGGTGGGCATCCTGCCCCGCACCCACGGCTCGTCCCTCTTCACCCGCGGCGAGACCCAGGCCCTCGTGACCGCGACGCTCGGCACGGCCGACGACGCGCAGATCATCGAGGAGTACGAGGGCGAGAGCGAGCACACGTTTCTGCTCCACTACAACTTTCCGCCGTTCTCCGTCGGCGAGACCAAGTTCATGCGCGGGCCGTCCCGCCGCGACATCGGCCACGGCAATCTCGCGCGCCGCTCGCTCGCGCCGATGCTCCCCTCCGAAGACGCGTTCCCGTACACGGTGCGCGTCGTCTCGGACATCCTCGAGTCCAACGGCTCGTCCTCGATGGCGACCGTCTGCGGCGGCACGCTCGCCCTCATGGACGCGGGCGTCCCCATCAAGGCGCCCGTCGCCGGAGTCGCGATGGGCCTCGTCTCCGACGGCGATCGCTTCGCGGTCCTGACGGACATCGCGGGCCAGGAAGACCACTACGGCGACATGGACTTCAAGGTCGCCGGCTCGCGCGAGGGCATCACGGCCCTCCAGATGGACATCAAGATCAAGGGCCTGCGCCGCGACATCCTCGAGAAGGCGCTCGAGCAGGCCCGCGCCGGCCGCCTCCACATCCTCGAAAAGATGACCGCCGCGCTCTCGAGCCCGCGCCCGAACATCTCGCGCTACGCGCCGCGCATCTTCACGATCCAGATTCCGAAGGACCGCATCCGCGACGTGATCGGCTCGGGCGGCAAGACGATCCGCTCGATCATCGAGGCCACGGGCTGCAAGATCGACGTCGAGGACTCGGGCCGGGTCTCCATCGCCTCCGCCGACGAGGCGGCGGCGATGAAGGCCATCGAGATCATCGAGGGCCTGACCCAGGAGCCCGAAATCGGCAAGGTCTACACGGGCAAGGTCCGGCGCGTCGAGGCCTACGGGGCGTTCGTCGAGATCATGCCGGGCCAGGACGGCCTGGTGCACATTTCGGAGCTCGCGCCGTACCGCGTGCGCCAGACGACCGACGTCGTCAAGGAAGGCGACGAGGTGACCGTCAAGATCATCGCCGTCGACCCGACCGGCAAGATCAAGCTCTCGCGCAAGCAGGCCATGACGAAGGAGCAGCTCGACGCCGAGATGGCGCTCGCTCCCGTCGGCGCGCCCGGCGAGGACGAAGGCCGCGACGAGTTTCCGCGCGGCGGCCGGGGCCCGGGCGAGCACCGGGGCCACTTCAACCGCGATCACCGCGGGCCGCGGGGGCCGCGGCGGTAGACGCGGGGCTCGACACGAACGCGAAACCGGGCGCGGCGCAGGCCGCGCCCTTTTCTTTGGCGGCTCGCGCCCGCGACGGCGAGGCCGCGGCGGCCGAGATGTTCGCGCGGTTGAACGCCGAGCGCCGCGCCGCCCCGGAGGGGGAGCTCGGCCAGTTCGCGGCCCTGTCGATCGCCCAGCAGTATCGGCTCCCGTACGCCCTGACGCTCGCCGCGCTCCGCCGGCCGGCGCGCGTGCTCGACTGGGGGTGCGGCGACGGCCACTTCTCCGCTTTTCTCCTGGCGGGGGGACACGACGTCACGGCCTACTCCCTGCAGCACCGGCCGCACGTCCTCCGCGACGCCGCCGGCGCGCGCCTCCGGTATGTCCAGGGCGGCCTGTCCGAGCCGACGCTGCTGCCGTTTCCCGACGCGTCCTTCGACGCCGTGTTCAGCGTCGGCGTCCTCGAGCACGTCCGGGAGCTCGGCGGCACCGAGGCGGGCAGCCTCGCCGAGATCCGGCGCGTGCTCGACCCCTCGGGCCTCTTTCTGTGCTTTCACCTGCCCAACCGGTACAGCTACATCGAGGGCCTGGCGCGGCTGCTGAAGAAACCGTCGGGGCCCGGACATGACGCGGCGCACCGCTTCCGCTACGCCGCGGCCGACGTCGAACGGCTTCTCGCGCAGGCGGGTTTCGAGACGCTCGTCCGCGGCCGCTACGCGTTCCTTCCCCGCAACCTCTTCGGCCGGCTGCCGGCGGCGTGGCGGGACGCCGCCGGGTTGACGAAATCGGTGAACCGTCTGGACGACGCCCTGGCTGCGGCGGTGCCCGCCGTGTGCCAGAACCACTTCGCCGTCGCCAGGCCCCGCGGGGCTACTTCAGCTCGATCGGCACCCTGACCCACCAGCCCTCTTCGGGCGGGTGCGGGTAACGGGCGTCGCGGAAGTCCCGCTCGGCGCAGCGAGACACGGCGGTCTCGGGCGTCACGACGACCTCCTCGGCCTCGCCGCGGTCGCTGATCCGGACGAAGACCTCGAAGGAGACCGCGTCCTCGGGCGAAACGCCCTTGCCGCAGCGGTCGATGGCGCGCTTCAACCACGTGTCCAGGCTCGACTCGAGCGCCGACTCGTAGCGGCGGCCGGCCGGCGTCTTCGCGTTCGACTCGGCCGTCTCGCGGGCGACGGTCGGGCTCGTCTTCCTTTCGTCGTCCGCGCGGGCGAGCGACGCCGCCAGCAGCGCGCCGAGCGCGATCGCGCCGAACCTTCTTCCGGGAAACTTCATGGCGACTCCTCAGTACGGCATCTCGTCGTCGTCGAGGCCGAGCATGTGGCCGACCTCGTGGACGACGGTATCGCGAATCTCGCGCACGGCCTCGCCGCGCGTCGCGCAGCAGCGCAGGATCGGACCGCGAAACACCGCGATCTGCGCCGGCAGGCTCGAGACCGTGTGCGCCCGGTCGAAGTAGGAGACGCCCCGGAAGATTCCGAAGATCTCCTCGTCGTCGGGCGTGTCGGTCTCGTCGTAGTCCTCGTCCGTCGGTTCGTCCTCCACCGCGACGACGACGTTGTCGAGGTACTTGCGAAACGGCGCCGGCACCGCGCCGAGCGCCTCCTCGACGCAGGACTCGAACTCGGCGGGCGAGATCCGGCTCGCGCTCACCGGGCAAAGAGCCGGTCGAAGCGCGCCGTCGTCGCCTCGGCCACCGTCTCGAAGGAGACGCCCTTGACCTCGGCGAGCTTCTTCGCGGTCTCGACCACGTAGGCCGGCTCGCACGGCTTTCCCCGGTGCGGGACCGGCGCGAGAAAAGGCGTATCCGTCTCGACGAGCATCTTTTCGAGGGGCAGTCCCGAGGCCGCCGCACGGATGTTCTCGGCCGCCCGAAACGTGATCATGCCCGAAAACGACACGAGGTAGCCGAGCGCGATCGCGCGCTTCCCGAAGTCGGCGTCCTCGGTGAAGGAGTGGAAGACCCCGGCCCGGTCGCGGGCGCCGCGCTTCTCCAGGAGCTCCAGCATCGCCGCGCCGCTCTCCCGGTTGTGGAGCAGGACGGGGAGCCCGAGGCGCGCGGCGCAGTCCAGCATCCAGGACAGCACCGCCACCTGTGTGTCCCGTGGCGAATGGTCGTAGTGAAAGTCGAGTCCGATCTCGCCGATCGCCACGACGCCGGGCCGCCGGGCGAGGGCCTCGAAGGCGGCGCCGTCGCGCGCCGGGTCGAAGTCCTTCGCCTCGTGCGGGTGGACGCCGACCGCCGCGAAGATCCCGGCGTCGGGCCTCGCCATCGCGGCCGCGGCCGCCGAGTCCTCGAGCGTGGTCCCGGGGACCAGGAAGCGCGAAACGCCGGCGGCCCGCGCGCGCTCGATCAGGGCGTCCGCGCCGTCTCCCATCTGCAGGTGGCAGTGGGAATCGGCGAGCACGCTACTTGACCTTGCTGCCCGGCGGGACGTCCGAGGGCACGTCGAGCAGGACCGGCGCGCCCGCCTCGCCGACCGACGCCGCGAGGACCATGCCGTTGGACTCGACACCCATCAGCTTCGCCGGCTTCAGGTTCGCGACGACGACGACGTTGCGGCCGACGAGCTGCTCCGGCTCGTACTGCGCGGCGATCCCCGCCACGATCTGCCGCTTTTCGCCGCCGAGGTCGACCTCGAGGCGCATCAGCTTGTTCGACTTGGGCACGCGCTCGGCGACGAGAATCGTCGCGGTGCGCAGGCGCACCTTCTGGAAATCCTCGATCGCGATCCGGTCGTCCGCAGGGGCGGCCGGCGCCGGCGTGGGAGGGGCCGCGGGATTCGCCGCATCGTTCATGGGTCCTTCCTTCTCCTCTTGCAGATACGCCGCCGCATCCGCCCGTGGAAAGAGCGCCGGCGCTTCGGGCATCGCCGCCGAGACGGGCAGTCCGCCCCAGGCCAGATCCGCCGCCGTCGGGTCGGCCGCCGGCAGGCCGAACGTCTCGAAGATCTTCCGGCTCGTCGCGGGGACGAACGGCGACAGCATCACCGCCGACAGACGCACCCCTTCGGCCGCCGCCGAGAGCACCCGGTGCAGGCGCGCCGAGTCGGCGCCTTCCTGCTTGCGGATCTTCCAGGGCTCCTTGGCGACGACCCAGCCGTTGACCGCGGTCAGCAGCTTCCACACGGCCTCGAGCGCCCGGTTGAACTGGCAGTCGGTCATCGCGGCGCGCCAGTCGCCTGCGGCCTCGCCGAAGGCCTGAAGCACCTCGTTGTCGCTGTCGACCTGGTTGGGCGTTGCGCCGAACGACTGCCGGCAGAGTGCCGCCACGCGCGACACCGTGTTGCCGAGGTCGTTGGCGAGGTCGGCGTTGTAGCGCGTCAGGAACGCCTCGTCCGAAAAGCTCGCGTCCTGGCCAAAGGCCATCTCGCGCAGCAGGAAGTACCGGAAGGCGTCGGGGCCGAACGCGGCGACGAGCGCGTCGGGGCGCACGACGTTGCCGACGGACTTCGAGACCTTCCGGGCGTCGCGCAGCCACCAACCGTGGGCCCACACCGTCGTCGGCAGCGGCAGGCCCGCCGACAGGAGGAACGCGGGCCAGTACACGGCGTGGAAGCGCAGGATGTCCTTGCCGATGAAGTGGACGCGTTCGGCGTCCGGGCGGTCCCAGAACTCCCGGTAGTGGCGGTCGTCGGCGGCGCCGAAGCCGAGGGCGGTGATGTAGTTGGCGAGCGCGTCGAGCCAGACGTAGACGACGTGCCCCGGGTGCCCCGGAAACGGGATCCCCCACTGGACCTTCGAGCGCGAGACCGACAGGTCGTTCAAGCCGCCGCGCACGAACGAGACCACCTCGGCGAGACGGCTCTCGGGGCGGACGAACCGCGGATGCTTTTCGTAGTGCCGCAGAAGCGGCTCGGCGTACTTCGACAGGCGGAAGAAGACGTTCTCCTCGGATTCCCAGGTCGTCGCCTTCCCGTGGACCGGACAGCGCTTCTCGGCATCGAGCTCCTTCTCCGTGTAGAAGGCCTCGCAGCTCGAGCAGTACCAGCCCTCGTGTTTCGCCGTGTAGAAGTCGCCGGCGGCCTCGATCCGGGCGATCAGCGCCTCGACACCCCGCCGGTGCCGCGGCTCGGTCGTCCGGATGAAATCGTCGTTCCGGATCTCGAACGTGCGGTAGAGCTCTCGGTAGCGCTCGACGACGCGGTCGGCCAGCGCGAGGGGCGCGATGCCCTGAGCCGCCGCGGCCTTCTCGATGTTCTGCCCGTGCTCGTCGGTGCCGGTCAAGAAGCGCGTCGGCTCGCCCGTCAGCCGCCGAAACCGCGTGACCACGTCCGTGACGACCGTCGTGTAAATGTGCCCGATGTGGGGCAGGTCGTTGACGTAGTAGATCGGCGTCGTCGCGTAGAACGTCTTCATCGGGAGGGGCGAACGATATCTCAGAAGAGGTCGAGCTCGATCGGGGCCGGCCATTACAGCAGGCCCGCCTCCCGGAACGAGACGCAGCCTTCGCGCCCCACCACGATGTGGTCGAGCAGCCGTACGCCGACCGATTCCGAAGCCGAGGCAAGGCGACGGGTGAACTCGCGATCCTCGCGCGACGGCGTCGGATCCCCCGAGGGATGGTTGTGGTACAGGATCACCGCCGCCGCGCGGCCGACGAGCGCCCGGCGCAGGATCTCGCGCGGCTCGACGACGGCGCGGTCGAGGGTGCCGCGGTAGATGTCCGGGTCGTTCTTCAGGAGCCGGTTGCGCGCGTTCAGGAACAGGGCGCCCGTGCGCTCCTGCGCGTCGTCGCCCTGGGTCGCCCGCAGGAACTCCTTGACCAGGCGCGGCTCGTTGAACAGGTCCTTGCCCGCGAGCGTCTCGGCGGGAATCCGCCGCGCGATCTCGAGCGCGGCGACGATCGCCGCCGCTCGGGCCGGGCCGAGGCCGCGTTCGCCCGAGAGCTCCGCGGCCGAGAACCCCGAAAGGCCGGTCAGCCCGCCGCGCGTCGCGAGCAGGCTCCGCGCCCGATCGAGAGCGCTCAGGCCCGGGATCCCGGTGCGCAGGAGCAGGGCGAGGAGCTCCTCGTTCGAGAGAGACCCGGGCCCCAGGCGCCAGAGTCGTTCCCGCGGGCGCTCCTCCAGTGGCAGGTCGCAGATACGAAACACGGGATGCGTCGCGTTTTCGGTCATGGGAATCGTCGCCGGCGAGAACCGCCCGCGAACCCGATGAGAGCGAACCAATGATCGCACGGATCGGCGAACCGATCCAGAGATCCGGACGTCGAACGCGCTAGACCGCGGTTGCCGCCGCCTCGCCGCCGTCGGGGACGAGCACCACCTTGCCGTGGTGCCGCCCCTCCTCGAGGTACCGGTAAGCCTCGGCAGCCTTCGAGAACGGAAAGAGGCGGTCGACGCGCGGCCGGAGCCGGCCCGACGCGAACGCGGCGTAGAGCGTCCGGAACTCGTGGTCGTTGGCCATGGTCGAGCCCAGGATCGACAGCTGCTTCCAGAAGACGAGTCGGATCTCTTCCTTCGGGTTCGGTCCCGACGTCGCGCCGCACGTCACGATCCGCCCGCCCTTGGCGGCGATCTTGAGCGACGTCATCCAGGTCGCCTCGCCGACGGTGTCGACGACGACGTCGACGCCGCGCTTGTCGGTGAGGCGGCGCACCGCCTGAAGGACGTCCTCGGTCTTGTAGTCGATCGTGGCCTCGGCGCCCGACTCCCGGGCGTGCGACGCCTTGTCCGCGCCCGAGGTCGTCGCGAAGACGCGCGCGCCGGCCAGGACCGCGACCTCGAGCGCCGCCGTCCCGACGCCGCCGCCCGCGCCATGGATCAGGACGGTCTCGCCGGGCCGCACCGCCGCGCGGCCGACGATCATGCGCCACGCCGTCTGATACGCCAGCGGAAAGGCCGCGGCCTCGGCGAAGGACAGGCCCGCGGGAATCGGAAAGAGATTCCGGCGCGGGAGCACGGCGCGCTCGGCGAAAGTGCCGGCGGCGTGTTCGCCGACGATGCGGTACGCCACGCACAGGCTCTGTTCGCCGGCGCGGCAGAACTCGCACTCGTTGCAGTAGAGGCCGGGCTGGACGAGCACGCGGTCTCCCGGCGCGAGCCCGGTCACTCCCGCGCCCACCGCGTCCACGATGCCGGCCCCGTCCGCGCCCGGAATCTGCGGCAGCGGGACGCCCGGGATCCCGTCGCGGACGAAGACGTCGAGGCGGTTCATCGCCGCCGCGCGCACCGCGATCCGCGCCTCGCCCGGGCCGGGCTCCGGATCCGGCCGGTCGCCGTACTCGAGCACCTCGTTGCCCCCGTGGCGCGTGAAGAAGACGGCCTTCATCGCGGAACCTCTCTCATTTCAGATACCCGAGCGATCTTAGCTTTTCCAGGTATTCCCGGTCGGTCTCGGGCGCGGCGGCGGCGGCCGGCGCGACCCGCGGTCCGTAGCTCTCGACGCGCGCCGCTTCGAGCGAACCGGGCGCGAAGAGCGCGGGCACCGCCACGCCGGCGAGATCGGCCGCGGCCGGAATGCCGGCCCGCGCCAGGATCGACGGGGCGGCGTCCTCCGGACGGATCCGGATGGACTTCGGCCCGCCGCCGCCGTCGAACACGACCAGTCGGCCGACCGCGCCCGCCCCGCGCGGATGGCTGTCCGCGGCGAGGACGACGAGCACGATCTCGCCCGAGGACGCACGGCCGATCCACCGGGCCAGCGTCCCCTCGACCGCCGCGGCCGCGGTCTGCCACGCCGCCGGATCGTCGCGCGCGATGTCGCAGCCGGGAAGGTAGACGGTCGCCAGACCGAAGCCCTGCCGGAAGTCGCCGTCGAAGACCGACATCGCGACGCGGTCGGCCTCGACGCCGTTGCGCGCCTGCTCGAGGATCGCGCGGTTCTCGACGACCGCCGCGCCCGGCCAGGGTCCCGCCGCCCACCAGCCCACCGAGAGGCTCCGGATCCCGGCCGACGCCGCGACCTCCCAGAAGTCCAGACGGCGGCGGTCGGCGCCCGAGACCGGGGCGTTGGCGACGAGACCGAGCGCCGGACCGAGCCGCCGCAGATACCAGGAGGTCCCGAAGGGCGGCCGCAGCGCCAGCGGCGCGCCGAGGGGGCGCACGCGCGCGAGCGCCCGCACGCCGTGCTCGCGCGACGAGGTGCCCGTCGCGAGGTCCGTCCAGATCTCCGGGGGCGAGAGCCGCTCGGCCGGCCACCAGCCCGTCGCCCCGGAAGCGAGCAGGCGCGCGGCGCCGGAGTCGCGGCCCGCGCCATCGAGGTCGAGTCCGTCGACCGCGAGCACGACGATCGCGATCGGTCTCGGGGCGACGCGCGGCGGCTCGGCTGCCGCCGGCTCGCGGCGCGGCAGGAGAAGCGCCACCGCGACGAGCAGGCCGGCGGCCGCGGCGCCGGCGAAGACGCGCCGGGCCGCGCCCCCGGGCAGCGATCCCGAGCGGGCGAACGCGCGCGCCAGGAATCCGAGGCGCACCGCCGCCGCGAGAAACAGGGCCGCCGACGCGACGGGAACGCCCCACAGCAGAGACCGCGGCGAGAGCTCGCGGGCGAGCCCGTACGTTCCGCCGATCCACAGCGCGAAGACGATCGCCGCCGACGCCAGCCCCGCGGCCGTCGACGCCAGGCCCGGGCGGCGCGACCGGTCCGCCGCAACGGCGGCGACGCCGGCGAGCAACGCCGCCGGCAGCAGGTCGGCGATGAAGACGTGGACGAGCAGCGCGGCCGCGGACGCCGGGGACGCGCCGAAGCCCGGTTCCGAGACCTCGACCGAGGCCAGGGCCGCCAGCGCGCCGCCGAGCGCGCCGAACAGCACGGCCGGCAGAAACGCGCCCCCGCGCCCCTCGAACACCGGCCGGAAGAGAAGCTTTTCGACGCCGCCCTGGAGGTAGCCGAGCTCCCTGAGCCTCGCCCGGGCCTCCTCGAGGCTCGGCCGCGCCGTCACGACCGGCGATCCCGGACCACCCGGGCGAGATCCGCGAGGACGGCGCCGCGCCGTCCGAGGGGCGTCAGGGCCGCGAGCGCGGCTTCGAGCAGCTCCTCCACGAGCCGGTGCGCCGACGGCGCCCCGAGGACGGAGGCGAAATTCGCGCGGTGCGCGTCGCGCCCCGTGTCCTTGCCCATCCGCACCGGGTCGCCCTCGAGGTCGAGGAGATCGTCGGTGATCTGGAACGCGAGGCCGAGGTTGCGCGCGTAAGCGGTCAGCGCGGCGAGCACCTTCTCGCCGGCGCCGCCCGCGATGGCCCCGCCGCGCACGGCCGCGACGAAGAGGGCGCCGGTCTTGCGCGCGTGGATCGCCTCGAGGTCGTCGAGGGCGAGCGCCTTCGGATCGGCGGCGAGGTCGGCCGCCTGGCCCGCGCAGCAGCCCTCCGTGCCGACCGCCGCCGCGAGCTCGCGCCCGAGTCGGGTCCGCGCGGCCGGGGTGGCCCCGGGCGCGCCGGCGACGATCTCGAAGGCACGCGCGAGGAGGGCCACCGCCGCGAGCTCGGCCGTCGCGACGCCGTGCACGCGGTGGATCGCCGGGCGGCCGCGGCGGCGCCCCGCGTCGTCCATCGACGGCAGGTCGTCGAGCACGAGCGAGGCGGCGTGGACGAGCTCGACTGCGACCCCGACGGCGAGCGCGGCTTCGCGCGGCGCCCGCACGAGGTCGCCCGCCGCGAGCGCGGCCAGCGGCCGGAGACGTTTTCCGGGGGACAGCGCCGCGTCGGCCATGGCTCGCCCGAGCGCCTCGGCGCGGGCGGCCGGCGACGGAAGACTCTGGCGGAGGGCCTCCTCGAGCGACGGGCGGGCGGACGCCGCGAACCGGTCGAACGCGCCGGCGCCCGCGGAGGAGGCCGTCAGAGGAACCCTAGCCGCGGAAGCTCGCCAGCGCCTCCGACTCCGATTCGTAGACGTCGAAAACGGTGATGAGCTGGGTCACGGTCAGCACGTCGTTGATCTTCGGCGGCAGGTGGAGCAGCTTGAGCTTGCCGCCCTTGTTCGTGACCGAGGTGTAGCAGCCGACGAGCTCGCCGATGCCCGACGAGTCGATGGTCGTGACCTCTTTCATGTCCACGAGGACGTTCTTCTTGCCCGAGTCGACGAGCTTGTTGATCGTCTCGCGCAGCTGGACGTCTCCGGACCCGATCGTGATCTTGCCCTTGAGCTCGACGACCTGAACGCCGCCGGCATCGCGCACGTTGGTTTTCATTCTGCGCTCCCCTCCTTCTCGTTGACCGCCGCCAAATTCTTCTTCAGAACGATCTCCATGCCTCCGCTCGCGTGGCGCCGAAACCGGACGTCGTCCATGAACGTCCGCATGTAGAAGATGCCTCGGCCCGATGTCTTCAGCCGGTTCTCCGGCGCCAGGGGATCGGCCACCTCTTCCGGGTCGAAGCCCGGGCCCTCGTCCCGGATCGAGATCGCGAGGGTGTCACCCACGATGTCCATCTCGAGATGCACGTGCTTCGACATGTCCTGCTGGTTGCCGTGCTTGATCGCGTTGGCGAGCCCCTCGCGCAGCGCCATCAGGATCCAGTGGCGGAGCTCCTCCGGGACGTCCCGTCCCTCCAGCAGCTTCGAGCACAGGTGCTGCACCATCTCGATGTTCTCGAAACGGCTGGAAAGAGACATCCGGATCGGGCCGGGTTTGCTGGACGGTGACACTGCGCTCATGCACGGACTTTTTAGGTCGCGCGGATCTTAGTCCAAAGCCCCGAGCAAAAGGAAGCCGAAAGGCCGCCGTGCTACCCTCGGGCGTGCCCCGAAAACGCCTCGCCGGTGCGGTCTTTCTCGCGCTCGCCGCCTCCCTGCTTCCGGCCGGAACCGACCTCCTCCCGGAGCGCGTCGCCGAGGTCTCCCGGCAGGTCGAGCAGGTGCGGGGCCGAAAGTTCGAGCGCCCGGTCCCCGCCGTCGAGCTCGACCCGGCCGAGGCCCGGCGGATCCTGAAGGCGAAGATCGTCGAGTCGCTGCCCTCGTCGGCCGAGGAGTACTTCCGCTCGCTCGCGATTCTCGGCCTGATCGAGGACGCCCCCGGGGTGCTCGACCGCCTCGTCGACTTCTACGCGGGCCAGGTCGTCGCCTTCTACGACCCCGAGCCGCGCCGGTTCTTCGTCGTCCGGGGCGCCGAGGGTGCCGTCTCGTCGGACGTGCCCGGGATGGCGGGCCTCGCCCAGAGCCTCATCTACTCGCACGAGCTGATGCACGCGTTGCAGGACGAAACGATGAAGCTCGACGCGCGGACCAAGGCTCTCAAAGACGACAGCGACCGCGGCTTCGCGCTGCAGGCCCTTCTCGAAGGCGAGGCGACCTTCGTCATGATCAAGGTCGCGCTCAAGGACATCCCCGGGGCCGACGAGAAGGCCGAAGAAGAGCTCGCGCCGCTCCTGACTTCGGGCGGCCTCGAGCGCGCGAACGTGCCCAAGGGCGTGCCCGCGTATTTCGTCGACCAGCTCTTCTTCCCGTACGCCGAGGGCTCGGCCTTCGTCCGCGCCGCCTACGAGAAAGGCGGCTGGGCCGAGGTCGACCGCTTCTGGCGCAACCCGCCGGCCTCGAGCGCCGAGATCATCCACGGCGCGCCGTACCCCCCGCCCGTCGAGGGACTGATCCCGCCCAACCCGGCTTCGCTCTTCGGCGGCGCGCGCGTCGTCTACACCGACACCCTGGGCGAATGGACACTGCGTTTCCTCCTCGGCCGCGCCCTGCCGGAGGAAGAGGCCGCGGCGGCCTCCGCGGGCTGGCGGGGCGACCGGATCGCCTTCGCCGTTCCGGACGGCAAGATGGGCTACCTCTGGCGCATCCGATTCGACGACGCCGCCGCGGCCGAGCGCTTCGAGGCTGCGATCAAGAAGGCGCGCGCGGCCAGACCCCTTCCCCTGCCCGAAACGGTCCGGCGCAGCGGCCGGGACGTCACCCTCGCCGTGGGGCTCGCGAAGATCCCGGAGCTCTGATGCGCGGCGCCTACGTCGCCGCGATTTCGTCGGACTCGACGCGATTCCTGCCGGCGCGCTTGGCGCGGTACAGGGCTCCATCGGCCGCCGCGATCAGATTCTCCGGCGACGAGGAGACCCCCGGCGCCGCCGTCGCCACTCCCAGGCTGATCGTGACGATGCCGTTGGGCGCCTTCGGGTGCCGCGTCGCCAGCGCCTCGACGCGTCCCCGGAGCATCTCGGCGACGGCGATCGCGCCGCGCGCCGGCGTCGACGGCAGGACCGCGGCGAACTCCTCGCCGCCGTAACGCGCCACGACGTCGCCCGGCCGCGTCAGCGCCTCGCGGATTTCGCCCGCCACGCGCCTCAAGCACTGGTCGCCGACCTGGTGGCCGCACGCGTCGTTGAAGTCCTTGAAGTAGTCGATGTCGATCATGATCAGCGACAGCGGCATCTCGTCGCGCATGGCCCGGCGCCACTCGCGCGCCAGCGTCTCTTCGAAGCGGCGCCGGTTCGCGATGCCCGTGAGCGCGTCGACCTCGGATAGCTGCTGGAGCTTGGAGTTGGCTTCTTCGAGCTGCAGCGTGCGCTCGGCGACCGTCTTCTCGAGCTCACGCTCGCGGGCCCGCGCCCGGGCCGCCCGCACCCGCGCGGCGCCGAAGCCGGCCAGCACCAACCCGGCGGCGCAGAGGCCGTAGAACCACGGCGTCTGGCGGAAGTGGGGCTCGAGCGCGAAGCGCACGACCGCGTCCTTCTCGCTCCAGACGCCGTCGTTGTTGGCCGCGCGCACGTGGAAGGAGTAACGGCCGGGCGGGATGTTCGTGTAGAACGCCGTGCGGCGCGCGCCGGCCTCGATCCACTCCCGGTCGAACCCCGCGAGCATGTAGCGAAACGTCACGCGGTCGGGGTCCACGAACGAGAGCCCGGCATAGTGAAACTCGAGGTCGCCGCGGCCGGGCGGAACCTCGGCAGGATCCCCCTCCGGAAGCGGCCGCCGGTCCGCGAGAACTTCTTCGACGACGACGGGCGGCGGCAGCGTGTTCGTGCGGATGCGGTCGGGGTCGATCACGACGGCGCCCTCGATCGTCGGGAACCAGAGCTTGCCGTCGGCGGTCTTCCAGCCGGCGGGCTGCGAGAACCCGGAGCACTCGGCCGAGCGCATTCCGTCGGCGCGCCCGTAGGACTGGGAAACGACGGACTCGCGCCGGCCCTCGGCCAGCTCCTCGAGCTCGGCGCGGCGCACGCGGAAGATCCCGCGGCTGCAGCTCATCCAGAGGTAGCCCCGGCCGTCCTCGAGGATCTCGTACTGGACGTCGTCGAAGAGCCCCTGCTGCCGCGTGAAGCGCGTGAGCTTGCCGTCCTTCAACCGGTTCAGGCCGCCGCCGTCGGTGCCGATCCACAGGCAGCCGTCGCCGTCCTCGTAGAGCGAGAGGACGGTGTCGTCCGAGAGGCCGTCCTTGCGGGTGAGCGCCGTGAACTTGCCGTGCGCGAAACGGTTGAGACCCCCGCCCTCGGTGCCGAGCCAGAGCGCGCCGTCGCGGTCCTGCAGGATCGCGAGGACCGTCGCGCTCGAGAGCCCTTCCCGCGTCCCGAAGACCTCGAAGCGGCCGTCGCGCTCGCGGACGAGGCCGCCCGAATCCGTGCCGACCCACAGCGTCCCGTCGCGGTCGGCGTAGAGGCACCGGATGATCTCGCTCGGCAGGCCGTCGCGGACGTGGAAGGCGCGGAACCGCTGGCCCTCGAGCACGTCCAGACCGTCGCCCCACGTTCCGACCCAGAGCCGGCCTTTCCCGTCCTCGGCGATCGTCCGCACGAAGTCGCCGGAGAGGCCCTCGCGCGCCCCGAAGAGGGTGAAGACACCGTCGCGATACCGCGACACTCCCGCGCCGCGCGTGCCGAGCCAGATCGCGCCATCGCGCGCCTGAAAGATCGTGCGCACGCGGTCGCTCGAGAGCCCCTCCTTTCGGGTGAAGGCGGTGAACTTCCCGTCCTCGAGGCGATTGAGCCCGCCCGCGACCGTGCCGATCCAGAGGCTCGCCTCGCGGTCCTCGAAGATCGCGAGCACGGTGTCGTCGGAGAGGCCCTCCCCCGGCGTGAACCGCGAGAGGCGGCCGTCCGCCAGGCGCGCGAGGCCGCCGCTCTGGCAGCCGATCCACAGGTTGCCGTCGCGATCCTCGTTGATCGACTCGACCGTGTCGCTGGCGAGGCCGTCTTTCGTCGTGTAGAACGTGAACGCGCCGTCGCGCAGGCGGCCGACACCGGAGCCGTCGGTTCCGACCCAGACGTCGCCGCGGCTGTCGACGAAGACCGCCTGGATGTACTCGGCCGGCAGTCCCTCCTTCGCGCCGTAGACCGTGACCTTTCCGTCGCGGACGCGGTCGAGCCCGCCGCCGTCGGTGCCGACCCACAGACTCCCGTCGCGGTCTTCGGCGATCGACCAGATCCGGTCGTTCGACAGTCCGTCGCGCGAGGTCAGCGTCGTGACCTTTCCGTCCTTCAGACGGTTCAGGCCGCCGCCGCCCGTGCCGATCCACAGGGCGCCCTCCCGGTCCTCGCAGATCGCGAGCACACGGTTGTGGGAGAGCCCCTCCTTCGTCGTGTAGGCGGTCATGCGCCCGTCCTTGAAGAGGTGGAGACCGCCCCACGTGCCGACCCAGAAGTTGCCCGCGCGGTCCTCGTAGAGGGCCTGCGTGTTGCTGTTCTGCATTCCGGGCGTGTTGCCCTTGTCGAAGACGGTGAACTGGACGCCGTCGAAGCGCACGAGGCCGCGCTCGGTGCCGAGCCAGATGTAGCCGTCGCGCGTCTGGAGGATCGCCTGGATCGAATTCTGCGGCAGCCCCGCGTCGGTGTTCCAGACCTGGTGGGCGTACTGCGTGATCGCCTTGGCGGGGTCGAGCGCGCGGGCCGGCCCCGCCAGGAAGAGCCCGAGCGCCGCGGCCACCCAGGCCGGGGGCCGCCAGCCCCGGGCCGGGCCCGGGACGCGCCGGAGGATCATGGCCAATTTTATCAGGGCGGCCCGGCCCTGCCGCTCAGGGTGCCTGAACCTGGCTCAGGTACCAGGGGATGACGACGAACATCTGGATCGCGTCGAAGACGCCGTGCGCCGCCATGCAGGGCAACACGCTCCGCGAGCGCGCGAAGGTCACCGAGAGCACCGTCGAGATGACGAGGATCCCGACCAGCATCAGCGGCTGGCCGTACGCGCCGTGCGCGGCGGTGAACATGAGCGTCGCCGCCACCGCGCCGACGCGCGGCTGGAGGAAAGAGCGGAAGAAGAGCTCCTCCACGACCATGGCCGAAACGACGATGAGGAGCCGGACCCAGAGCGGGCGCGACACCAGCCAGACGATCGTCGGCGAGATCGCGCCGCCGGCGCCGGTTCCGCCGTCGGGACGGAACCGCTGGGCGACGAGGTACCAGGCGCCGACGAGAATCATCGCGGTGACGATCGTCAGGAGCCATCCGGCGATCCCGATCACGACGCCGCGGCCGAGCTCGGTCGCCGGCGCGTCGCTGCGAAGGCGGAGAAACTCGGCGATCGAGTCCCGGCCCGACAGCGCGTAGTAGCAGGCGAGGAAAAAGAGCAGCATGCCGTGCACGGCGAACACCGACACGAGCGAGAGCTCCTTGGTCTCCGGCTGCGCCCCGGCGAGGCCGCCCGCGAACGGGATGGCGACCGTCAGGAGCAGGACGCCCGCGAGCAAACCCATCGCGACCGCACGGCGCCCCGGCTCCTCGAACCCGTCCTCGGCGAAGACGGCCCGGGACCGCGCTTGCGCGAAGGACAGCAGGATGCCGAGACTTCCGGCGACGACGAGCAGGACGAACGTCAGGGAGCTCATGAGGTTTTGAGGGACAAGCGGCGCAGGTTAACCCAGGTGTCCCGGAGCCACAAGGCCGCGTCCAGGCTCGACGGCCGCCGC
The DNA here is from genome assembly GCA_035500755.1 of Thermoanaerobaculia bacterium. Lineage (GTDB taxonomy): Bacteria > Acidobacteriota > Thermoanaerobaculia > UBA5066 > Gp7-AA6 > DAHUXD01. The sequence continues at coordinate 48,230 of DATJXB010000069.1, read as the reverse complement.
GCGGCGATCGGCTAGGATTGCGGCGTGCCGGTGAGCCCCCTGCCCCTCGAGATCCGCGACGTCAGCAAGTCCTTCGCCGACCGGCGCGCCCTCGACGGCGTTTCGCTCGACCTGCGTCCCTCCGAGATCCTCGGTCTCCTCGGCCCGAACGGCGCCGGCAAGACGACGCTCGTCCGGAGCGTCGCGGGCCGGGTCATCCCCGAAAAGGGCACGGTGCGGGTGCTCGGGTTCGACGCGACCGACGACCGCGCTCGCGCCGTCCGGGGCTGGGTGCCGCAGGAGATCGCCCTCTACGCGCTGCTCTCTCCGCGCGAGAATCTCTGGACCTTCGGGCGCTACCAGGGCCTGACCGGCGCGGCGCTCGACCGGTCGATCGACGAGAGCCTCGCCTGGGTCGGCCTCGCCGACCGCGCCGACGACAAGACCGACAAGCTCTCGGGCGGCATGAAGCGGCGCCTGAACATCGCGGCGGGGACCGTGCACGGCCCGAAGGTGCTCCTGCTCGACGAGCCCACCGTCGGTGTGGACCCGCAGTCGCGCGAGCGAATCTACGCCATGATCGGGGAGCTCAAGCGCCGGGGCGTCTCTCTCCTCTACACGACGCACTACATGGAAGAGGCCGAGCGCCTGTGCGACCGGATCGCGATCATCGACCACGGGCGGATCATCGCGTCGGGCACGAAGGACGAGCTCGTCCGGCAGACGGTCGGCGCCCGCCAGGCCGTCACGATCGACGCCGCCGCCGAAATCCCCGCGGCGCTCGCGGGCAAGCTCGCCGCGCTCGGCGCGCAGCGAGACGGGCTCCAGGTGCGCGTCTCGGTCCAGGACCCGGCCGAAGCGATCCGGAATCTCCTCGAGCTGTTCCACGCCGAGCGCATCCCGGTTCGCGACCTGACGCTGAAGACGCCGACGCTCGAGCAGGTCTTCCTGCAGCTGACGGGACGGGAGCTGCGCGAATGAGCCTGATCCTCGCGGTCGCGAAGAACCGAGTCCTGAACCTGCGGCGCGACCGCGCGGCGTTCGTGCTGGCGTTCGTCCTCCCGGTGGCGTTCTTCACGATCTTCGCGGGCATCTTCGCGGGCGCCGGACGCGCCGCCACGCGCCAGATCGCTCTCGTCGTCGTCGACGAGGACCAGAGCGACGCCTCGAAACGCTTCGTCGCCGGCCTGAAGGCCGAGGCCGGCCTGTCCGTCGGCCTGAAGCCGGGCCGCGAGGACGACCCCGCCGGGCCGCTCTACACGGCCGCGGAAGCGGAGCACGTCGTGAGGAAGGGCGACGTCTCCGCCGCCCTCATCATCCCGAAGGGCTTCGGCGAGAAGGCGATCGCGTTCGGCCCGGGCGCCGATCGCGTCGCGCTCCGGCTTCTCGCCGACAGCGCGGATCCGATCGCCCCGCAGGTCGTCAACGGCCTGGTGCAGAAGGTCGCGATGACGTCGATGCCGGCGTCTCTCGCCCGCACGGGAATGGCCGAGGTCGACCGCTGGAGCGGCGGCCTGACGCCGGAGCAGAAGACCCGGATGGAGGCGGCGATCGGCGAGATCGACAAGCCCCGGGGCGACGGCACCGCCGCGCCGGCGCCGCGCGGCGGCGGCGGACTCGTGGCGGTCGAGACGAAGGACGTCGTCGGCGAGAAGAAGCGGAACCCGACGGTGACGTTCTACGCCGCAGGGCTCGGCGTGATGTTCCTCCTCTTCTCGGCGGCCGGCGCGGGCGGCGCCCTGATCGAGGAAGCCGAGAGCGGAACGCTCGACCGGATCCTGTCGACGCGCGCCTCGATGACGAAGCTCCTGCTCGGCAAGCTCCTCTACCTCGCCGGCATCGGCATCGCGCAACTGACCCTGATGTTCGTGTGGGGCGCCGTCCTGTTCGGCCTCGAGCTCTGGAACCACATCCCCGGGTTCCTGATCATGACCGTCGCGACGGCGCTGGCCGCCTCGGCCTTCGGACTCATGCTCGCGTCGGTCTGCCGGTCGCGCATGCAGCTCGTCGCACTGTCGAACCTCTCGATCCTCCTGATGTCGGCCCTGGGCGGGAGCCTGTTTCCCCGCTTCCTGATGTCCGAGAGGCTCCAGAAGATCGGCCTCATCACGTTGAATGCCTGGGCGCTCGACGGCTTTCAGAAAATCTTCTGGCGGGACGAGCCGGTCTGGGCGATCTGGCCGCAAGTAACGGTCCTCGTGGGGCTTGGCGTCGCGTTCTTTCTGGTCGCCCGCCGGCTTGCCGAAAGGTGGGAGGCGGCCTAGAAGGCTCGACCCGGTTTCAGGCTGTTCGACACCCGGGATGCGTCCTGGCCGTGGCGGCGATCCGGCGCCTGCGGTCTGACCGGGCTGGCGCCGGGCCGCCCGTATTTTTCCGAGTCGATTTCGACGCCTGTTAGGGCGCAGTCTACGCGCGCGGGCCCAGAGGGCCCCGGACAAAGGGTGACCCTTCATGGCCGAGATCGCCTGGTTTGACGCGTTGCTCGAGGAGACCCTGAGCGGCGTCGGGTTTTTCGTCGACTACGTCCAGCTCCACTTCAACCTGAATCCGTTGCTGAACGTCTACACGCCGATCCTCGTGACGGCGCGGGGCGCGACGCAGGCGACCGGCGACCCCGGGTTCGCGAATGCGCTGCTCGGCCAGATGAAAAAGCGCGTCGCCCGGGTCTCGATCGAAGCGCAGAAGAACATCGCCATCCACTTCGCCGACGCGTCGACACTCTCCTTTGCGACCGCCAAAGACGGCGCGTTCCCCGAGTCCTTCACCCTGTTCACCGACGTCGGCATCTTCGAGGAGTAGGCCGCCTACTCGTACACCCGCTCGTTGATCGTCAGCCGCTCGAGGTAGACGGTCTCGCACGAGTTGGGGCCCTCGTCGGTGCGCGTGGTGCTCGTCGTCCATCGAAACGACGGATCCGAGATCCCCTCGACGTCGACGAGCCAGCCCTCGAGCCGCACGTCGTCGCCTTCGGACACGCCTCCGAGCGCCCGCGCGAGGCGGCTCGTCGCCGGGATGACGTGCGTGTTGGCGCAGTGCGACACGATCGTGCCGCGGTCGAGCGAGGCGTCCTTCGTCCGCCAGAAGAAGAAGCGCGCGCCCTGGCTGAACGAGACCCGCCCGGCATACGGCGGCGCGAGGAGCGGCCCCCAGGCGAGCGCCAGGTCCTTCGGAATGAGCGACCCGGCTGCGCCAAAACGATACGGTTCCTCGCCGACGACGCGCGCGCTCTCGTCCCAGCGGTAGCGCGGCACGATCCGGTAGCGCTCCCGGCCGGCGGCGTGCTCGAAGGGCGCCCGCTCCTCGGCCGTCTGGACGGGCTCACCGGACACGTCGGGCCGCGCCGTGGCGCGATGGCGCAGGAGCGCGAGCTCGACGGGATGCCGGAGGACGAACGCCACGACCGCCGCCCCGAGGAGGATCGCCGCCGTCCGGGTTCTCATGTCCGACGAATTGTCGCTCCGATCAGTTCCCTGTTGACAAGCCGCCTCGGCGGCGACGGATAATCCGCCCCTTCCCGGCGGCATCGATCCTGAAAAACGGAAGACCCGGTCAAGGAGAAACGCATGCGCTCACGGCTCTCCGGCCCCCGCACGCTCCTCGCCCTCGGGCTCGCTTTCACGACCGCTTCGGCCGCGCTCGCGGCCGATCCCCCCGGCGACGCCCGGAAGGACCCGGCCGCCGACATCAACCAGCCGCGCGAGGACGCCCGCAAGATCGCTTTCACGGCGAACGAGGGCACGTGGATCTCGCTCGACGTGTCGCCCGACGGGCGCACGATCGCCTTCGACCTGCTCGGCGACATTTACGTCGTCCCGCTTTCGGGCGGCGCCGCGACCGCGATCACGAGCGGCCCCGCCTTCGACTCGCACCCGCGCTACTCGCCCGACGGAAAGACGATCGCCTTCACGTCCGACCGCAGCGGCATCGAAAACGTCTGGCTGATGGACGCCGACGGCAAGAACCCGCGCGCGCTCACGACGGAGAAGGACGCGTACGTCCGGAGCGCCGCCTGGACGCCCGACGGCAACTACCTCGTCGCCCGCAAGGAAGACGGCAAGCGCGGCGGCATCCCGCCCGTCGAGCTCTGGATCTACCACCGCGAAGGCGGCGGCGGCATCAAGCTGACCTCCTCCGACGACGTGAACAACGCCGGCGGCGCCGTCGTCTCGCGGGACGGCCGCTCGATCTACTACGAGGCGCGGCAGCGGCGCTTCAACTACATCCCGAACCTCCAGGACGGCCTCTGGCAGATCTACCGCTACGACCGCGACCTCGCCGACAGCTTCCCGGTCACGAACGGCTTCGGCGGCGCGGTGCGGCCCGCGATCTCGCCCGACGGCAAGACGCTGGTCTACGTCTCGCGCCGCGACGACGAGACCGTGCTGGTCGCCCGCGACCTCGCCGCGGGCAGCGAGCGGATCCTCGCGCGCGCCGTCACGCGCGACGAGGAGGAAGGGTTCGCCCAGATGGACCTCTGGCCGAACTACGCCTTCACGCCCGACGGCAAGACGCTCGTCTTCTCGGACAAGGGACACCTGACGCGGCTCGACGTCGCGAGCGGCGCCCGCCAGGAGATCCCGTTCACGGCGCCCGTCGAGCAGTTCATCGCGCCGCGCGTGACGTTCCAGGAGAACGTCGCGCAGGGGCCCGTCCGCGCCCGCATCCTCCGCTGGCCGAGCCAGTCGCCCGACGGGCGCTGGATCGCGTTCGAGGCCTTCGGCCGCGTGTGGCTGCAGGAGATCGCGGGCGGCAAGACCGTGGGCGCGCCGCGCCGGCTGACGAAGGCCGACGCCGCGCTGCCGAAGCGCGAGTACGCGCCGGCCTTCTCCGCCGACGGCAAGTGGATCGCCTACGTCTCGTGGAGCGACGCCGGCGGAGGCAACGTCTGGAAGGCGGCCGCGGTCCCCGGCTCGGCGCCGGTGAAGCTGACGCGGCAGGCCGGCCACTACATGAACCCGGCGTGGTCGCCGAAGGGCGACCAGCTCGCGCTCGTGCGCGGATCGGGCCTCGAGTTCCGCGGTCATCAGCCCGAGGAAGAGGACTTCTTCGAGATCGTCACGCTCGACGCCGCCGGCGGCGATCCGAAGCTCGTCACCGCGGACAAGCTCGGCGACGGCCTGCGCTTCCACCCCCAGGTCTTCTGGAGCGCCGACGGCTCGCGCCTCTGGTACCGCGACCCGATCGAGCTGAAGAAACCCACCGACGACCCGAAGGCCGACCTCGTGGCCGTGCGGCCGGACGGGAGCGACAAGCGCCGCTACATCCGCTTCCCCGCCGTCGACGACATCGTGCCGTCGCCCGACGGGCAATGGATCGTGTTCACGTCGCGCGACAACGTCTACGTCACGGCGATGCCGGGCGTGCTGCTGAAGGAGCCTCCCGAGGTGTCGTTGAAGGAAGGCGCCGTGCCCGTGTACCGGCTCTCCGACGACGCCGGCGGCTACGTGCGCTGGGCCGACGGCGGCAAGACGATCACGTGGGCGCTCGCGAACACCTTCTACCGTCTGCCGCTTTCGTCGGCGCTCGACTTCGCGCGCGAGGAGCGGCGCAAGGCCGAGGAGAAGGCGAAACAACAGGAGGCGAAGAAGGGCGCGCCCGCCACGGACGAGGAGAAGGCCGACAAGGAAAAGGAGAAGGTCCAGGAGTCGCGGGTGCCGAAGTCCGAGACGATCGAGATCGCGCTGACCGCGCCGCGGCCGGCGCCGGAGGGGTCCTTCCTCCTGCGCGGCGCGCGCGTCATCACGATGAGGGGCGACGCCGTCCTCGAGAACGCCGACGTCCTCGTGACCGGGAACCGGCTCGCGGCCGTCGGACCGACCGGGACCCTGACCGTCCCCGCCGGCGCGCGGGTCTACGACGCGAAGGGGGAGACGATCCTCCCCGGGTTCATCGACACCCACGCGCACCTTCACTACTCCGGCTTCGAGCTCTTCCCCGAAGCGAAGTGGGAGTACCTCGCCAACCTCGCCTACGGCGTGACGACCGTCTACGACCCGTCCGCGCCGTCGCTCGACGTCTTCGCCCAGGCCGAGGACGTGGAGGCGGGCCTCATGGTGGGGCCGCGCGTCTACTCCTCGGGCGACGTTCTCTACGGCGGACAGCAGGCGGGCATCTTTGCCGAGGTCAACAACCTCGACGACGCGAAGCACCAGGTCCGCCGCATGAAGGCGTACGGCGCGCGGATGATCAAGGTCTACCAGCAGCCGCGGCGCTCGCAGCGGATCTATTTCGCCGAGGCGTGCCGCGAGCTCCACATGCTCCTGACGGCCGAGGGCGCGGGCGAGCTCCAGACGGACCTGACCATGGTGATGGACGGCTTCACGGCCTGGGAGCACGCGCTGCCGGTCGCGCTCGGCAAGGACACGATCGACTTCCTCGCCAGGTCCACGACGTTCTACACGCCGACGCTGCTCGTCGCCTACGGCGGGCCGTGGGGCGAGCTCTACTACTGGCAGACGGCCAACCCGCACGACGACCCCAAGCTGAACCGCTTCGTGCCGCACGAGGGGCTCGACCGCATGGCGCGCCGCCACCCGTGGATCTGGCCGGCCGAGTACCACTTCCCCACGGTCGCGCACGGCGCGGCCCAGGTCCTGCGGGCCGGCGGCAACGTCGCCCTCGGCGCCCACGGCCAGCTCCAGGGCCTCGGGCCGCACTGGGAGATCTGGGCGATGGCGGGAGAAGGGGCGACGCAGAAGAACTGGGCCATGACGCCGATGGAGGCGCTGCGCGCGTCGACGATCCTCGCCGCCGACAAGATCGGCTTCTCCCCGGATCTCGGCTCGATCGAGGCCGGCAAGCTCGCCGACTTCATGGTCCTCGACGCCAACCCGCTCGACGACATCCACAACACGACGAAGATCCGGTGGGTCGTGAAGAACGGCGAGATGTGGGAGGCCGAGACGATGAAGAAGGTCTGGCCCCACGAGGAGCCCGCGCCGACGTTTTTCTGGAAGAAGTAGCGACCCCTCACCCCAACACTCTCCCCCTCACGGGGGAGAGGGGGAAGAAGAGAGAGGGGATCGGTCGGCGGTAGACTCCGCGGCCATGAAGCGCTTCTTCAAGTGGGTCTTCGGCATCGTCGACGTCGCGTTCATCGTCGTCGTCACGCTCGTCTTCGTGCGCGCCTGCGACGCGCGGAGCAAACCGCCGCTCCAGCCGTGGCACGGGACGCTCGCCGGCGAGGTCCGCGCGAAGGACATCGGCCCCTCCGCCACGCTCGCCGACTACCTCCGCCTCGAGGACGCCCTCTTCGCCGAGATGGAGAAGAAGATCATCGTGCCCGGCGCCCCCGACGTCCGCGAGCGCTTGAGCCGTTACGCCGCCGAAGGCGTCACGAACCCGCTGCGGTTCGCCAGGAACTGGAACCACACCTACGAGCTCGTGCCCGAGGGCGAGGTCCGCGGCGGCGTCCTGCTCCTCCACGGCCTGACCGACTCGCCGTACAGCGTCCGCGCGGAAGCCGAGGTCTACGCGAAAGAAGGCTTCTACGCGCTCGCGCTCCGCGTCCCCGGCCACGGCACGATTCCCGGCGCGCTGACCGAGGCGCGCTGGGAGGACTGGCGCGCGGCCGCGCGTCTCGGCGCCCGCGCCGTTCGCGCGCGCGTCGGCCCGAACCTGCCCTTCCACATCGTCGGCTACTCGAACGGCGGCGCGCTCGCGGTCCAGTACGCCCTCGACGCCCTCGACGACGCTTCCCTGCCGCGGGCGACCCGCGTCGTGCTGCTCTCGCCGATGATCGGCGTCACGCGCTTTGCCGGAGCCGCGACCGCGATGGCGAAGCTCGTCGGCGCGGTCGGCGCGATCCCCTACTTCGCCCAGTCGCGCTGGCTCGACATCCAGCCCGAGTTCAACCCGTTCAAGTACAACTCGTTCCCCGCCTACGCCGGCCAGCAGACGACCGAGATCACGCGCGAGATCCAGGCTGAGATCGACCGGGAGGCCGCGGCCGACCGCATCCGCGCGCTGCCGCCGATCCTCGCGTTCGCCTCGCTCGTCGACTCGACGGTCGACACCTGGGCGACGGTCGACACCCTCTTCGGGAAGCTCCAGGACAACGGCAGCGAGCTCGTCCTGTTCGACGTGAACCGCTCGGCCGTCGAGCTCGGCCTCCTCGCGAAAAGCGACGACGACCGGCTCGCGGCGCTTTTCGCGAAGCCGGATCGCAAGTATCGGCTCTCGGTCGTCACGAACGCCCGCGCCGGAACGCCCGACGTCGTCGTCAAGGTTCTGCCGCCCGGCTCCACGACGGCGGCCGAGGAAACCCCGGGTCTGGCGTGGCCGCCGCAGATCTTCTCGCTCTCGCACCTGGCGGTGCCGTTCCGGCCGGACGACCCGCTCTTCGGCATCGCGCCGGACATGGCGCAGGACTACGGGCTGCGGCTCGGGCTCCTCGCCCCGCGCGGGGAGAAAGGCGTGCTCACGGTTCCGCTCGACCAGTTGATGCGCCTCAACTGCAATCCATTCTTCCCGATCGTCGAGGGAAGAATCCGCGAGGCGATCACGAAGAAGTAGGCGCCTCGCCGAGCCGCTCGAGAACGTAGCGGCGGATATCGAGGCTCGAGTCCTCCATCGGCGCGTAGTATCCGAAGCGGTGGACGCGCGAGGACGTCCCGCGCTGGACCTCCTCGCAGATCGTCCAGTCCTGCCGGTTGATCAGGTCCCAGAACTCCACGGCGTCGGAGGGGTCGAAGCCGGGCCGGGCAGCTTCGGCCGGGTCGAACAGGAACTCGCACACGACGCGCGTTCGGTCCGGAGCCTCCGGCAGCAGGCGAAAGGCCGCCACGTGGTCGGCCGACAATGACAGGAAGAGATTCGGGTAGACGAGCTCGCCCTTGTGGCGCGTCCGCTCCTCTTCCGAGAGGCCCGCAAACGGCGCGCGCGGCGTCGTGCCGGACCGCGTGAACGTGAACGCGCCGTCCCGGTGCGGCACGCCGCGCTCCCAGTCGAGACCCGCGCCGCCCTTCTCCTTGAAGGCCGGGACCAGCTCGCAGAGCTCCGGGTGGACGCCCGCGCAGTGATAGCACTCGTTGTAGTTCTCCGCGATGACCTTCCAGTTGGCGCGGACGTCGTACTCGAGGGCGCGCGCGGTGACGAGCGAAGCGAGGGGGTAGCGCGCGACGCGCGCCGGGAGCGCGCCGAGCCAGCGCTCGAAGTCGCGCCCGACCGGGCCGGCGGGCCAGAGGTTCAGGAAGTAGAAGCCGCCCCACTCCGCGATCCCCACCGGGTGGAGCGAGAAGTCCTCCTCGCGGAGCGCCGGGTCCTGGTTCAGGAACGGCGCGCCGAGGAGCTTCCCGTCGAGACCGTAGGTCCAGGCATGATACGGGCAGCGGATCGTCGGTCCCGCCGCGTCGCCCGCGCAGAGCCGGGCGCCGCGGTGGCGGCAGACGTTGTAGTGCGCCCTGAGCCGGCCCTGGCTCGTCCGCGCCACGAGCAGGCTCTCGCCGAAGAGCTCGAGGACCCTCAGGGCTCCCGCCGCCGGCAGCCCGTCGCTGCGCCCCGCGCACACCCACTCCCGGCTGAAGATCCGCTCGCGCTCCTTCGCGAAGATCTCCGGCGAGAAGTAGTACTCGGAGGGCAGCGATTTCTCGAGCGTCAGGCAGGCCGCCCTCCGGACGCGGCGTCCTTCTCGTGCCCGTAGTACTCGAAGGCCGACATCGGTTTCGAATAGTCGACCCGCCACTGACGGTTCTCCTGCGGGAGCTTTCCGAGCGCCCGCGCCATCTCGCGGACGTGGATCGCGACCGACCCGCAGCAGGAGCCGATGAAGTCGATACCGAGATCCCGCGCCTGCTCCGCCCAGCGCGCCATTTCGCGGCGCGAGTGCTGGAGCGGGTCGAGCTCGAACGGGAAGGCGGGCAGGCTCGTGAAATCGGGCTTGTCCGCGGCCGTCCGGTAGCCGACCGGCTGGCACGCCACGAAGCCGGAGACGGCCTTGCGCATCTCCTCGATCAGGGGCAGCGTCGTCTCCGGGCCGCGCAGGCAGTTGATGCCGACGATGTCGGCGCCCGCGTCCTGGAGCGCTCGCGCGCAGTCGGCCGGCGTCTTGCCGTCGGTGGTGATCGGCTGGTTCTCGAAGCAGACCGTGACCATCACGGGGAGCTTCGTCTTCTTCGCGCTCGCGACGGCGATCAGCGCCTCGCCCAGAAACGAGAACGTCTCGCCGATCACGAGGTCGACGCCTTCGTCGACCTGGACGGCGAGCTGCTCGTCGAAGGTCCGGCGCACGCGGTCGGCCGCGGAAGGACTGCCGGGCTCGTACATCCACGTCAGCGAGATGTTTCCGGCGACGAGGCAGCGGTCGCCGGCGGCCTCGCGGGCGATCCGCACGGCGGCGCGGTTGAGGTCCTCGAGCCGGTTCTCGAGGCCGACGGTCGCGAGCTTGTCGCGGCTGGCATAGAACGTCAGCGCCTGCAGCACCTCGGCGCCCGCTTCGCGGAACTCCGTGTGGAGCTCGCGCAGCGCGTCGGGCCGCGTCAGCGCGACCTCCGGCGTGAACGGGCCGGCGCGCACCCAGCCCCGCTTCTCGAGCTCGAGGAGATAACCGCCGTCGCCGAGGACGGGACCGTCTTTGAGTCGATCGAGGATGTTCTTCTTCAAGGCAGCCTCCTCCGCTTCCATTCGAAGCTCACGTGTACGCCGCCGGCTCTTCGTCGCCGTACTCGAACTCGGCCTTGATGAGCTCGCCCCGCGCGAAACGCTCCGGATCGAACGCCGCGATGTCGACCGAGCTCGCCCTCCCGTCGAGCAGCAGCTCCGACACGGCGAGGCCGACCGCGGGCGAGATCTTGAATCCCATTCCGGAAAAGCCGCACACGATCCACAGGCCGCGCACGCCGGGCGTTTGCCCGATCAGCGGCCGGAAGTCGGGCGAGACGTCGTAGACGCCCGTCACGCCGCGCCAGATCGCGGCGTCCTCGAGCGCCGGCACGCGGCCGACCGCGCGCGCGACGAGCCCCGCGAGCGAGTCGGAGGTCGCCGACGGCGAGAAGGAGTCCGGGTCGACGCCGCGCTTTCCCCAGAAATCGCCGACGAGGGTCAGCCCGCCGACCTCGGGCCGGAAGTAGGTCGTCGTGATCCCGTCGATGCAGGCGGGTCCGACGCCCGCGGATCCCGGCGGGTCCTTCAGGATCGCGACCTCGTGGTACTCCCCTTCGACGGGAAGGTCGAAGCCGACCCGCGCGAAGAGCGGCCGGCTCCACGGCCCGGTCGCCGCGACGACGACGGGAGCCGAAACCGCGCCGCGGTCGGTATCGACTCCCGCGACGCGGCCGCCGTCGACGAGAAACCGCGTCGCGCGCGTCTGAGACCGGTACGTCACGCCCATCTCGCGCGCCCGCTCGAGAAAATCCGTCGCGACGCCGGCGCCGTCGCCGTGCCCCGACCCCGGCTCCCAGGCCGCGTAAGGCACGTCGTCGACGTTCCACGCCGGCGCGATCGCGGCGAGCTCGCGCCGATCCACGACGCGCGCGTCCACGCCGCGCGAGCGCTGCATCGCGACGTTCTGCTCGAGGCGCGGGAGCTCCGACTCCGGGACGATGCGGACGAAGCCCGTCTGCCGGAAGTGCCCGTCGCGCCCGACGTAGTCCCTCCAGGCGCGGAAGATCGCGAGGCTCCTGACGGCGAGGTCCACTTCCGGCGGAAAGCTGTAGTGCATGCGCACGAGCGCGGAGGACCGCCCGCTGCCGCCCGAGGCGACGTCGCCCTTGTCGAGGACGAGGACCCGACCGGCGCCGCGGCGCGCCAGGTGAAACGCGATCGACGCGCCCATGACGCCGGCGCCGAGGACGACGACGTCGGCCGAGCGCGGCAGGTCGCCGCCCGCGCCGCTCACGCCGCGCCCCGCTTCCAGTCGCGCAGCACCTGCCGCGAGGCGTTGTGGCCCGGAGCGCCCGTGACGCCGCCGCCCGGGTGGGCGCCCGCGCCGCAGAGATAGAGGCCGGCCACCGGCGTCCGGTAGCGCGCAAAGCCCGCCACCGGCCGCAGGAAGAAGAGCTGCTCCAGGGAGAGGTCGCCGTGGAAAATGTTGCCCTCGGTCAGGCCGTAGGTGCGCTCGAGGTCGAGCGGCGTCAGGACCTGCCGCGCGAGGACCGAGCCCGGCACGTTCGGCGCGTACTCGGCGATCTTCCGGACGACGCGGTCGCCGAGGAGCTCGCGCTTCTCGTCCCACGTGCCGTCGTTCAACCGGTACGGCACGTACTGCACGAAGCACGTCATGACGTGGCGGCCCTCGGGAGCGAGCGACGGATCCACGTTCGACGCCACGACGCAGTCGACCCAGAGCTCCTCGGGAAGCTCACCCGTCCGCGCGATCCCGTAGCAGCGCTCGGCGAACTCGAGCGACGGCACGAGGGTGAAGAGGGCGCGCTCGGACCGGCGGAACCCGGGAGGCATCGCCTCGACGCGCGGCTCCTCGGAAAGGACGAAGTTGACCTTGGCGCAGGGGCCCTCCATCTTGATCCCGGCCACGGCGCGCCGGAACTCCTCGGGCAGCTCCCGCTCCTCGACGAGCCCGAGAAAGGTGCGCTTCGGGTCCGCGTTCGACACGACGACCTTCGCGGCGATCTCGGTGCCGTCCTCGAGCACGACGCCGCGCGCCCGGCCGCCGGACACCTGGATCCGCGCGACCGGCGCCGCGGTGCGCACGTCGGCGCCGAAGCCGCGGGCCGCCGCCTCCATGGCCTGCGTGATCGCGCCCATCCCGCCGAGGACGTGTCCGTAGAAGCCCTGGAGCTCGTGCTCGCCGCCCGAGAGCAGGTGGAAGAGCAGTCCGAGCGCGGTGCCGGGCGCGTACGGGCCGCCGTGCTTGCCGTAGACGTTGTTGGCGAGGAAGAGCGTCTTGACCTTCTCGGACTCGTAGTTGCGGTCGAGGAAGTCGCCGAGGCTCCCCGTCAGGAACGACACCATGCGGCCGATCTCGGCGCCGCTGATGCCGCGGAAGCGCTTGCCGACGCGGAGCGCCTCGAGAAGGCCGGGGAGCCCGCGGACGCCGACGTCGGGCGGCGGCTCGAGGAAGAACGGCTGGAGATAGCGGGCGAGCTTCTTGAGCTCGTCGTCGACGCGCACGAAGGTCTTCGCGTCGGCCTCCGACAGCTTCGCGATCTCGCGCACCGTCTTCTCGCGCTCTGACCACCACGCCACCGCCGTCCCGTCCGGAAACGGCACGAGCAGCGCGGGATCGCACGGGACCATGCGGAGCCCGTGCCGCGGCAGGTCGAGGTCGGCGATGACCTCGGGCCGGAGCATGCTCGCGATGTACGACGTCGTCGACGCCCGGCAGCCCGGCGCGATCTCCTCGGTGACGCACGCGCCGCCGACGATCGCACGCCGCTCGAGCACCAGGGTCGAGAGTCCCGCGCGGGCGAGGTACGCCGCCGCCGTCAGGCCGTTGTGGCCCGCGCCCACGACCACCGCGTCGTACGACCGACGGGTCTTCTGATCCGCAGTCATTGCCGGCTGCTGCTCGTATTTTTAAGCTAGCACAGGTTGATTCGGCCGTGACAGTTTTGTAAGCTGACCTATAGTCATGAGAACCACAGACGAACGTACCGTCCCCGCGCGCCTGCCCGCGCCCCAGCCGCGGGCCGAGGCCAAGCGCGCCCGCATTCTCGACACCTCCATGCGCCAGTTCGCCGAGCGCGGTTACCACGCCACGCGCATCGAGGACGTGGCCACGGAGCTGTCGATCGCCAAGGGCTCCGTGTTCCAGCACTTCGGCAGCAAGGAGGGGCTCTTCCTCGCCGGCTACAAGAAGGCGGTGACCTCCTTTCCGGCCTGGCTCGAGGCGCCGCCGGAGGTCGTGGCGCGCGGCTTCTTCGCGATCCTGCGCTACTGGCTGGAGCGGACCGACCGCCTCCTCCGCGAGAACTGGATCCCCTACCGGATCGCGCTCCTCGGCAACTACGGCACGGACCTGAAGCTCCGCCAGGAGATCAACCGTTTCCTGCGCGACCGCGATCCGTACGGCACCGGCGCTTTCGTCCGGCTCGGCGTCGAGCGCGGCGAGGTGCGGTCGGACGTCGACGAAACCATGATCGTCTCGATCATGGAGTGGACGGTCGAGCGCTTCCAGGACGCCCTCCTGACCGAGGAGCTGGACCCCGGTCTCTTCTCGCGGCAGGGCAACCGCGCCGAGAAGACGGCCGCGCGCATCGAGCAGTTCCTGGACCTCCTCGCGGGCGCCATCGCTTCGCGAACGCCGGCCCGGCCGCGGACCGCCCGCCCGAAGGAGCGCCGCGCGTGACGCCGGATCCCGGCACGTTCCGCTTCGACGCGGACCTCGCCTCGGCGGCGACGATCCCGTCGACGTGGTACCGCGACCCCGCCATCCTCGAGCGCGAGCAGGACCGCGTCTTCGGGAAGACCTGGCAGCTCGTCGGCCACAGCGAGCAGGTCCGCCTGCCCGGCGACTACTTCACGTGCACGGTCGCCTCCGAGCCCCTCGTGGTCACGCGAGCGGAGGACGGCCAGATCCGGGCTTTTTCGAACGTCTGCCGCCACCGCGCCGGGCCCGTCGCCCGCGGCGCCGGCCACCGCAAGGCGCTGATGTGCGGGTATCACGGCTGGACCTATTCGCTCGACGGACGGCTTCAGTCGACCCCCGAGTGGGACGGCGTGCAGTGCTTCGAGAAGGACGCCCAGAGGCTTCCCGCCGTCCGGGTCGAGGCGTGGGGACCGTTTCTCTTCGTCTGCCTCGACGCGAGCGCGCCTCCCCTGACCGAGGTCCTCGGCTCGATCCCCGCGGAGACGGCGCACCTGCCGCTCGAGCACATGAGCCTCTTCAAGAAGATCGACTACGAGGTCGCCTGCAACTGGAAGGTCTACGTCGACAACTACCTCGAGGGCTACCACATCCCGATCGTGCACCCCGAGCTCTTCAAGGAGCTCGACTACCGCGCCTACAAGGTCGAGACGGCGTCGTACCACTCCAAGCAGCACGCGCCGATCCGGTCGAAGAACGAAGACTCGCTCTACCGGCGCAACCTCCCCGAGGGCGCGCAGGCCGAGGCGCTCTATTACTGGGTCTTCCCGAACCTGATGCTGAACCTCTATCCCGACAACCTGCAGACGAACATCATCCTGCCGCTCGGACCCGACCGGACACTGACCCGCTTCGAGTGGTACGTCCTCGAGCCGAACAGCCCGGGGGTCGCCGAGGAGTTCGCGCGCTCGTTCGCGTTCAGCGACCAGGTGCAGCAGGAGGACATCGCGATCTGCGAGGCCGTCCAGAAGGGCCTGCGCTCCCGCACCTACGACCGGGGCCGGTACTCGGTGCTCCGCGAGAACGGCCTCCACCACTTCCACGAGCTGCTGACGCGCGCGCTGCGGGCGTGAGCCGGGAGCCGGCGAGACGGCGTTTTTCGGTTCACGGTTCGCGGTTCACGGTTTACGATCCCCGCCATCGCAGACTCCACCTTCGACGAACGCTGCCCGACGGGCTCGCACCCGGCCGGTCTCCATCGAGCGATGGGGTTCCGGGACGTGCTCTTCTTCATCATCACCGCCGGCACGAACCTCCAGTGGGTCGCGACGGCCGCGGCGGGCGGCGCTTCCTCCCTCACCGTCTGGATCATCGGCTTCTTCGCGATGGGCGCGCCGCTCGGCGTGTGTGTGATCGCGCTCTCGTCGCGCCATCCGGAGGAGGGCGGCGTCTACGTCTGGTCGAAGGTCGCGTTCGGCGACTTCGCCGGATTCCTGACGGGCTGGTCGTACTGGATGTCGAACCTGCCGTACTTCCCGGCCGTCCTCTACTTCGCGGCCGGCAACGCCCTCTTCGCGGGCGGCGCGCGCTGGACGGCCTACTCGACGAGCGCCCCGTACTTCATCGGCGCCTCGCTCCTCGGCCTCGCCTTCGGGACGGCCGTCAACGTCGTCGGCGTCGAGATCGGGAAGTGGCTCTCGAACGTGGGGGCGATCGCCCGGTGGCTCGCGACGGCGATCCTCGTCTTCCTCGGGGCGGCCGCGTGGCTGAAGTTCGGCTCGGCGACGCGCCTGACGGGCGCCGCCCTGCTGCCCGGGACGCACCTGAAGGACATCATCTTCTGGTCCACGATCGCCTTCGCCATGACCGGCCTCGAGTCGGCGTCGTTTCTCGGAGACGAGATCCACGACGCGGGGAAGACGGTGCCGCGCGCGATCCTGGTGTCGCTCCCCATCATCCTCGCGATCTACCTCGCGGGAACGATCAGCGTGCTCGTCGCGCTCCCGGCGAGCCGGATCACGGGCCTCCAGGGCATCATGCAGGCCATCCAGAGCGCGGAAACGCGCATCGGACTGTCGGGCATCTCGCCGCTGGCGGCGGCGCTCATCACCGTCACCGCCCTCGGCAGCGTCGGCGCCTGGCTCGCGTCGGTCGCTCGGATCCCGTTCGTCGCCGGCCTCGACAGCTACCTGCCGTCGGGGCTCGCCCGCCTGCACCCGAAATGGGGAACGCCCTGGGTGGCGCTCCTCGCGCAGGCGCTCATCACCGCCGTCTTCATCTTTCTCGGGCAAGCCGGCACGTCCGTGCGCGGCGCGTACGACGCCCTCGTGAGCATGACGATCATCTGGTACTTCATCCCGTTTCTTTATCTCTTCGCCGCCGCGATCAAGCTGCGCGCCGAAGCGAAGGTGCCCGGCTTCTGGATCCCGGGCGGCAGCCGCGCCGTGGCTCTCCTCGGGGTCCTGGGTCTGTTGACCACGATCGCGTCCATCGTCCTCGCCCTCTTTCCCGCCGAGGAGGATCCGAACAAGGCGCTCGCCGTCGTCAAGGTCGTCGGGCTGACCCTCGTGATGCTCGCCGCCGGCGTGGCGGTGTACTGGCGCGGCCGGCGCCGGTCGGCCGCGACTACGGTCCGTAGAGGCTGAGACCGAACGTCGCGTCGAGAAACGCGGCCATCTGCGCCCGCGTGTTCGGGCTGTCGGGACAGTAGTTGCCGCCCCCGCAGCCCGCGGTGATCCCTTCGGCCGCGAGCTCCTCGATCCACGGCGCAAAATTGTCCGAGGCGGGCACGTCGGCGAAGACGCCCATCGCCGCCGGCGGCGCGTAGGCGCTCCCGTGCTCGGCCTTCAACAGGAACACCGCCATCTGGGCCCGCGTCACCGGGTGGTCCGGGCAATAGCGGTTCACGTCGCAGCCGGCCGTGATCCCGGAGTCCGCGAGGTCCTCGATCCAGTCGAGCGCAAAGGCGCCCGGCGGAACGTCGGAGAAGCGCGTGCCGGTCCCGGGTGGCGGCACGTAGCCGGCCCAGAGCTTCCCCTTCAGGAGGAAGACGGCCATCTGCGCTCGCGTCACCGGGTCGCCCGGACAGTACTCGCCGCCGTTGCATCCCGCCGTGACGCCGTTGTGGAACAGGGTTTCGATCTTCGCGTAGTACGGGTCGGTCACCGGCACGTCGGAAAAGCTCGCGCCCACGTGAAGCGTCCAGGTCCTCGCCGCAGTGCCGCCGACCGTTTCGGTGAAGACGGCGTCCCAGTGAGGCGCCGGCCGCGCGGCCGGGTTCGACAGAGTCAGCGCGTAGCAGTTTGCCGTCGCGTCGAAGCAGCTCGCGGGCGCTCCGTAGGCCGGCGCGCCGTACGCCGCCGACGCGTCGGCCATCGTGTAGGCAGCGCCCGCCGGCCCGCCGTAGGCCGACGCCGTCCCGGCGAGCGTCGCCGATCCCGACGGCGGATTCTCCCAGGACGGCTCGACCACGGCGGTCTCGCCGGGCTCGAGAACGCCGTTCTGGTTCGACGTGCCGCCCGTCCGCGCGTCGACGGCGAGGGCCGGCGCGAGCGGCGGCTGCCATCCGAGCTGGATGACCTCGAAGTCGTCCGCCGTCAGCGCCCCGAAGGCCGGGTTCAGGACGTCGTTGTCCCAGCGGACGTCCCACGTCCCGCTGATGTACATGTCGCTGCCGTTGTCGGCGACGATCAGGCCGTAGCGCTTCATCGCGCGGAAGATCTTCTGGATCTCGGGGCTGAACCCGGAGATGTCCTTCGAGGCCTTCAGGCGCATCCGCATTCCCATCGGCGGGGCCCCGTCGATCTGCGGACCGGCGAGGTGCGAGCCCGGGTAGGAGTAGCCGTGCGTGTGGCGGACGGTGAATCGGAACGCGTGCCGGATCTCGTCGGGCCCGAACACCTCGTCGTAGCGCACGAGGCCGGGCAGGATCGCGAGCCCCCCGGCGTCGGCCGACGTCCAGCCGTCGGGACGGCGGTCGTTGGTCTTCAGGTCGAAAAACGCGCCCGAGTAGGCGGTCCACTGCGACCCGTCCCACCAGACGTTGTAGAGCTCGTAGAGGTAACGGTTGTCGCGGTCGACGATCAGCAGGTGGCGGTCGATCGAGCCCGTGTCGTCGATGTTCCCGGGATCGCCGCCCTCGATCCAGTGCGGCTGCGTGATCGCGGCGTCCGGGATCGGATAGAACGGATACGACGTCTCGGTCGAGTGGTCGACGCCGTCGCTTTCGTCGGCCTGGTCGAACTGGACCGTCTTCTTCGGCTGGCTCGCGTCGACGACGACGTACGGAAAGCCGTAGATCGAGATGCCGTCGTCCTGCGTGCCGCCGAAATCCGGGTGGAGCGGGCGGGGGCTGCCGTTGTCGATGTACGCGATGAAGGCGGCCGAACCGCCGTCGACCGGCGCCGCGGAGACGTCGGTGTTCCACCAGTTCGTGGGCAGCGTCAGCGTCGGTCCCGGGAGTCCGGCCTCGAGCCGCGGCGCCATCGGCTGGCCTCCGGCACGGGCCGCCGCGAGGGTGAGCGCGGCCGCCGCCGAGAAAATCTTCGCGGCGCGTGTCAACGATTTCATCAGTGGCTCGTCCGAAACGATTATGAGGCGGCCCCCGCCTTCCCGTAACCTGAACGGACGGCCAGCGCTCGCGCGCGCCGACCTCCTGTCCGTCTTTGGACCGCGAGATCAGTCGCGCGGCGGCTCCGGGGGCCGTAATCTCCCCGATACTTTGTCGTGTTCGCGACTCACTGTGACCGGCATCACCACCGGCCTCGACGGCCGGCTTCTACAATTCCCGGCACCGGAAAAATTCAATCCCTTCAGGACGGCTGTCAGAAAGGACCAAGGCCGATGAGAGAACGACCCTTTGCCCGGCGGTCTCTTTCTTTCGCGAGAGGCGCCGCGCGCCGCGCGACGGTTCTCGCGACCCTCGGACTCGCGTCCGCGGGTATCACCCTCGCCGGCACGAGCGCGACGCCCTTCCAGCTCGCGTACGTGTCGGCAACCTCGGGACCGGCGTCCGGCGGCACGCCGGTCAACCTCGTCGGCAACCAGTTCTCGCCGGGCGCGACCGTCACGATCGGAGGCATGGGCGTCGGCGCGATCGTCAAGACCTCGACGCTCATCCAGGCGACGAGCCCCGGGCTGACCGCGGGCACCCTCTACGACATCGTGGTCGACAACGGCGGCCCCGCGGCCGTCCTGCCCAAGGGCTGGTTCTCCGACTTCGCCGACATCTCGCAGGCGAGCCCCTACCACGCGCCCGTGGAAACGATCATCCGCGACGGCATCACCGCGGGCTGCGGGGCCGGCAACTACTGCCCGACCTCCGCGGTCACGCGCGCCCAGATGGCGGTGTTCCTGCTGCGCGCCGAGCACGGCTCCGCCTACGTGCCGCCGCCGGCGACCGGCACCATCTTCGGCGACGTTCACCAGGGCGACTTCGCGGCCGACTGGATCGAGCAGCTCTACGCCGAAGGCATCACCGGCGGCTGCCAGTCCGGAACCCCGCCGAACTACTGCCCGGGCTCCTCGGTCACCCGCGGACAGATGTCCGCCTTCCTCCTGAAGATCTACCACGGCAACGGCTACGCCCCGCCGGCGGCCACCGGCGTCTTCTCCGACGTGCCCACGTCGAACCCCTTCGCCCCCTGGGTCGAGGAGCTCGCGCGGCTCTACGTCACCACCGGCTGTGGCGGCCCGCTCTTCTGCCCGAGCAACCCGGTCACCCGCGGCCAGATGGCCGTTTTCCTCGCGAAGATGTTCCATCGCGCGGAAGCCACGCGCCTCCTCGAACAGGCGAGCTGGGGACCGAAGGACTCGGAAATCGCCAACGTTCTCGGCCAGGGCTACCTCCCGTGGCTCGCGTCGCAGTACAGCGCGACGCCGTCGCTCATCCCGGCCCAGGCCCTGGTTCCCGACAGCACGCCCGACGCCTGCGGCGACGGCACGGCCGCGACGCCGCCGAACTGCCGCCGCGACAACTACTCGACCTACCCGCTCTACACGGCCTTCTTCAAGAGCGCGCTCTACGGCCCGGACCAGCTCCGCCAGCGCGTCTTCTTCGCCCTCCACAAGATCGACGTGGTGTCGACCAACACGATCACGCGCCCGAGCCAGGTCATTCCGTACCTGAACCTGCTCAACACGGATGCCTTCGGCAACTACCGTGACGTCCTCGAGGACCTGACCCTCAACCCGGCCATGGGCGAGTTCCTCAACATGGACACGTCGACCCGGACCAACCCGAACGAGAACTACGCCCGCGAAGTCATGCAGCTGTTCTCGATCGGAACGGACCTGCTGAACCAGGACGGCTCGACGCAGAACGACGGCGTCAGCGGTTTGCCGCTGCCGAGCTACGACCAGTCGGTCATCGACAACATGAAGCTCGTGTTCACCGGCTGGTACATCCCGAGCGTCTCGGTCACCCTCGCCGGCGACACCGACACGACGGGCGACTACCTGAACCCGATGCCGATCCACAAGAACGGCTCGAACCAGGAGGACCGCCACGACACCAGCGCCAAGAACCTCTTCCTCGGGTTCCTGCCGAACCTGAACGGCGACGGCGCGCCGACGGCCATCCCCTCGGGGCAGCCCGCGGCGACCGATCTCTCGATGGCCCTCGACGCGCTGTTCAATCACCCGAACGTCGGACCGTACCTGTCGCGCGAGCTCATCCACAACCTCGTCACGTCGAACCCGTCGCCCGCGTACGTCGAGCGGGTCGCGGGCTTCTTCAACGACAACGGCTCGGGCGTCCGCGGCAGCCTGTGGGCGGTCGTGAAGGCGATCCTCCTCGACCCCGAGGCCCGCAACGCCCCGGCGGACGTGAACTACGGAAAGCTGAAGGAGCCCGCCGAGTTCATGCTCGGGGTCCTGCGGGCCTTCAACGCGCAATCGGCCAACCGGAGCCTTCAGTCCGACGGCGCCCTCTCGACGTGCGGCAACTGCTCCCGCGACCAGGGACAGGAGATCTGGAAGCCGTCGACGGTCTTCAGCTACTTCCCGCAGGACTACTATGCGCCGCCCGCGACGGCCGGCCTGTTCGGCCCCGAGTTCGGCATCATGGACGCCTCGACGTCGTTGAAGCGCGCGAACTTCATGAACACGATCGTCTACTCGAGCATCGCGATCAACTGCAGCACGACGTCCTGCTACACGCCGAACGGCACGTCGATCGACCTGACCGAGCTCCAGCAGCTCGCGCCGAGCTCGCCCAACCTGGTGGACAAGCTCAACCGGCTTCTCCTGCACGGGACGATGTCCGATGACATGCGCACCTCGATCATCGGGGCGGTCGAAGCCGTCACCCCGTCCACCGACACGTTGAGACGCGCCCGCCAGGCGCTTTATCTGGTCGCGACCTCGTCGCAGTACCAGGTGCAGAGGTAACGCCATGTCGCACTCGAGAAGGGACTTCCTCGTCCGCACGACCTGCGCGGCCCTCGGCGCCTCGGCGCTCCAGGGAACCATTCGCAAGTTCGGGCTCGTCAACCTGCTCGCCACGCCGAACAGCGTGACGGGCAACTACCGCGCGCTCGTCTGCATCTACCTCAACGGCGGCAGCGACTCGAACAACATGGTCATCCCGACCGACGGGAACTACTCGTCGTACCAGTCGCAGCGGCCCACGATCGCGATCCCGCAGGGCAGCATCCTGCCGCTCGGCGCCTCGCCGGCGAGCCTGCCGGGCCGCACGTTCGGCTTCCACCCGAACATGGGCGACTACCAGACGCCCAACGCGGGCCCCGTCTACCCCGGGCCGGTGAGCCTCTACAACGCCTCCAAGCTCGCCGTCGTCAGCAACGTCGGACCGCTCGTGGCGCCGATGTCCCAGGCGCAGTACATGGGCAACAGCGTTCCCAAGCCCTACGCCCTCTTCTCGCACTCCGACCAGGTTCAGGCGTGGGAGTCCGGGCGCTCGGACATCAAGATCTCGACGGGCTGGGGTGGCCGCGCGGCCGACGCCGTCGCCACCTGCAACGCGGCGGGCGGCGGCTTCCCGACGGTCACGTCGATTTCGGGCTCGTCGACCTTCGCCATCGGACTGAAGCGTCCGTTGTCGATCGGGACCGGATCGCTGACGAGCGTGCTCGTGTTGAACGGCTTCAGCGGGTCGGCCACCGACGCTGCGCGCCGCAGCTCGATGGACTACCTGCGCACGATCGACAACACCGCGACCATGATCTCGGCGGCGAGCGCCACGACGCAGCAGGCCGTCGACATCAGCGCCGACTTCTCCACGGACCCGACCGTCAACACCATCTTCCCGACCACGGGTCTCGGCAACCAGCTCAAGCAGGTCGCCAAGGTCATCAAGCTCATCCAGACCGCGCCGGGGCTGTCGCTGTCGCGCCAGATCTTTTTCGTCTCGCAGGGCGGCTACGACACGCACCAGAACCAGACGAACGACCAGGGCAACAACTTCCTCGACCTGTCGCAGGCGCTCGCGTCCTTCTACCAGGCGACGATCGAGCTCGGCCTGCAGGACAAGATCACGACCTTCACCCTCTCGGATTTCTCGCGCACGCTCCAGGAGTCGGGCACGGGGAACGACGCCGGCACCGACCACGGCTGGGGCAGCCACCAGCTCGTCATGGGCGACGCCGTCGGCGGCGGCAACTTCTACGGGACGCCGAACGGATCGACCGGGTCGATCTTCCCGGCGCTGCAGATGGGCGGGCCCGACGACACGACCAACAGCGCCTCCAACGGCCGCGGCCGCTGGATCCCGACCACGGGCGCGGACCAGTACGGCGGCACCCTCGCGAAGTGGTTCGGCGTGGCCGACGGCGACATGGGATCGGTCTTCCCGAACAAGGACAACTTTCCGACGATGGACCTCGGCTTCCTGGGCGCTCCTCCCGGAAGCTGCTGAGAAAGATCCGGCACGGGGGCGGCCACGGGGCCGCCCCCGCCTTTTGAGATGAGCCGAATGAAAAGGACCCTGCACCGCGCGCTCGCCGTCGCCGCCCTCGCCGCCGCGAGCCTCTGGCTCGCCCGCGCGGGCGCCGCGCCGACGGTGACGTTCGAAATCGACCCGCCCAATCCGGTGGCCGGTCAGACCGTGGTCCTGCGCGACACGTCGCCCGCGGCCGCGACCTCGTGGCTCTGGGACTTCGGCGACGGCTCCTCGGCGGCGACCGCGGCTCCGTCGCACGTCTGGAGCGCCGCCGGGCCCTACACCGTCCGCCTGACCTCGCAGGACACCTCGACCGCAACGGCCGTGACCGTCTCGTCGAGCACGACGCTGCGGCTGCTCGGCGTCCACCCCTTCGAGATCTCGATCGACGCGAAAGACCCCAACACCGGCGCCGATTCGCCGGCCCAGGCCGTCGCGGTGACCGACCGCTTCGGCTGGTTCAGCTTTCCGGGAATCACGCACGATCCGGGCAACCCGGAGGTGACGCTCAAGGTCCTCGAGGCGACGACGTTCGGCCACTACTGGATCTTCTGGAGCGCGATGACGAGCCTCCACTACACGATGACCGTCCGCGACGTGACGACGGGCCAGGTCCAGGTCTACGAGAAGACCGACGACTCGCCGTGCGGGAACTGGGACACCGAGACATTCCCGATCCTGCCGACGCCGACTCCGGCGGCGCCGACCGCCACGGCGATTCCCGGACAGCCGACGCGAACGCGAACACCGACGCCGACGCGGACGCCGACAGGAGCGGCAACGGTGGCGCCCACGGTGACACCGACCGCGACGCCGTCCGGCCCGACCCAACTGGGGCTGCGCGTGCTGTCGTGGCAATGGGACTGGTGCTCCGTCGACGTTCCCTGCCAGCAAGGCACCTGCGCCTACCAGGTCGAGAATCCCGACCCGATGGGGCTCGGCCGCAACGGCATCACGCTCCACGAGGGGTGCACGTACCAGCTCACGATCCGCAACGTCGATTCGTCCGGCGGCGACCAGACACAGCCCCACGAGTTGAACGCGGGTCTCGTCGGTCTCGGCATCCCCGACACCGTCCTCACCCAGGGCCAGTCCGTCACCTACACGCTCACGATTCCGACCTCCGGCCCCGCCAACGTCGGCTTCGCCTGCAAGAACACGTCTTGCGGAAACGCGAACCAGCACGAGGGCATGCTCGGCGTGATCCACATCGTCCCGTAGCGGGGCGCGATATCCTCCCCCGCAGTTTCGAGCGGAGGAGTCGATGCCCGAGACCACGTCGAACGTCGAGTTCGCGCACCGGATCCACGAGAGCGGCCACCATGGCGGCCCGCACGGCCGCGCGGAGTGGCTCGAGCTGGTCGAGGCGATCGTGCTCGCCGCCGTCGCCGTCCTGACGGCCTGGAGCGGCTATCAGGCGGCCCGGTGGGACGCCGCGAGCGCGGCCGCGTACGCCCGCTCGTCACAACTCACGGAAGAGGCGCAGGAACAGAAGACGCTCGCCGGTCAGGATCACCTCTACGACGTCATGGCGCTCCTTTCCTGGGTGCAGGCGACGCGCGCCGGCGACCGCGACTACGCGGCGCTGCTCGAGCGGCGATTCCGGCCGGAGTACGAGGTCGCCTTTCAGGCCTGGGTCAAGACCGATCCCCTGCACAACGCGAACGCGCCCTTCGGGCCCGCGTTCATGCCCGAGTTCAAGAGCGAGCGCCTCGCGAAGGCGCGCGAGCTCGGCCAGAGCGCGCGGGAACAGTACGAGCGCGGCGTCAGGAGCCGCGAGACCGGCGACGACTACGTGCGGATCACCGTCGTGCTCGCCACGGTCCTGCTGCTGACGGCCTTGAGCCAGCGCTTCAGGATCCATGCCGCCCGCGTCGGCCTCGTCGCCGTCGCCTTCGTGATGCTGGCCGTCGCGATCCTCTGGATCACGACGTTTCCCCGCGCCTGAGGCGCCGGACGCTCTGAGAATCTCCCTCTCCCGCTTCCACGGGGAGTGGGAGGGGGTCAGCGGGTCAGCGTTTCGTCGCGGGCGTCGGCGGCGCCGCGCCGGCGGCGAGGAGCTTCGCCAGGACCTCGTCGTAGTAAGGCTTCTCGCGCAGCCCCGCGTACTTGCCGGGGAAGTACGCCAGCGTGAGGTCGGCCCGCGAGGTCGCCGGGTCGAGCGCGTTCAAGACCACCGCGAGGCGCTGGTCGTGCGGCAGGCGCGTGTTGTCGATCATCGGGAAGTCGAAGTGGCCGAGCCAGAACTCGGTCGAAATCGTCTCGGTGCCCGAGGGCTCGGCCGTGCGCACGGTGACGCGGAGCTCGACCTGCTCGTTGGTCTTGTCGAAGTCGAGCACCTCGAGCTTGAAGTTGCGCGCCAGGCCGTCGACGACCAGGTCGCGCGAAAGATACGGGACGCGCGAAGCGCCGTCCGGCCCGATGAGGGCGAGCTCCTTGCCGTCGACCGCCGCGTCGAAGGCCGCGCCGCCCTCCTCGATGACGAGCATCTGCTTCTTCGACACTTCCTCGGCAACCCGGTTCAGGCGGGCCAGGTACTCCTGGCGCTGCGGGCTCTCACGCACCTGCCGGGCCAGGTGCAGGAAGAGAGGCTTCAGGTTCAGCGACTCGTGGAAGTTGTAGACGAGGAGCTCGAGGTTGAGGACCTTCTGCTCCAGGTTGCCCGCGCCTCCCCCGAGAAACGAGTTGATGATCGACGTGAACATGTCCTTGCGCAGGGCGCTCTCGGACTCCTCGCGCTTGCTCGTCAGCTCCGAGTAGAGCCGGGCGTTCGTCTCGCTCGTCTGCATCCGCTCGCGCAGCTGGGCCTCGCGCGCCTCGCGGTCCCGGAGCCAGCTCGACGTCCAGAAGCCGAGCACCGCGACCGCGATCGCCGTGAGCAGACCGCCGACCGGCTGCAGGACGATCGCCGCCTTGTCCCAGCCGTCCCGGGGCGGACGGGGCGCCGGAGCCTCCGCCATCACTTCCTCGTCAGAACGAGCTTGCCGCCCTCGGCCGCGACGGCGAAGTCGTAGCGGCTCGGCTTGTCGAACACGGTCACCGTCGTCGCGCCGGAAGCTCCCTTGTACGCGACCGAGAGCCTGCACTCCCCCGTCGCCGCCACCTTCAGGCTGTAGGACCCGAAATTGTCGGTCGTGGTTTTCCCGGAACCCCCGGCGCAGTCGAGCGCGAGCGCGACGCCTTCGGGCAGCGGCTTGCCGTTCTCGCTGACGGTGCCGTGGATCTCCGCGCCGAAGGCGGGCGCGGCGGCGGCGAGGACCAGGGCGCCGAGGACGAGACGCTTTCTCATGACGAGCCTCCCCGGGGCACTCTAACGGAACGCGGGCGCCGGAGCATGCCGGGCCGCCCCCGGCGCCGTCCGGGCCGGAATGCCGCGTATCCTTCGACTGTTCGCCGCCATCGAAGGAGTCGTCGTGAAGCCGACCGGTTCGCCGCCGCCCGCTTCGGAGATCACGCCGGAGTCGGCCTATGTCGACCGCCGCCGGTGGATCAGGAACGCGGCCGCCTTCGCGGCCACGGCCGCGGGCGTGGGCGGCGGCCTCCTCTGGCTCGTGGGCGGGGCTCGGGGACGGAGCATCGCCGGAGGACCGGACGCGGTCGCCGACGGGCTTCCCGGCGTCCGCCCCGGGCCGTTCGGCACGGCCGAGCCCCGCACGCCGTACGGCGCCATCACGACGTACAACAACTTCTACGAGTTCGGCATCGACAAGGACGCGGCGTCGCGCCTCTCGGGCTCGCTCCGGACGCGGCCGTGGACCGTCACGGTCGACGGCGAAGTGCGCCGGCCGCAGACGCTCGATCTCGACGCGCTGCTGAAGACCTTTCCGCTGGAGGAGCGCGTCTACCGGATGCGCTGCGTCGAAGCCTGGTCGATGGTCATTCCCTGGGACGGCTTCCCGCTCGGCGACCTGATCCGCCGCGCCGAGCCGACCTCGGACGCGCGCTTCGTCGCCTTCACGACGCTGCTCGATCCCGAGCAGATGCCCGGCCAGCGGCGCCACGTTCTCGACTGGCCGTACGTCGAGGGGCTGCGCCTGGACGAAGCGCTCCACCCGCTGACGATCCTGGCCGCGGGTCTCTACGGGCGGCCGCTCCCGAACCCGAACGGCGCGCCGCTGCGCCTCGTCGTGCCGTGGAAGTACGGCTTCAAGGGCATCAAGTCGATCGTGCGCGTCACGCTCACGCGCGAGCAGCCGCGCACCGTGTGGAACGAGGCCGCGCCCGACGAGTACGGCTTCTACGCCAACGTGAACCCGCAAGTCGACCACCCGCGCTGGAGCCAGGCGACGGAGCGGCGCATCGGCGAGCTCGAGCGCCGCCCCACGCTCCCCTTCAACGGCTATGCCGAGCAGGTCGCGGGCCTCTACGCCGGCATGGACCTCCGGCGGAACTTCTGAGCAGCGTCGCGGCCGCCCGAAGGGTCCCCGCGCGGCGCCCGTGGCTGAAGCCCGCCGTGTTCACGGGCGCGCTCGCCCCGCTCGCCGCGATCCTGTTGCTCGCCGCCCGCGGCGCGCTCGGAGCCAACCCCATCGCCGAAGCGCTCAACCGGCTCGGGCTGACGGCCTTCGCGCTGCTCCTCGCGTCGCTCGCGTGCACCCCGGCGCGCGAGATCCTCGGTTGGACGTGGGCCGTGGGGCTGCGAAGGATGCTCGGTCTCTTCGCGTTCTTCTACGCGGCGCTTCACTTCGCGACGTACGCCGTCCTCGATCAGAACCTGCGCGGCGCGGCGATCTTCAAGGACGTCACGCAGCGCCCGTTCATCTACGTCGGCGCCGCCGCGCTCGTCCTCCTGACGCCGCTCGCGCTGACGTCGACGGCCGCTTCGGTGCGCCGCCTCGGCTTCCCGGCCTGGAAGCGGCTTCACCGCCTCGTCTACCCGGCCGCGGCGCTCGCGGCCATCCACTTCTGGTGGCGCGTCAAGAAGGACGTGACCGAGCCGGCGATCTTCGCGGCGATCCTCGCCGTGCTGCTGCTGGCGCGCGTCGCCATCGCCTGGCGGAGCCGGCGGAATCGCCGACGGTAGGGGCGGGGCTTGCCCCGCCCGGGCGGCCGCAAGGGCCGCCCCTACGGCACGCTCGGCGGCAGGCCGCTCCAGTTCAGGATCCCGTTCCACAGGAACCGGTAGTCCGAGTGGTTCAGATCCCGGTGCATCGGGCTGAAATTGAAGGCGATGACGCGGCCCTTGCCCGACGGCACCTCGAGGATCGCCGGGTAGCCCTCGAGGTTCTCGAGCTTCCGGGCGCCTCCCGACACCACCATCGAGCCGTCGCCCTTGCTCTCGCTCCCCTTGCCGGACGACGCGTCGCTCTTGTCGGATCCTTCGCGGAACTCGCGCTCCTCCTTGGTCGGCCGCGTCCCCCACTGCAGGACGACGAAGCGCCGCAGGGCGGGCCGGACGGAGTAGGTCGACAGGTCGGTCCGGAACGCGGTCGTTTCGACCGGATAACCGTAAGCGAGCGGATGGTCGGGCCGCTCGAACTTCACCTTGAGCGAGACGCCCGGCGTCCACGCGGAGCCGCCGCGCGTCGACACGCCGCGCACGAGACCGCCCTCGAGGGGCAGCGCCGATCCGTTGCCGAGCGTGATCATCAGGCCGCCCGCGTCGAGGAACTCCTGCAGCTTCGCCATGCCGCCCCAGCCGATGCCGCCGCTGATGTCCTCCGAAGCGTCGGGGACGCCGTGGCTCGGGAACTGCGCCGTTTTCGTGTACGGCATCGGTCCCCATTTCGTGTCGATCCCCTGGACCTGCGCCTTCCAGCTTTCCTCGTTGTCACCGTAGAGCAGGATGTCGTACTTCTCGCGGAGGTGCCCGGCGCGAACGTCTTCGTCGCGGATGTAGGCGTACGGGACTTTCTCCCGGTCGAGCGCCAGGCGCAGCCAACCGGTGGCCTGCGTGTCCGACCAGAGGTGCCAGAGGGCGATCCGCGGAATCGGCGACGCGTGGGCCGCGACCGGCGGCGCCGCCGCGGCGCTCTCGAAGTCGAGGCCGAGCTCCTTGGCGACGTCCGAAAGCGCCGCCGCCAGGCCGGCCTGGGCGGGAAGGATCCACGAGCCCGCCGGGTACTGGGCGCCGCCCGCGGTGAAGGGCTTCTCCGCGATCGACACGTCGAACTTCGCGAGGCGGAAGCGCGCCGCGAGCAGCGCCTCCTGGCCCGTGTCCTTCAGAAGGTAGACCGGGCCCGGGCCGGCGACGCGGCCGGCCACGGACGGCGCCGCCGTCAACGGCGCCGCGGCGGCCGAGACGATCTTCGCGTCGTCGATTCGCTTCGCCTCGAGGCCGTAGTGGACCGGAAGCGCCCACGAGATGTCGTCGTACGGCTGATACGGCGAATCCGTCGGGAACTTCTGCGGCTCGAGGAGGTCGACGGCGTAGTTGCGGTAGGGCTGGTCGAGGCGGACGAGATAGTCGCCTTTCGCGAATGAGCCTTCCTGGACCGTCGCGGGCGCGGTCAGACGGGAGACCTCGATGCGATGCCCGCGGAGGATCTCGACCATCTGCGCCACGCGGCGCGGGTCGCCCTGGTTCTGCGGGATGACGAAGGCGTACGGGTTGCCCTTCACGCCGGCCTGCCACGAGTTCCAGCTCTTCCGGTAGAAGTTGCGCAGGAGCTCCTTGGAGTTCTTCGACGCCCAGTCGAGGATCGACAGGCATCCCGACTCCATGTAGTTCGTGTTGTCGCGCAGGGACCAGACGAACTTCTTGTCGGGCGGCCACGCGCGGTACCACTCGCGGTCGGTGACGGGCTTGTCCACGTACGTGTGCGACGGGCGCAGCGTCCGCTCGACGGTCTCGGCCGTGTGGTTGCCGAAGGTCTCGTAGCCGCGGCCGAGCGCGTTGTGATTGGACGCGACCGAGTCGAGGAAGTGCAGGCCCCAGGACTCGCCATAGCCCCAGGTCCAGACGCCGGGCATGCCGAGGGCGGTCAGGGCCTGGACCTCGTGGAAGGACGTCTCGAGCCACTCGTTGATCGCGATCGGGTCGAGGTGCGCGTTGTAGGGCCCGGTCCCGTTCCACGTGTGGAGCAGCGGGATCGACTCGTGGAGGTCGTGCACGACGACCGGGTGGTACTCGTAGAACATCCGATGCACGGCCTTCGTCAGCTGCAGGGCCGTCTGGTGCGTGTCGCGGTTGTTGTCGTGGTAGACGTAGTAGCCCCAGTAGGGCGGCGACATCTCGGGCAGGTTCTCGTAGTCGGTCTTGCCCTTGAGGTACCGGTAGAACCAGTCGACCATCTTGTCGCGGCCGTCGGGCTCGGCGACGGGGTTGATGAGGACGACGACGTTCTTGCGGATGCGCTCGATCATCGGCTGGTTCGAGACGGCGAGGCGGTACGCGAGCTCCATGACCATCTCGGGGCTGCCGGTCTCGGGCGAATGGAGACCGGCGTTGAAGTAGTAGATCGGCCGCGCCGTCTCGATGATCTTCTCGGCCTGCTCGGGCGTCGTCGTCCGCGGGTCGGCGAGCGCCGCGGCGGCCCTCTTGTGCTTCTCGAGGTCGCGCATCCCCTCCTCGTCGGCGATCACGACGAGCAGAATCTCGCGGCCCTCCTCGGTCGTGCCGATCACGTCGACCTTCACGCGCGGGGTCGCCTTCGCGAGCTCCCGGAAGTAGCCGTAGATCTGGGACGTGCGCGAGAGCTCGCCGGCCGCGCCCGCGACGTGGCCGAGGTACTTCGACGGCGACGGCACCGTCGGCGAGTCGGGCACGTAGGCGACCCACGGGTTGCCGAAGCGCGCCTCGGTGGTGAACTTCGCGATCGCCTCGACCGAGCCCGGCTCCGGCACGTCGGGCGCGAAGGAGTCCGGCGCGGCCAGGAGCGGCACGGCGGCGAAAAGCAGGGCGGACGATCGGGCGGCGAGACGAAGCCTTCGACGCATGCAGTTTCTCCTCGGACGCGCGGCCGGCGCCGCCGGAAAAGTTGTCGGCTCGATCGGTGGCGTAATCTAGCACGCCGCCCACCGCCGGCGCCGAAGTGACCCCGGGACACGGCGGACCGCCGCGAAGTCCCTAGAACCCGACGACGACGGCCGCGCCGCGCACCTTGTCCGTGACGAGCGGCGCGAACGCGACGGTGACGCGGCTCTCCTTTTTCCGCAGCCGGTCGTTCAACGCGACGACGCCGCGCCCGACGAACGTCCCGATCGCCGCGCCCGCCGTCACGTCGGACGTCCAATGCGCGTCGTGGTAGATCCGCGCGAAACCGACGAGGCCGGCGACCGTGTACGCGGCGACGCTGACCCACAGCTGGTCCGAGTGCGCGCTGATGACCGAAGCGACCGCGAACGCCTGGGTGGCGTGCCCGGACGGAAACGAGTCGTCGCCGCCGCTGAAGGGATGGAAGGCGGTGCTGCTGACCGACTCGTTCGGCCGCTCGCGCCCGATCACGAACTTCAGGGTCGGCGTGATGACGACCGAGGCGAGGAGGCTCGCCATCACGCCGTCGAAGAAGACGTCCTTCGCGTCGGGGGCGTGGAAGATCCAGCCCGCGATGCCATAGGCGCCGATGACGGCCCACGAGTAGCCGGCGCCGAACGGCTCCACGACCTTCGTCAGGTCGTCGAGGGTCTGCGTCTGGTGGGCCTGCGTCTTGTTCCGCATCGGGACGTCGAAGGCAAATCCCACGGCGACGATCCCGGCCGCCACGCCGCCCAAGACGAGCCAGTTCTTCGCGGTCCAGTGCAGGGGCGCGCCGAGGATCGTCGTCGTGTCCTCGAGCGCGATCTTTCCGAGCTCCTCGAGCGACTCGCTCGGCGGAGCCCCCGCAGCCTCGGGCGTGTCGGCGTCGGCCTCCAGCGCGCCGCGGTCGAAGTCTTCGACGCAGGGCGCCAGCGCCGCGTCCGTCGGGGGCACCTCGGCGGCAACCGCCGCCGCGCGCGCCAGCAACGCCAGACCGAGGAGCACGCGAACGGCCCGCCGCGTCCTCACGCCCATTCCAACGGGACAGCGAGCCCGCCGATTCCCCGGGCGATGCGCCGGGTCAGCGCGGCGCTTTCTCGATGTCCTGGATGACGCGCTCGGCGACCCAGCCCGCGCTCGGGTCCTGGAGCGTGGCGCGGATCGCCGGCAGCGCCGACGCGGAAGCCTTCCCGATCGAGCCGAGCGCGTAGAGACAGGCCCGGACGACGGCGCCCGGCTGCTTCGGCGCCGTGCACGCCGCCGCCAGCGCCGGCACCGCGCCGCCCGCGGCCGGCCCCTGCGCCCCGAGCGCCCGAGCCGCCGCCTCGCGCACGGCGGAATCCGGGTCCGTCAGCGCCTTCTCCAGGGCCGCGAGGGCCGGCCCCGTCGCGGCGCCTGGCTTCTCGAAGGCGAGCGCCGCCTGCGTGCGCACGCGCGGGTCGGCGTCCGACGCGAGCGCCCGCACGAGTCCCGCCGCGTCCGCCGCCGGGAGCTTCGGCTCCTTCGCGGCCGACGCCAGCGCCCAGCCGTCCCGGCCCGTCCGCGCGAGGATCACGTTGTCGACGCCGAGCGTGTAGCCCGACGACGCGGGATTCTTGCCGAGGCACACGAAGGTCAGCGAGTGCCGGCCGGCCGACAGCGGCACCCAGCCGAGGTTGCGGTCGAGACCGACGTAGGTGTCGTAGGCATAGCCGTCGAAGCGCGCCTGCGTCCGGATGTCCGCTCCCGGCTCGTGCTCGAGCTCGCGCGAGGCGACGGGCTTGCCGTCGAGCCAGATCTCGTAGACGCCGTAGTCCGGCGCCTGCGCGACCTGCGTCGTCAGCTCGTACTCCCCCGCCGTCTCGACGTCGAAGGGAACCTCGACGCGGGACCCCGGGCCCTCGCCGACGAAAAGCAGCACGTCCTTGCCCCAGAAGAGGTCCTTCGAAACCGAGGCCTTGCCCTTCTCGACCTTGACGTCGGCGATGCCGTTCTCGACCTCGATCTGCTTCGCGTTGCCGTGCGGCAGCCGCGCGAAGCCGTACGGAACCGCCGGCTGGTCCGCCGCGACACCCTTCTGGTACCAGTACGCGACCGAGGAGATCAGATCCTGGCGCTCGCCGAAGGCCGTCTTGACGCGGCCGTCCGGCAGGTACGTCCAGCCCTTGTGCTCGATCTCGACGCGCAGCGACGTCGAAAACGGCACCGGGTCGACGAGATGCCACCGGTACGCCGTCATCCGCGCGCCGAGGCCCTCGCCCTCCGAGATCGGCGAGCCCGTGTACTCGCCTTCGGCGACGTGGAGCCCCCAGGCGTCGTTGAAGTAGTCCTCGGAGCCGGTGCCCTGGATCGACGCGACCTTCTCGCCGTCGACGTAGAACATGTCGTCGCCCTCGCCGAACCAGCCGGGCTCGGCCTGGAGGATCGACAGAACGGTCCCGACGTAGAAGCCGCGGCCCTTCGTGTCGAGGAACACCCACGGCTTGCCGTCGGCCGGCGCCGGCAGCGCCTGCCGGTACCACGCGTGGAAGTAAGCCGTGTCGGGGGGCAGCGACGGCACCTTCTCCCAGTCCACGTGGTAGTACAGCCCGACCCGGCGCGTCCCTTCGTTGGTGATCGTGATGCGGCACGACTTCGCGAAGGGCATCGGCCAGTAGCTGTTGCGCGCGCGGCCGTCCGACAGGTTCCGGATCATCAGCGAGCGAATCGGGCGCTCGAACCCGTGGCCGACCGCGAAGAAGTCGCCGTAGGGCACGTCGACGCTCGGGACGGCGTTGCCGTCGTAGTAGACGCGCACGCGCAGCAAGCGCGGCCAGCCGTACTCGGTGCCGGAGGCCGTCGTCCAGAGGTGCGTGACGATGCCCGGCCCCGCCAGGTCGGCGATCGTCAGCGTCTCGCCCGGAAGCGGGTGCTTGCTGTCGTCGTTCCAGTCCGGGAGCGGCGAGTTCGAGGAGGACCGATGGGCCGTGAAGTCCTTCAGCTGCGAGAAGGCCATGGGGTCGACCGGGCCCGTGATGGCCGGCTGCGCCAGGGCGGCGCCCGCGAGACACAGACCTCCGGCGAGGGGACCGAACGTGCGCTTCCACATGGCGCCATCCTAATGCGGGCCGGCCTCCGCCGGCGCCCTTCAGCCGACGTGCGAAACGAGGAGGAGGCCGCCGCCGACGGCGATCAGGTCTTCGATCAGGGCGGCCGGCAGGTCCTTGCCGAACGCCCGCGCCAGCCGCGCCCGGAACTCGTAGCCGCCCAGGGTCCCGGCAACCGCGCCCACGACGCCGGCGACGAGACCTCCCGCGAGCTGGCCTGCCGAAGCGCCGAGCGCCGCGCCGCAGAGGCCGCCGGTGACGAGGCGGGCGATGAATCCCGGCGGCGCCTTGCGGCTGGGCGTCTTCGGCAGCTGATCCGTCACGAGCTCGACGAGCGCGAGGAGGCTCACGATCCACGGTGTGGCGGCGTAGCCCAGGAACGCGAACGGAGTCCCCTCCAGGTGAATCCGCCCGAGGCGCGCGGCCCAGCTCACGACCGCCGGGGCCGTCATCGCGCGCAGGCCCGCCACGACCCCGACGAGAAACGCCACGACGAGAACGCTCACGGCTTCCTCCTTCGTTCCGGGCCGGATCCTATCCCGCGGACCCTTCGGATCGGAGCATCGGCCCGAGAACCTCGGCGGCGCCGAGGCGGCCGCGGCGCGCGTGCGCCGGAGCGCCCTCCCAGGCGACGAGGCCGGAGTTGACGCCCGCGTACATCTCGCGGAAGAGCCGCGCCACGCCGGCCGGCATGCCGATCGCGACGAACGTCGGCTCGACCGCATCGATCGGCAGCGCCTGGACGCGAACGGGCTTGCCGAGCGGGCCGGACAGCGCCGCCGCCAGATCCTCCGGCGCGTAGTCGCGCGGCCCGGCGAGCTCCAGGATCGTCGTGCCGGGCGCCGCTTCGAGGAGCGCGTCCGCGGCCACGCGCCCGACGTCCGCCGTCGCCACCATCGGCACCGGCCGGCCCGGAGTCAGGAACGTCGGCAGAACGCCCTGGCGGACTTCGTCGAGCACCGGGGCGACGTTCTCGAGAAAGTAGGCCGCGCGCAGAAGCGTCAGATTCTTCGCCGCGCCGCGCAGCGCCGCCTCCGCCGCGTGGAGCGAGCGGATCGGCCCCGTCCCCGCCGCGTGCTGCGCGCCGATCGAGGACAGAAGCACGACGTGCGGAATGCCGCTGCGCCGCACCGCGGCGGCGAGCGCCTCGAACAGCGGCCGCTGCGCCGCGAGCAGGTCGTCGGCGCCGTACTGCGGCGGCACGAGGACGTACGCGCCCTGGGCGCCCTCGAAGGTCTTCGCGAGCGCCGGCGCGTCGCCGAGGTCGGCGACCGCGGCCTCCGCGCCCCGGTCCTTCCACTCCTGCCCCTTCTTCGGGTCGCGGACGACGACCCGGACTTTTCTGCCCTGGGCCAGCAGCGCGAGCGCCGCCGCCTTTCCCGTGTGCCCCGACGCGCCGAGGACGACGAACATGGTGACCCCCTCGAAGCGATCTACGCGGGCGCCGGGACGGCCGATTCGCGAGCTCCGGCGGAAAAAGGGCCGGAGGCCGCGACCGCGGCACTCCGGCCAAAGGAGGGAACGAAAGCGTCAGTTCCGAACGGGCGGCGGCCCGAAGCCCCCGCCGACCGCGCTGCACCCCGGGTTGATGCCGAGGAACGTGTCGTACCTGGCCTTCTGGTCGGAGGTCAGGGACGCGACGAAGGCCGCTTCGGCCGCCTTCCGCGCCGCGTCGATCTGAGAACGGATTCCGGCGATCTGAACGGCGAGCCCGCCGATCGCGCACGGATCCGCGTTGCCGGCAGCGATCGCGAGGTCGATCTGCTGGCCCAGCGACCCGGCCTGCTCGGCCAGAGGCTGGATCGTGTCGGCCGTCTGCTGGCGCAGCGCCGTCAGCGCCGTCTGCTGATCGGCCGTCAGCCCGACGTAGGAGACGAGCTGGTCGCTGCAGGGCCCGCCGGGGCCGTGCGGTCCCGGACCGCCTCCGAGGACGGCGTCGCTCCGCGTCTGCGCCACGATCGCCGCCGCACAGAGCGCGCCGACGAGCGCCGCCGCCTTGAACCTCCCGATGCTCTTCATGGTCGACTCCTTTCCGCGACACCGCGTCGCGATGCGGGAGGATCACGCGACGGGCGGCAACCAGTCATCACGGCGCCGAAAAGCCTTCGTAAGGGATGTAAATCCTCGGGGCGATCGCCCGAAGCGTCGCAGCCCCGGTGCTACATTGCCCGCGTGCCGTCCCGAACGCGATCGATCCGCTTCTGGCTCATCGTCGCGGTGTTGATCGTCCTGCTCGGCGTTCTCGCCACCCTCCAGTACCGATGGATCGGAGAGGTGAGCGACGCCGAGCGCGAGCGCGCCCGCACCGCCGCCGACGCGGCCGTGCGCGCTTCCGCCGCCGAAGTCGATCGCGAGCTCGGGCACGCCCTGCGCGAGAACCGGCCCCCCGGCGACGGTCGAGACGCCGAGGTCCACCCCGGGGCGGAGGAAGAGCGGCGCTTCGGGACGGACGCGCACTCTCCGAAGCTCGTCGCGGCGATCTTTCGCGCGCGGCGGACGTCCGAGCCGGCCGGCGTCGAGCTCGAGCGCTTCGACCGGGCGACGGGAAGTTTTTCGCCGAGTCCGTGGCCGGACACTCTCACGGCGCTTCGCTCGACGCTCGAGGCCGAGACGCCCCGGCGCGGCTCGCCTCCGGGCCCCCCGCCGGTGCGCTTCGTCGACGCCCCTCCCGCGGTCGTCGCCGAAGACTTCGTCCCTCCGGCCGCGGGCGCGCGGGACGGCGCGGGACGCGCCGAACCGCCGGCGTCGTGGACCATTTTCGTGCTCGACCGTCCCGCCCTGGAGGAAGCCCTGTCTTCCGCGGTGGCCCGCCACTTCGCCGGACTCTCGGACTACGACGTCGCCGTCGTTCGGAGCGATTCGGGCGCCGTCTTCTACCGGACCCGCGCCGCTTTCGACCCGGCGTCGGCGCGCGTCGAGGCCGCCGCGCCCATCCTGCGCCCCGATCCGTTCTCGCGCGTTCCGTTCGGGCCTCTCCCCGAGCGCCCGGACCAGGGCCCGCCGCCCGGAATCGCCGGGCCGGCGCGCGAACCCGCGGCCGACTACGTCCTCGACGCGCCCGGCCACGGCTCGCCGCCGGGTATGGCCGACCATGGCGGGTGGCAGCTCGTCGTGGCCCACCGGGCCGGCTCGCTCCAGGCCGCGGTCGCGGCGACGCGGGCCCGCAATCTCGCCGTGAGCGCCGGCATCCTCGCGCTGCTGGCGGCGACGGTCGCGGTGCTCCTCGCCTCCGCGCATCGGGACCGCCGCCTCGCCGCCCGGCAGGTCGAGTTCGTGGCCGGGCTGACGCACGAGCTCCGGACCCCGCTCGCCGCGGTCCGCTCGGCGGGCCAGAACCTCGCCGACGGCATCGTGGACGACCGGGAGCACGTCCGGAGCTACGGCGCGCTCATTCACCGCGAGAGCCAGCGGCTGTCCGTTCTGATCGAGGACGCGCTGTCGCGCGCGGGCATTTCGCCGCGGCGGGTCGACGGCACACGCACCGCCGTCCGCCTCGACGAGGTTCTCGTCGAAGCCGTCGAGGCGTGCGGGCCGCTCGCGCGGGAACGGAACGCGGCCGTCGTGCGCGACGTGGCGCTCGACCTGCCTCCCGTCGTGGGCGACCGCGACGCGATGCGCACGGTCTTCGAGAACCTCGTCTCCAACGCGATCAAGTACGGAGGCGAACCGGCGCGGGTGACGGTGCGCGCCGCCCTCGAGGACGACGGAGTCGCCGTCGACGTGCGGGACAACGGGACCGGAATCCCGAAACGCGAGATCCCGCGCATCTTCGAGCCGTTCTACCGCGGCAGCGGCGCCTCCGAACGTGCCGCCGGGACGGGCGTCGGCCTCGCGCTCGTGCGGCGCATCGTCGAGGAGCACGGGGGCCGAATTTCGGTCGAGAGCGACGCCGGCAGCGGCGCGACGTTTCGGGTCGTCCTGCCGGCGGCCGGCGCGGCGTCGTGAGCGAGCCTCTGCCGCGCCTCCTCCTGGTCGAGGACGAGCCGAGCCTCGTCCTCACGCTGTCGGACCGCCTGGCCTCGGAAGGCTACGACGTCGCCGCCGTCGGCAACGGGTCCACCGCTCTCGAACGCCTGCGCGCCGAAGCGTTCGACCTCGTGCTGCTCGACGTGATGCTTCCCGGGAAGAACGGATTCGACGTCTGCCGGGACCTCCGCCGCCGCGGCATCGACGTGCCCGTCCTCATGCTCACGGCGCGCGGCGAGGTCGCCGACCGCGTCGTGGGGCTCAAGCTCGGCGCCGACGACTATCTCGTCAAACCCTTCGAGACGATCGAGCTGCTGGCGCGGATCGAAGCGTTGCTGCGCCGCCGGCGCCCCGAGTCCGGCCCGCTCGGCGAGGCCTTCGCGTTCGACGACGTCCGCATCGATTTCCGCGCGGCCAGGGTCCTCCGCCAGGGGGAACCGCTCGAGCTCTCCGCGCTCGAGTACAAGCTCCTGAAATACTTCGTCGAGCACCGCGGCGCGCTGCTCTCGCGCGACGAGCTGCTCGACAAGGTCTGGGGCTACGACGCCACGCCGGCCACGCGCACCGTGGACGTTCACGTCGCTTCGCTGCGCCAGAAGATCGAGAAAAACCCTGCTCACCCGGAACGGATCCGCACGGTGCACCGGCTGGGCTATCGCTTCGCCGGCTGACGCCTTCAGGCGCCGACGCGCAGCAGAATCTTGCCCGGCCGATGCGGGAGCTCGCCCGCGAGCATGCGGTGCGCCCGACGAACCTCCGCGAGGGGCAGCACCTCGCCGATGCGGCCCGGCACGAGACCGTTCTCGAGCAGGCGACGAATCTCTTCGAGCCGGGCGGTCGAGACATCGACCAGGAAAAAGAACGCGCGCACGCCGGCACGCGACGCTCGCGCCGGGTCGGGCGGCGCCGCGCACGAGACCACCAGCCCTCCGGGACGAACCGCGCCGAAGGCGCGTGCGACGGCATCGCCGCCGACGGTGTCGAGGACGGCGTCGACCGGCGGCAGCGGCGCGGCGTCATCGGTCACGACGTCGCCGGCACCGAGCCCGCGGACGCGCTCGGCGTCGTTCGCGCGGCAGGTGGCCACGACGAGGGCCCCGGCGCGGCGCGCGAGCTGCACCGCGTAGGCGCCGACGTTTCCCGCGCCGCCCGTCACGAGGACGCGCTGGGCGCCGTCGAGCCGCGCGTGCTCGAAAACCATCTGCCAGGCGGTGACGGCCACGACCGGAACGGCCGCGGCCTCGAGCAAGCCGATCGACGCGGGCCGGCGCGCGATCATCCCCGCCTCCGCCACGGCGAGCTCGGCGCCGGCGCCGGTGAAGAGCGGGTTCGTCACGCCGAACACCTCGTCGCCCGGCGCGAGAGCCTTCACGCCGGGCCCGACGCGCTCCACCGTCCCCGAAAGGTCCGAGCCCGGCGTCAGCGGCAGCCGCTGCGGCACGGCGCTGCGGCCCTCGCGGATCAACGCGTCCCAGGGGCCGACGCCGGCGGCTGCGACGCGGACGAGGATCTGTCCCGGGCCGGGGACGGGCTCGGGCAGGTCCTCGAGCTCGAGCACCTCCGGGCCGCCGAAACGTTTGACGCGAACGGCCTTCACGAGGACGATCCTCCCCCGGACCGGGCCCGCGAGGAAAGGCCCGTCCCGGCTGCCGCCGCCCTCGCAGGTCACGTCGGCGAAGAGGTTGAAGATGCCGAGCGTGAAGACGAACGAGCGTCCCGCCGGGAGGACACCGGTCACGACTCGAAACATGAACGTCGGACGAACGGCCCGCCGGCGCCCTGGAAACCTGCAATACTTTCGACGGTCAGGGGGAGATCATGCGCAACGGTTCCGCCGTCCGCTCGGCCGCGCTGGTGTTTCTCGCACCGACTCTCTTCTCGTTCGCGCGCGCCGACAACGCGCCCTCGACGCGCGCCGTCATCCGCGGCTCGGGCAATGACGTCACGATCGTCTACCAGGCGCCGGTGCGGCCCAGAGCGTCGGTCTGGCCCAACGCGCTCGCGGCTCCCGCGGCGCCCGCCGCGGATCCGACGAGCGGCGCGGTCGACGAAGCCCTGCGGATGAAGTCCTCCGGCGCGAGCGACCAGGCCGTCGTCGCGTTTCTCCGGAAGAACCAGGCCGACGTGCCGGACGTCGTGGACGCCGACGTGATCAGGGACTTCCGGCGCGCGGGCGCGGGCGACGCCGTCGTCGCGCTCGTGTCCCGCTACTCGGCGATCGACATCGGCGTGACGGCCGAAGACTCGGTCCCGCTCCCGCCGCAATTTTACGAACAGCAGGCGGCCGACGCGGGCGGGTTTCCCGACCTCGCGAACCTCGGCTACCCGTTCTACGGGAGCGGCGGCTACGGTTACGCAAGCGGTGGCTGGTGGGGAGGCCGCGGCGGCCGATTCCCTCACGTCATGCCGCACAAGGCCGTTCTCTTCCGATCCGGGCGACCCGTCCTGGCGAAGCCGCAGCCGATGCCGGCGCACCTTTCTGGCGGCGCCACCCTGGCGCACGGCACCGGCGGCGGCCACCGCACGCGGTAGCTCGCGCCCGATCCGATCGGAGAAACCGCGAGGGGCGGCCGGCGCCGCCCCTCGAATCGAAGGCGCCGACCCGCGTCAGAGCATGACGCGAATCAGGAACTGGAACTGGCGTCCCGGATCCACGTTCGAGATGCCGCCGAGAGCCTGACCGAACGTGGGCAGCGGGGTGCCGTCCGCGTTGTTGCCCCAGGTGCCATTGCGGCCCACGATGTTG
This sequence comes from Thermoanaerobaculia bacterium, assembly GCA_035500755.1. Taxonomy (GTDB): domain Bacteria; phylum Acidobacteriota; class Thermoanaerobaculia; order UBA5066; family Gp7-AA6; genus DAHUXD01. Next base: position 7,478 of record DATJXB010000069.1, on the reverse strand, counting down.
GCGTGATTGGTCACGTTCAGGCATTCGGCGCGCAGGCCGATCCGCAGCGCGTCCCCGAGCGGGAACTCGTAGCCGAGGAAGAGCGAGAGGTCGATGATGTCCGAGCCCTGGCCGGTGTTGCGTCCGACGACCACGCCGTCGATCACCGGCCGATCCGCCGAGCCGCCGTCGCCATTGTTGTCCACGCCGGTGACGATGTTGTACGGACGCCCGGAGGCGTACGTGAAGGTGCCGCCGCCGGTGATGTTCAGCGGCAGCAGATACCAGCCGCTCAGAACGACGCGGTTCGGCTGATTCAGAAGGCTGTTGGCCCACTCGGCGCCGAGCTGGTTGACGTCATTGGGGTCGCCGCCGGTCGCGTCGGGCTCGAAGTTGTTCTGCGAATGCGACCAGGTGTAGGAGAGGAGCACCTGACCCTTGCCGTCGAAGCTGTGGTTCAGGTTGAACTGGAGCGCGTCGTACTTGCTCTCGCCCTGGTTCACCGTGACGAGGATCCGCTTGTAGCCGTTGGGCGTGGGGGTGATGGGCCGCGTCGCGTCGGCTGCCTGGGCGCTCCGCGTCTGGCCCGGATCCGTCCGGATGAACACGGCAGGCGCGTTCAGGTCGAGGTTGCGGTCGATGTTGTCGGTCTGCGCGTGGACGTAGTCGAGCGACAGGATCCAGTTCTTGAAGAGCTGACGTTCGCCGCCGATGGTGAACTGCTGCGTCTGCGGGTTGACGAGCCGGTCGGGATAGCCCTCGAGCTTCGACACGTCGAAGAACTGGCTGTAGTACGACGCCATGCCCGGCCGGATCGTGATGTCCCGCGGCGGCAGGACGGCGCCCGGCGGGAACCCGGGAAGCGGCTCGAGGTCCGTCGGGAAGCCGAGCTGGCCGGGAGCCGCCGAGTAGGTGAAGAAGCCGGTTGGGCCGTTGAGCGCCCAGCCGGCGACGATGTTGGCACGGATCTCCGAGTAATACATCGCGTAGCCGCCGCGGATCGCGGTCTTGCCGTCGCCGCCGGGCTGCCACGCGAAGCCGACGCGCGGCTGGAAGTTGTCCTTGGCGTCGGTCAGGCTCTGGCGGTCGTAGCGCACGCCGAGGTTGAGCGTCAGGTCGCGCGCGAGCCGCCAGTCGTCCTGGAGGTAGACCGACCAGAGGGTTTCCTGGACGCTGTAGGTCACGTTGCCGAATCCCTGCGTGTACCGCGTGACGTCGTCGATCGTCAGATCCGAGGTCGGCGTCGTCGCGGGGATGCCGGGCCGGAACGTGAACTGGCCGAGGACGAACGGCGCGCCGAACTCCTGGCCGTCCCCGCCCGACTTCGAGCGGATGACGTCGCCGCCGAGCTTGAAGAGGTGGTTCCCCCACGCGTACTGCGTGGTGTTGGCGAACTGCCACTGCTTGTTCGTCAGGAGCGCGTAGCGCGACTCCCCTTCCGTCGACACGCCCGGCCGCACGTACTGCGTCGAGGGGTCGTTCGGCTCGAACTGGGTGATCGGGTCGCCGTCGAGATAGGCCAGGCGCGCGTTGTTGAAGAGCGCCGGCGTCAGCGTCGCCGTGTCGGCCAGCTGGTAGAGATACGTGTCGCGCGTGAACGTCCGGCCGGCGCTCGGGAGCGTCAGGCCGCCGACGACGTCCTGCGGGTTGGTGTCCTTCAGCTGGTCGGCGGTGAACCGGCCGAAGATGTGGTTTTGCTGGTCGAGGTCGGCGTCGATACGCGCGAACACGAGCGACTGCTGGATATCGCCCCGGTAGGTCCCCGGCGCGAGCGGCGACGTGATCGCCGAGTCGCGGTTCTCGGAGTTGTACTCGCCGCCGACCGAGAAGTAGACCTTGTCGGTCGCGATCGGCCCGGACACGATGCCGCTGCCCTGCCACAGGTTGTCGTATCCCGACGTTCCGGAGACGGGCTGGTCGGCCGAGAGGCTGCCCGGGCGGTACAGGCCGGTGGCATCCACGTGGTAGCCGTTCGTGCCGGCCTTCGTCACGAGGTTGATGGCGCCGCCCGTCGTGCGGCCGTACTCGGCCGAGAAGGCGGACGTCAGGACGTTCATCTCCTGGACCGCCGGCAACGGCAGGGCCGTCGCGATCGTCTGCCGGCCCCACGAGTCGTCGCCGGAGCTGCCGTCGATCGTGTACGTCGTCTGCCGGCGCCCGCCGCCGTCGATCACGAAGAGCGTCTGCCCGAGGAACAGGTCGCCCGTGCCGCGGGCCGAGCGGACCGCCGAATTCAACAGAGGCACCGACGTCAGCTTGTTGCCGAAGAGCGGCGTGTTCTCGATCTTCTCCGTGTCGAAGCGGGTGCCGAGCTGCGGCGCGTCGGTCCGCACGGCGTCGAGGGTGCCGCTGACGCGGACTTGTTCCGAGACCCCGGCCGTCGCGAGCGTGACGTCGAAGGTCGCCGTCTGACTGCCGCCCAGGGAGAACGGCCCTTTCTCTTGGGGAGCGAAGCCCTCCCGCGTGGCGGTGAGTTTGTAGGACCCGGTCAGCGGGACGTCGACGATCGCGTACGCGCCGTCGGCGTCAGTCTTCGTGGTGCGGGTGATGCCGGTCGAGACGTTGACGATCGTGATCGTCGCTCCGGCGACCACGGCGCCGGAGGCGTCCTTCACGCGGCCGCGCACGGCGCCGGTCGCGGGAGTCTGCGCCACCGCCGGAATCCGGAAAGCGAGCAGCCCGACGGCAAGAAGAAGAGCCGCAACCGCCCGACGACGCGGGCGATCGGGTCGCGAGATATGCATGGTGTCCATCCCCCGTTCCCTCCAAGAAAGGCGTCCGCCGCCGTCGGCGGGCGCGTCAGAGCTCTGCCCCCGGTCCGGGGGCGGGTGTTCATCGCCGGCGGAGTAGGGCGATCAGACCCGGGCGGGAACGGTCCGTGGGGAGCGGGAGAGAGGCTGGCGCGCCGCCGGGAGAGCCGGCGACGCCACAGACTCGCCACGGGTGAGGCTCCGCGCGGCGGCGACGAGACGGCCCGAGGCCTTCTCGGGCAGGAGCAGCAGCCACGCCGGCGCCGCCGATCCGACAGAGGAAGACGTACCCGTCATCGTCGAAACGGGCAGCGGTTCGCACGGCCCCTCGTCGTCCTCGTCGTCCTCGTCGCCACCGGGGTCGACCCAGACCTCGCCCCAACGCGGCGCGAGCCGGGCCAGCGGCTCCGATCGAGATCCCGCGATGCGGAACGTCGCGCTCGGCGCGCTCTCGACCTCGCGGCCGCCGCGATTCATCCTCAGGCGGAGCGTCGCCTCGGAGGTGTCGAGATTGGGAACAGTCCAGCGGAACGCGCGAATGCCCGGCGCGAGACCGCCACTGACCCGGAGCACCCACGCCCGGCCCGGCCCGCCGACGAGGAGGGCCTCGAATTCCCGGACGTCGTCCGGGACGCCCTCGATGCGGACCTCGACGTCTTCTCCGGCCGCGAGGACCTGACCGGGCCTCGGGGACGAGAACGTCACGCCCTCCCCGCGAAGGACCCCCGCGAGAGACACGCCGAGCAGAAGCAGGCACCGGGACCGAAGCATTGCGCGCGAGCGTAGTGAACCGCTCGCGATCGTGTCAACGCGCGTTCGACGAAGCGCGGACCCGATTAGGAAACTCCGTTTCGTGGATCTCCGCCAAAGCGGCGAGGAAGCGAGCTTCATAACGAAACTCGCGATCGAACGGAACCGCGGGTCATCGAGGCCCGCGGTGCCGCCTCGCCTGGTCAGCGCGCCTCGAACACGTACTCGTGCTGGGCGTCGCGCGTGATCAGCGTCTTCGCCGCGCCCGATCCGACGACGAACTCGAAGCCCTGGCCTCCCGGGGCGATCGTGACGTAGGAGATGGTGCCGTCCGGGTTCTTCTTCGACGCCATCGGGGTCTTCCACTCGCCGAAGTCGAAGACGGTCGTGCCGTTCGGCCGCGTCACGGTGATGTCGCCGAGCGCCGGGTTGACGTAGTGCGGCGCGAGCTTCGCGCTCTCCGCGGGATCCGCCGGCACGGTCAGGAGCTTGCGCTCCGCCGCGAGCTCGTCGTAGAACGTCTTCGCCTGCGCCGCGACCTGCGCGTCCGCCTCGGGGTTCCCGTCGAACAGCACCTCGAGGAGCTTGCGCCGATAGACCGTCCGCAGGATCCATCCGGGGTCCGCGTTGGTCAGGATGACCGCGCCCACGTTCTGCTCCGGCAGCCACATCATGTCGCTGTGATAGCCGATCAGGTCGCCGCCGTGGTGCACGACCGGGATGCCGTACGTCGTGTTGACCATCAAGCCCATGCCGTAGCTGTCGTCCTTGCCCATCGGCACCTGGGCGACGCGCCGCTCGAGGAGCGGCTCCCTGGCGATGTAGGTCTTGCCGTCGGGGAGCTTGCCGTTGTCGAGCTCCATCTGGACGTAGCGCAGCATGTCCCGCACGTTCGACCACGCCGCGCCCGCCGGCCGCAGCGGAATGATCGCGTAGTTGAGCTCCATGACCGCGTGCGCCATCTTCCCGTCGATGTCCGGTGAGTGCGGGTCGGCGTGGTCGCCCGCGAGCGCCTTCGCGTAGTCGAACGTCGTGGCCTTCATCCCGAGCGGGTCGAACACCTGTGTCTGCATCGCCTTGTCGTAGGCGGCTCCGAGCTCGAGGCTCGGGTAGAGGACGTGCCCCGCCGTGAACCCGGCGGCGCCGGCCATCGGGTTCGAGTACTGGAACATCTCGCCGAACTTCGTCGTCGGCTGCATCGTCGCGAGGGTCGCCATGGCATCCGCCGGCATCACGCCCTGGAACTGAAAGATCCACTCCATGTCCTGGCGCGGCAGGCCCGTGCACGCGCAGATGAGCTGCCGGATCTTGACCTGGCGGGTCGTGTCGGCGTCGCCCAGCTTGAAGGAAGGCAGCACGCTCGTCACCGGCGTGTCCCAGCTCAGCTTGCCCTCGGCGACGAGCTTCGCCAGAAGCAGCGTCGTCAGGGCCTTGGTGTTCGACGCGATCATGAAGTCGCTGCGGCCGTCGACTTTTTCGGGTTTGCCGAGGTCCTTGACGCCGTAGCCGTCGGCGAAGACGACCTTGCCGCCCTGGACGATCCCGACGGCGACGCCGGGGATCTTGAGCTCCTTCATCCCGGTCTCGACGAACTGCGACAGCTTCGCCAGGCGCGCCTGGTCCAGCACGTTCGCCTTCCTGCCGGCGAAGGACTCGCGGCTGTAGCCCTTCGGCAGCAGCCGCCCGAAGACGAGAGCCAGCTGCGCGCCCCGCTTTTCGCCGACGGCGTCGGTCATGTCGACGATCGCGACGGTCCAGCGGTCGTTGGCCAGGCGCGCGACGGCGCCCACGCCCCGTTTTTCGTTGGGCGACGTCTGGTAGTCGTACACCTTGATCTTCGACCAGCCGTCCTTGTCGGGAAGGTCGTTCGTGACCTTCAGAGGCCACTTGTGATCGGGCTTGTAGGCCGCCCACGCCGCGGCGACCGCGGCGTCGGCGTCTTTGGCCGAGACGTCCACGAGCGCGACCCACGAATCTCCCTCGGGCGCGGCGAGAATCGTCGCGGGCCCGCGGACCTCGACGGTCCAGCCGGAGGGAGCGATGAAGGTGTTGCCGGCCACGGTCGTCTCCGGGGTGTCGGCGGTCAGCGGCGCCGGGGCGCCCGGAGCCGCGAAGGAGCGGTGCGGCGACGACAGCGTGAGGCAGGCGACGACGGACAGGAGCGCGGCCGTTCTTTTCATGGCCGCAAAACTATCCCAAATCTCGAACCCCGAAACCCGCGCCGACGGGCGCGGCCCGTCAGCCGAGGGCCTCGCGCTTCGGCGCCGCCCGGAGCACGCCCGCGCGAATCGCCCTGCGGAAGAGGCCGTAGTCCTTTTCGGTCTGGTCGGCGTAGCGCAGCGCGAAGCGAGCGACCGCCCGGTCGAGGCGGTCGGACCGGCCCACATAGCCCGAGATCGACGCCGCGTCGCCCGTGCGGGCGTGCGCCTTGGCGAGGATCTCCCCGGTCACGAGCGCGAAGCGCTCGAGGGCCGGCCCCACCAGATCCGCGACTTCGACCTTCGCCTTGTGATCGGCGAGCTGGCGGACCAGGTAGTCGCGGCCCTCGATGCGCGTCCAGCCGAGGAAGGGGTCCGTCGCGCTCTGCATCCGGTGCTGCCCCTCCGCCACGCGCCGGCCCTGGTGCGGGAACGGCCGCACGTCCGGAAGGTACGCGTGGTAGCAGGAAGGCAGCTCCTCCTTGACCTGCAGCACCAGGGGGTCGGCCGGCCCGCCGCCGAACATCAGGACGACGTAGTCACGTGTGCCGACGCTGCCCGTGCCGACGATCTTGAAGGCGACGTCCACGGGGCGGTAGATGCCGAGCGCCAGCTGCCGATCCGCGCCGAGCGTCTCGCGATAGCTCGCCAGGCTCCGAAGGACGTCCGAGGCGACGCGGTCCGGAACGTGGCGCAGCACGGGCGAGCGGTCGTGGAAGCGGCGCGTCCCGCCACGGTCGCGCACCGTCAGCTTCTCGAGAGCGTGCTGCGGCGAGGCGCGTTCCGCTCGAGCCAGCGCGACGTGGGCGGGGCCGGCGCGCAGGTAGCGCTTCACTTCGTAGCGGACGACCTCGAGAAACGTCATCTCCGCGAAGCGATCCATCGCCTCGCGGTACACGCGCACGAAGTCGCCGACCGCTTCCGCGGCGAGGCGGTCGGCGTTGCCCGCCTCGCGCGCCGCGAGGACCAGGCTCGCCGCCATGCGCAGCACGTCCCACTCCCACGGTCCGGGGATCGTCTCGTCGAAGTCGTTCAAGTCGAAGATCAGGTGCCCGTCGGGCGCGGCGAACGCGCCGACGTTCTGGACGTGCGCGTCGCCGCAGAGCTGGGTGGGCAGCCCCGTGTCCCGGACCCGGGACAGGTCGAACGCCATCAGCGGCGCGGCGCCCCGATAGAAGGAGAAGGGCGACAGCGCCATCCGCGTCACCTTGATCGGGATCAGCGCGGGCATCCGCTCGGCGTTGGACTCCTGCAGGAGCACCACCGGATCCGGGCGCTTCGGGTCCGGCTTCCAGTTGCCGAACGAGGATCGGGGCACCCGGTCCCGGAGGCGGCGGCCGCGATCGCGGCGCTCTTCGGGCGTCGCCACCCTGACGCGGCGGGTTCCGCGGCGATTCGAGGAGGCGGTCCTGACCATGCGCACCCCCGAGGAGACGCTCGGCGGATTCTAGACCGCCGGGGGTTTAGAAACGAGCAAGCTAGGCGCGCACGGCCTCGACGACGCTGACGGCCGACTCGGTCGGCACGATGCGCTCGAGGCGCAAGCCGGCCTTCGCCAGGAGGTCCCGGTACTCGTCCGGCGTCCGCTCCTGGCCGCCCGGCATCACGAGCATCGTGATGTCGAGGATCTTGCCGGGATGGGGCGCGTCGCCCGGCGGCAGCACCATCTCGACGATCAGGAGCTTCGACTCGGGCCCCATCGCGCGCCGACAGTTCCCCAGGATGTCGAGACACTGCTTCTCGGACCAGTCGTGGATGACGTGCGACAGGATGTACGCGTCGCCCCCGGCCGGCACCGTCT
>DATJXB010000068.1:0-2782 GCA_035500755.1 Thermoanaerobaculia bacterium | reverse complement strand
CGCCGGGGGGAGAGGGAGAAACGCGACGTCTCACAAAAAAGCAAAAACCCTCTCCCCCCTTGGGGGGAGAGGGCGAGGGTGAGGGGGGGAATGCCGCCTACGCGGCTTTCGAATCCGCGACGGGCTTGCCGGAGCTCTTCTTCCTCGGGAGCACCTTGATCATGGCGCGGACGACCGAGGGCACGAGCATCGGCCGCAGCAAGCGCTCGTCGTAGCGGGCGAGGCGCTTGTCGTTCTCGGCCAGACACGTCTCGAGGAACGAGCGCAGCGAGAAGTCGCCGAAGATCGAGTGGGTCTTGAGCGTGAACCCGACCTGGGTCTCGTCCTTGCCCGACGGGTCCGCGGGCTTCTCCTTCTTATCGCTGTCGCCCCCGGCCATCGCGAGCGCGCCCTTGAGGCGGTCGAAGGCCTGCGCCACGATGTTCCAGCCGCGCCAGAGGTCGAACCCGGGACGCAGCAGGACCGGACGCCGGGCCCGCAGGTACGCGGCCCAGTTGACGATGAAGAGGATGTGGCGGGCTTCCTCCTGCATGATCTGCTCGAACACGTCGGTCAGCGCCTTCGGGAAGAGCTCCGCGTTGACGCCCAGGCGGAAGAGCCCGAACGCGAAGAACGAGTCGAGGCACTCGCCGTAGCCCGTCCGTAAAAACGCGAGCGTCGGATCCTTGGGAACCTCCGGGGGCGGGTAGGGCGCGACTTCGATCCCGTAGTGCTTCGTGAGGAGCTTGAGCACGTCGGCGTGGCGCCCTTCCTCGTAACCCTGGAGGCTGATCGCCTCGGCCAGGAGCGGGTCCTTCTCGGTATCCCCGAGGGACTGGACCTTGACGGCCGTGGCCGCCTCGGTGCGGGTGGCCTCGTTCCAGACCGGCATCGCCTTGAGGCGCGCCAAACCCTCCGGATCCAGATCCGGCCAGCGGATCTCTTCCGGCTTGAAGGGATCGTGCGTGTCGATGAACGTCCGGCAGAGCAGTTGCTTGTGCTCCTCGGACCCGAGGACGAGCTTCTTTGACATAAAGCGCGATAGAGTATCATGCGCGTTTTCCCGCGTTACGGGGGATGAGAGAAGCATGCCCATCTTGAGCCGAATCCAGGGTCCGCAGGACCTCAAAGCACTCTCGCACGAGCAGTTAGCGGAGGTCGCACAGGACTGCCGCGCGCTGATCATCGAGACCATCACGAAGACCGGCGGACACCTGGCGTCCAACCTCGGCGTCGTCGAGCTGACCCTGGCGCTCCACCGCGCCTTCGACAGCCCGAAGGACCACCTGGTGTGGGACACGTCCAACCAGTGCTACACCCACAAGCTCGTGACGGGGCGGCGGGACCAGTTCCCGTCGATCCGGACCCCGGGCGGCCTGTCCGGATTCGCCGAGCCCAAGGAGAGCGCCCACGACACCCTGGCCGCCGGCCACGCCGGCACCGGGCTCTCTTACGGCCTCGGCATGTCGATCGCGTCTCAGAACGATCCGGGCGACCCGTACACCATCGTCATCGTCGGCGACGGCTCGATGACTTCGGGTCCGAGCTACGAGGCGCTCAACAACATCGTCCACGTCAAGCCCAAGCGCCTGATCGTCATCCTGAACGATAACGGCTGGTCGATCTCCGAGAACGTCGGCTGGCTCGCCCACTGGCGCAACCGCTTCGAGCTCCACCCGACGTACCAGAAGTTCATCGAGGCCGGCCACAGCTTCTTCAAGCGCCTGCCCAAGGGCGACAAGGCGTGGGAGCTCGCGCGCAAAGTGAAGAGCTCGGTCGAAGGGCTCTTCTTCCCGAACCTGATCTGGGACGAGCTCGGCTTCCACTACGTCGGCCCCGTCAACGGCCACGACTATCGGGAGCTCGAGGAAGCGCTCGCCCGGGCCAGGGACGTCTCGAAGGACGGCACGCCGGTCGTCATTCACGCGCTGACGCACAAGGGCCGGGGCTTTCAGCAGGCCGAGCAGAACCCGTCGAAGTTCCACCAGCCCGGCACGCCCACGGGTATGGGCGGCGCGGGCGTGCGCCTGACGTACTCGCAGACCTTCGCGAAGACGCTCATCGCGATGATGGAGAAGGACCCGAAGATCGTCGCGATCTCGGCGGCCATGCTCGAGGGAACCGGCCTCGTCGAGGTCAAGAAGAAGTTCCCCGAGCGCGTCTACGACGTCGGCATCGCCGAGGAGCACGCCGTGATCATGGCCGGCGGCATGGCCAAGGCGGGCTGGAAGCCGGTCGTCTCGATCTACTCCACGTTCCTGCAGCGGTCCTTCGACCAGATCATCCACGACGTCGCGCTGCAGAACCTCGGCGTGACGATCTGCATCGACCGCGCCGGCCTGGTCGGCGACGACGGCAAGACGCACCAGGGCGTCTTCGACATCTCCTACACGCGCGTCATTCCGAACATGACGGTCGCGGCCCCCAAGGACGAAAACGAGCTGCAGCACCTGCTTTCGACCGCCATCAACTCCGGCAAGCCCTTCGCGGTGCGCTATTCGCGCGGCCTCGCCGTCGGCGTCGAGCTCGACCCGGTCCTGAAGACGATCCCGATCGGCCGCGGCGAGATCCTGCGCGAGGGCCGCGACCTGACGCTGGTCGCTTACGGCTCGATGGTCGCGATCGCGATGCAGGCGGCCGACGAGCTCGAGAAGCGCGGCATCTCCTGCGGCGTCGCCAACGCCCGTTTCGCCAAGCCGCTCGACATGGAGCTGCTCGCCCGGCTCGTGGCCGCGACGCCGCGCCTGCTGACCCTCGAGGAGCACCTCGAGATCGGCGGCTTCGGCGCGGGCGTCCTCGAGGC
>DATJXB010000067.1:0-102807 GCA_035500755.1 Thermoanaerobaculia bacterium | reverse complement strand
CATGTCGGGCGTGTAGTGCCGCCACTTCGACCAGTCCTGGTCCCAGCCGGCCGTGAAGAAGTTGCCGATCGACAGGTCGGAGAGATGTTGGGTCCGGGCGTGCTCGGGCGACAGGAGCATCGCGGGCACTCCGGACTCGAGGTCCAGGTCCGCGGCCGGGGCGTCTTCCGTCCCTTCGGCACGCAGGGTGCCGGCCAGGACGAAACCGCCGAGCACGAGAAGAATCAGAACGCGGCGCATGGGAGCTCCTTTCGAACTGGGCGGGAAGCATCCCGTTTCAGCCGATTCAATGCAAACTAAACGTATGAATTCGTATAGAATCGCCTCACCATGGCGACACCCGGACGCAACCCCCTGACCCCCGCCGAGGCCGCCGAAGCCCTCGGCGTCAGCTACCAGACGGTCAAGCAGTGGATCTACCGGAAGCGCCTCCGCTCGGTGCGCACGCCCGGCGGACACCACCGCATCCCGCGCTCGGAGATCGCGCGGCTGGGCGCGTCGCCCGCGGTCGCGCGCAGCGGCTCGGCCCTCGACGCGATCAGCGGCCGCAACAAGCTGCTCGGAACGGTCGCGCGAATCCGCGTGTCGGGCCTCCTCGCCGAGGTGACGCTCGACGTCGCGGGACAGAAACTGACGGCGATCATCACGAAGTCCGCCGTATTGGATCTCCGCCTGAAAGCCGGCTCCCCCGCCTACGCGCTCATCAAAGCGACGGAGGTGATGGTGATCCGGGCCTCGTGAGGACCCCGATGCGAAGGCTTCTCGCTCTCCTGCTCCTCGGCGCCCTCTTCGTCCCCGCGACACTCCGGGCCGCCGATCCGAAGCCCGAGCTGCTCGTCTTCGGGGCCGCGAGCCTCACCGAGGCGCTCCAGGACCTGGGCAACGCCTGGGCCGCGAAGACCGGCCAGAAGGTCGCGTTCTCCTTCGGCGCCTCGAGCGATCTCGCCCGCCAGATCCAGGCCGGCGCGCCGGCGGACGTGTTCTTCTCGGCCGACACGGCCGGGATGGACGCCCTCGAGAAGGCCGGTCTCGTCAGGGCCGCCGACCGGCGCGAGTTCCTGTCGAACGCGCTCGTCGTCATGGTGCCGGAGAACTCCAAGGCCAGGGTGACCTCGGCGCAGGATCTGCTCGCGTTCCCCAGGATCGCGCTGGCCGATCCGGCCGCCGTGCCCGTCGGCGTGTACGCCAGGAAGTGGCTGACCGGCCTCGGCCTCTGGGACAAGATCGAGCCGAAGCTCGTGCCGACGCTCGACGTCCGCGGCTCACTCTCCGCGGTCGAGAGCGGAGGCGTCGAGGCCGCGATCGTCTACCGGACGGACGCCGCGATCGCGAAATCCGCGAAGATCGCCTACACGGTCACGGACGGCCCGGAGATCCTCTACTCGGTCGCGCCGGTCGCGGCGTCGAAGCACGGCGCCGACGCCGCTGCCTTCGTCGTCTTTCTCGCGGGGCCGGACGGCCGCGTCGAGTTCGAAGAGCGCGGCTTCCTCGTGAAGTCCCCGAAGTAGCGTGACGGCGCCGACCGACTTCTCGATCTTTCTCCTGACCCTGCGGGTCGCGGCGATCGCGACGTTCGTCATCCTGCCGTTCGGCCTCTGGGTCGCCTGGCGGCTGGCGCGGCGGGAGGGCGCGTGGCGCACGCTCCTGGAAACGCTGCTGTCGCTCCCGCTGGTGCTGCCCCCGACGGCGGTCGGCCTGCTCCTGCTCGAAGCCCTGCGGCGCTCCGGGCCGCTCGGCCGCCTCCTCGACGCGCTCGGCGTCGAGATCCTCTTCACGTGGAAGGCGGTCGTGCTCGCGACCGCCGTCATGTCGTTTCCGCTCCTCGTGCGGCCGGCGCGGACGGCCTTCGAGGAGGTGGACCCGCGCCTGCTCGCGATGGGCCGCTCCCTCGGGAGCAAGCCCGCGGCCGTCTTTCGTCGCGTCGCGCTGCCGCTCGCCTGGCGCGGCATCCTCGCCGGGACGCTGCTCGCCTTCTCGCGGGCGCTCGGCGAGTTCGGCGCGACGATCATGATCGCCGGCAACATCCCGGGCCGCACCCAGACGATGGCGCTCGCGATCTTCCAGCGCACGCACATCGGCCAGGACGACGCCGCGCTGCGCCTGGTCGCGGTCACGGTCGTCCTCGCGTTCGCGATCGTCTGGACGAGCGAGATCCTGACGCGACGCCGGACGCGGAAGACGGCCGCGTGATCGAGCTCGACGTCCGGTTGCCGCTCGCGCGGTTCCCGCTGCGGGTCGAGGCGAAGCTGCCCTCCGACGCCGTCGCGGTGCTCGGCCCGTCCGGCTCGGGCAAGACGTCGCTCCTCGAGTCGATCGCGGGCCTGCGGCGCGGCGCGACCGGCCGGATCGCCATCCGGGGCGAGCGCGTCCTCGACTCCGCGGCCGGGTTGAACCTGCCGCCCGAGCGCCGGCGCATCGGCTACGTGCCCCAGGACGCGCTGCTCTTCCCGCACGTCGACGTGCGCGGCAACGTGCGCTTCGGCATGCCGCGGCACGGTTCGGACGCCGCGTTCGTCGAGGCGGTCGCGATCCTCGAGATCGAGCCGCTGCTCGACCAGTTCCCGGCGACGCTGTCGGGCGGCGAACGGCAGCGCGTCGCGCTCGCCCGCGCGATCGCGACCGCGCCGCGGCTGCTCCTCCTCGACGAGCCCCTCGCCGCCGTCGACCCCGGCCTGCGCGGACGGATCCTGCCGTATCTCTTGCGGGTCCGCGAGTCGCTCGGGATCCCGTTTCTCTACGTCACCCACAACGCCGGCGAGGCGCGCGCCGTCGCCGACGCGGCGCTCGTGCTGAAGGAAGGCACGGTCGTCTTCGCGGGGACCCCGGAGGCGGCGCTGGCGGCGATGGGCCGCGAAGACCCCGAGGCGCGCTTCGACAACATCCTCGCCGGCCGTCTCGACGCGGCGCGCGCGGGCGGCGCCGGCTGCTTCCGGGTCGGCAGCCTCGAGCTCGCGGTCCCCGGCGAGGACGCCGAGCATCCCGCCGCCGCCGCGGTGTACTCCGTCGCGCCGGAGGACGTGCTCGTCTCGACCCATCCGCTCCAAGGCGTCTCGGCGCGCAACGTCCTCTCGGGCAAGGTCACGGCGGTCGACCCGTCCGGCGCCAACGCCTGGACGCGGATCGCCGCCGGCGGCGTCGAGTGGACCGCGCGGGTCACGCGCGCGGCGGCCGAGGAGCTCGGTCTCCTGCCCGGCGTCGACGTCTGGATCGCGGTCAAGACGCACGCGTTCCGGCGGCTGCGGTAGGGAGGCCCCCCTCACCCCCGCCCTCTCCCGCCGGGAGAGGGGTCATTCAATCCGCGCGCAGCGCCTCGAGCGGGTTCGCCCGCGCCGCCCGCCGCGCGGCGATCCAGGACGCGAGCAGCGCCGCTCCCGACAACAGCGCGACCGCGGCGCCCCAGCTCGCGGCGTCCCGGGGCGAGACGCCGAAGAGCTGCGCGCGCAGGAGCCGGGCGACGAGGGCCGCCGCGGGAAGCCCCGCCGCCAGGCCGACGGCGGTCACGCCCAACCCCTCGGCGAGCACGAGCGCCTCGATCTGGCCCGGCCGCGCGCCGAGCGCGAGGCGGACGCCGAATTCCTTGCGGCGGCGGGTCACCGAGTACGCGACGACACCGTAGAGGCCGACGCCGGCGAGGAACAGCGCCACGGCCGCGAACGCCGCGGCGAGGATCGTCATGAACCGTTGCGCGCCGCGGGCGGCCGCGACGTAGTCCTGGAGCGGGCGCACCTCCGAGATCGGGAGGGCCGGGTCGAGCTTCGCAAGCGCCTCGCGGATCGGACCGACGAGCGCCGCCGGGTCCGACGCGGCGCGCACGACGTAGGCCGCCGGGTTGCGGTTGATCTGGCGTTCGGGAAAGTAGATCTGCTCCCGCACTTCGTCGGTCAGCCGGCGGTGGCGCACATGCCGCACGACCCCGACGACGGTCACCCACGTCTCGGGCTTGCCGTTGGACTGCGGGTCGACGCGGAGGCGCTTCCCGACCGCGCTCTCGCCCGGCCACGCCACGCGCGCCAGCTTCTCGTCCACGATCACGACGCGCTCCCCGCGCTCGTCGTCCGACTCCTCGAAGGCGCGCCCGGCGACGATGCGGGCGCCGACGGCGTCGAAGAAGCCGGGCGACGCCGCGCGGTAGTCCGCCATCGGCGACGCCGACTCGTCCGCGACGGGCCGGGCGAGGTACGGGCCTCCCCAGTTCGGGATGTGGTCGAAGGGAAAGTGGCTGACGACGCCGGCGGCCGTGACGCCGGGCAGGGCGCGGAGCTCCGTCTCGAAGCGCCGCGAAAACGCGTTGAACGCCGCCGGATCCTCGTAGCGCGAGTCCGGCAGCGCGAGGCGGAACGAGAGAACGTGGTCGGCGCGAAACCCCGGATCGACGGCCTGCAGCCGCAGGAACGTCCGCCCGACGAGCCCGGCGCCGACGGCGAGCACGACGCCGAGCGCGACCTGCGCGGCGACGAGCAGGTGGCGCGTCCGCGACCGCGCGCCCGGTCCGGCGCCCTTCAGCCCCGCGGCGGCCGACGTCCGCGCGACCTCGGAGAGCGGCGCGAGCGAGAGGAGGAGTCCCCAGAGGAGGCTCGTGCCCGCCGTGAACGCGAGGACGCTCCCGTCGATCCCGGCGGCCGCGATGCGGTCGAGGCTCGCCGGCCGCGCCGCGACGAGGAGGCGCAGCGCGCCCTGGGCCACGGCGAGCCCCGCGGCGGCGCCGAGGCCCGCGAGCACGAGGCCCTCGACGAGGCACTGCCGGAACAAGCGGCCCCGTCCCGCGCCGAGCGCGACGCGCAGGGCGATCTCGGGACGGCGCGCGGCCGCCCGCGCCGCGAGCAGCCCGGCGACGTTGACGCACGTGATCAGCAGCAGGATGCCGACGCCGCCGAAGAGGGCGATCAGGACCGGACGGACCTCGCGCACCCCGTCGTCGTGGAGCCCGACCGTGTTGTAGCGTCGCCCGGCGCTCCCGTACTCGGGAAACTCCCTCGAGACGCGCGCGGCGATCGCGTCGACCTCGCCCCTTCCCTGCGCGAGCGTGGCGTCGGGCTTCAACCGCCCGACGACGCGGAGGAACTGCTGGCCGCGATTGCCCTCGGTCATCCCGGGCCAGAACGGCACGAACGCCTCGAGGTCGTCCGGCACCGCCGAGTCCGGCGGCAGGAGCAAGCGGAACGACGACGGCATCACGCCGACGACCGTCGTCGGCTGGCCGTCGACGAGGATCCGCCGCCCGACGATCGACGGATCGCCGCCGTAGCGCCGCCGCCAGAGCGCGTCGGCGAGGAGAATGCGCGGCTCGGCGTTCTTCGCGTCGTCGCCGGCGCGGAACGTGCGCCCAACCGTGGCCTCGGCGCCGAGCACCGAGAAGAAGTCCGTCGTGACGCGCCCGATCCGGATCTGCTCGGGCTCGCCCTCGCCATTCAAGGCGGCGCTGTTCGACCAGATGGCGCCGAACCCGCCGAAGCGCGTCGCTCGCTGCCGGAGGTCCGCGAGCTCCGGCCCCGAGAGCGGTGCGCGCGGGTAGCCCTCCTCGGTCATGTCGGACCAGACGAAGACGAGCCGGGCCGAGTCGCGGTACGGCAGCGGCGCGAGCAGGAGCGCGTTCACCACCGAGAAGATCGCCGTGTTCGCGCCGATGCCGAGGCCGAGCGTCAGGATCGTCGCCGCGGCGAACCCCGGCGAGCGCCAGAGGCCGCGCCAGGCGTAGCGGGCGTCGCGAACCGCCGCGTCGAAGGCGGCGCCGACGCGCGCGTCCCGCGCCGCTTCCTTGACCCGCGCGACGTCGCCGATCTCGGCGTCGGCCGCCCGAGCCGCGGCGTCGGGGTCGAGTCCTTCGCGCCGCTTCTGTTCGGCCGAGGCGCGCCGGTAGAACTCCAGCTCCGCGTCGAGCTCCGCCTCGAGGCGCCGCTTGCCGAAGAGCGTCCGCCAGAGGCTCGCGAGGCGCGGCGCGAGCGGCATGCGGCCTCTCTACTCCGCCTCGAGCACCCGGCCGACCGCGAAGACGATCCGCTTCCACTGCTCGGTCTCGCGCTCGAGCTGGCGGCGGCCGGCCGCCGCGAGGCGGTACGTCTTGACCCGGTAGCCGTCCTCGGACTCGCCCCACGCCCCGACGACGAAGCCTTCCTGCTCGAGGCGGTGGAGCGCCGGAAAGAGCGAGCCCGGCTTGACGACGAAAGTGCCGCGCGTGATCTGGGCGATCCGGTCGGCGATCGCCTGGCCGTGCCGAGGCTCGAGCGCGAGCGTCCGGAGGATCAGCAGATCCAGAGTCCCCTTCAGGAGCTCGGTGCGTCGGGGCGGCATGGCCGCGGCGTCCCCCTATAGATCATCGATATCGATGAACGGTGACGAGCCTAGGACAAGGCCGGCGGCGCCGTCAAGGGATGAGGCTCAAGGGGACTCCGCCGGCGGCGGCAGCGTGGCCAGCCACTTCGCCACGGCGTCGCGGTTCTCCCCCTGCAGCCGCCGGAGGATCCCCGCCCGATGGCCGGCCACGACCGTCGGCTCGTCGAACGGCAGCGTCGCGTACATCTTCCCGCCCGGCTCGTGGCAGGGCGCGCAGCGGGCGAGGAGCACCGGCCGCGCGGAGGCGGCGAAGGTCGCGGCGGGAGCGGTCGTGACCGCCGTCGGGGACACGGGTCTTGCCGCGGCGACCTCGACGGCCCCCGGAGTCGGGCGCGCCGCGCTCGACGCCTCCGAGCCGCACCGGGACGCCGGCGCGAGGGCCCCGAGCGCCAGGGCGACACTCAGAAAAAAAAGTTCAAGGGGACGAACGTCACCGCGCGCCCGCCGCGCCTTTCCGGCCGTCCGCCGGAATTGTCCCTTCGTCCTCACGGATTTCCCGCCGGTGGGCGAAAGCGTCACACCATTCCGGAATCTGAACGGTTCGTCCGGATTCTTGAGTTCGGCGCCGCCGGCATATTCCTTAACTCCCTGTGTTTCCTTACGTATCACGGACTGCGTCGTTGCAAGAAATACGAAGGAGGACAGGGATGACCATCCGAACTCTCATCGTGGACGACGAGCCCCTCGCGCGCGAATGGGTCCGCAACGGGCTCCAGAACGAGCCGGACCTCGAGGTCATCGGCGAGTGCGGCGACGGCTTCGAAGCGGTCAAGACCATCGCCGCCGAGAAGCCGGACCTGGTCCTCCTGGACGTGCAGATGCCCGGTCTCGACGGCTTCGGGGTTCTCGCCAGCGTCGACGCGGAGGACCTTCCCGCCGTCGTGTTCGTCACCGCGTTCGACCGCTACGCGCTGAAGGCCTTCGAAGCGCACGCCGTCGACTACCTGATGAAGCCCTTCTCGTCCGAGCGCCTGCACGAGGCCGTCGAGCGCGCCCGGGCCGCCGTCGACCGCAGCTCCTCGAAGCACCTGAAGGCCGCGCTCCACACGCTCCTCCAGGACATCCAGCGCGAGCGCGCCTATCCCGAGTGGCTCCTCATCAAGAAGGACGACCGCAGCGTGTTCCTCCGCGTCGAGGACATCGACTGGATCGAGTCGGCGCGCAACAACGTGCGGCTGCACGTCGGCAAGGAGATCTACGTCTACCACGAGACGACGTCGGGCATCGAGTCGCGGCTCGATCCGCGGCGCTTCTTCCGCATCCACCGCTCGACGATCGTCAACATCGAGAAGATCCGCGAGATGCACCCGTGGTTCAACGGCGACTACGCCGTGACGCTGAAGGACGGAACGCGGCTGACGCTCTCGAGCACGTACCGCGAGCGCCTGAAGGACTTCCGCAAGCTGGCGGTCTAGAAGGCGGGCAGTGAGCGAGCGGATGCCCCTCACCCCTACCCCCTCTCCCGGAGGGAGAGGGGCGGCGAGGCTTTCTATCGCCCTCGTCTGGACCGCCGTCGCCTTCTTCATCGCGACCCAGCGCTACCTGCGCGGGCCGTCGCTGCAGCCGCGCCTGGCGCTGCCGTGGGGGCGCGCGGTCGCCGCGAGCGCCGTGACCGCCTTCATCTGGGCGCTCCTGACCCCGCTCTGCATGCGCGCGGCGCGGCGCTTCCGTCCGCGCCGCGGCGTCTTCGTCCGGAACGCGCTCGGGCTCGCGGCCGCGGGACTGGCCGCGGCCCTCGTCCACCTGCTCGCGACGAACCTCTTCTGGAGCGCGGCCGACGAGGCCGGCCGCGGGCCCGACTTCATGGCGACTTTCCTCGCGACCCTCGCTTTCGGCGGCGCGGCGCGGCTGGCCACCTTCGTCGGCATCGCGGGCGTGACCTGGGCGATCGACGACTTCCACGCCTACCGCGAGCACGAGCTCCAGGCCTCCGAGCTCGAGCGCGAGCTCGTCGGCACCCAGCTCGAGACGTTGAAGCTCCGCCTCCACCCCGGCTTCCTGTTCAACACGCTCGCGACGATCCTGCCGCTGATCCGAACCGACCCGCGGGCGGCCGCCCGCACCGTCGTCCAGCTCGGCGACATCCTCCGGCTCGCGCTGCACAACGACGCCACGAGCCTCGTGCCGTTGAAGGCCGAGCTCGACGTCGTCCGGCTCTACCTCCAGATCGAGCAGACGCGCCTGAAGGACCGCCTCGAGGTCGTCTTCGCGATCGCGCCCGAGGCGCTCGACGCGGCCGTGCCCAACCTCGTCCTCCTGCCGCTCTGCGAGGGGGCGATCGCCAACGGCGCCTCGGCGCGGGCCGGACGCGCGCGCGTCGTCCTGCGCGCCCGCGTCGAGAGCGACGCTCTCCACGTCGAGGTGGACGAATCCCCGGCCGGCCCGTCGTATGGCGCCTCGCCGGCGCCCCTCGACGACTCGTTCATCCGGCGCACGAAGCGCCGGCTCGAGCTCCTGTACCCGGCGGCGCACGGCGTCGCGATCTCCGACAAGCTCGAGAAGGGCCACGAGGTCGCGCTGTGGCTGCCCTACGCGCCCCTGTCGGAGTCGACGCTTCCCGCGGAGGGCGCGGCATGAGCCGCCTCGGCCAGGGCGCCGCCGCCCGCTCGAGCACCGACCGCCGCGTGCGCCGCGCCGCGTGGATCGTCGGCGGCTGGACCCTCGTCGGGATCTTCCGCGCCGCCGACCGCTATTTCTCGGATCCATTTCAGCTGCGCCGTCTCGAGTTCGGCGCCTGGGAAGCGCTCGCGCAGTGTCTCCTCTGGGCCTACCTCTGGGCGGCCTTCACGCCGTTCGTCGTCGCGCTGGCAAAGCGGTGCCGCCCCCGCAAGGACGCCTGGGCCGCGCCGCTCGGCCTTCTCGCGGCGGCGTCCGTCGTCTTCGCGGTGTTCCACGGCGCGCTCTACCAGCTCGCGTATCCGCTCCTGATGGGATTCCCCTGCGTCGTGTCGGCGCAGCTCTCGGCGCTGCCGGGACTGCTCCGGCTGTCGCTGCCGACGCACCTCGTGACGTTCTGGGCCATCGTCGGCTTCGCGTGGGCTCTCACCTACGCGAAGCTCTCGCGCGAACGCGAGATCCGCGCCTCGCAGGTCAAGACGCGCCTGGCGAGCGCCCGCCTCGAAGCGCTGAAGATGCAGCTCCACCCGCACTTTCTCTTCAACGCGCTCAACAGCATCCTGCCGCTCGTGTTCCGCGACGCCGACGCCGCCTCGCGGACGGTCGTGCGCCTGTCGGATCTGCTCCGGCTCTCGCTCCAGAACGAGACGCGCGACCTGCTGCCGCTCTGCCAGGAGATCGAGCTCCTCAAGGTCTACCTCGAGATCCAGGAGACGCGGTTCCAGGACCGCCTGACGGTCTCCTTCGACGTCGCGCCGGGACTCGGCGACGCCCTCGTGCCGACGCTGATCCTGCAGCCGCTCGTCGAAAACGCGATCAAGCACGGCATCGCCGCCCGCCCGGGCGCGGGACGCGTCGAGGTCTGCGTGGCACGCGAGGGCGAGCGCCGCCTCGGGCTCGTCGTGCGGGACGACGGTCCGGGGCCGCCCCCGGGCGGCCGGCGCGGCGGCGGCGAGGGCGTCGGGCTGCGCAACACCCGCGACCGCCTCGATCTCCTCTTCGGTCCGGACCACGCCTTTTCCTTCGACGGAGCGCCGGGGCGCGGGTGCCGCGTGGCGCTCTCGATTCCGCTGGCGTTCGCGGGATGAGACGCCCCACCCTCTCCCGCGGAGCTCTCGCCGCGTCGGTGGCGCTCGCGCTCGCGACGCGGCCCGTCCTCGGCGGCTCGGCGCCCGTGCCCTACGCCCGCGCGATCGAGCAGTCGCGGGCGATGCTCGACGAGGTCCTCCAGCTCTACCCCGGGACCGCGGTCGCGGTCGCCGTCGGCAACGACATCGTCTGGTCGACGGCCTTCGGCTACGCCGACGTCGAGCGCCACCGGGCCGTGTCGCGGGCCACGCAGTTCCGGGTGTACGAGGCCGCGATGCCGCTGACGGCGGCCGTGATGGCGCGCCTCTCCGACGAGGGACGCCTCGACCTCGATGCGCCGATCCAGCGCTACCTTCCCTTCCTGATCGACGCGAACGCGCCGATCTCGTCGCGCCAGCTCGCCGCGCACCTGTCCGGCGCGCGCGATTTCGCCGACGACGAGGACGTCGCCGCGCCCTGCGCCAGCGCCCGCGAGGCCTGCCGCCGCCTGCCCGCGCGCCTCTTCGTCCGGCCGGCCGGGCTCTCCTACACGCCGTCGAGGCCCGGCTACGTGCTGCTCTCGGCCGTCCTCGAGTCGGCGTCGGGCAGGACGTTCTCGGATCTCCTCGCCGAGACCGTCGCGTCGCCGTCGGGCATGGCCTCGACGATGGTGGACGACCCGCGGCGCTTCCTCCCCGGCCGCACGCAGTTCTACGAGCGCGGCTGGTTCGGCCTCCTCGGCGCCGCGCGGCCCGTCGACACGAGCTGCCGCTGGGGCGCGGGCGGCCTGGTGTCGACGACGAGCGACCTCGTCCGCTTCGGGGCGGCGCTCGTCAACGGCGACATCGTCAAGCGCGAGACGCTCGAGGCGATGTTCACGCCGCAGAAGACGCGCGGCGGGACCGAGACGGGCTACGGGCTCGGCTGGCACGTGGACCGCGACGCGCGCGGGCGGCGCTACGTCTGGCACGGCGGCCGGGGCGTCGGCGGCCGTGCCGCGATCGTCATCGTGCCGCATGCCCGCCTGGTGACGGTCATGCTGTCGAACATCGAAGGCGAGCGCCTGGACGAGCACGCGCGCCGCATCGCGGCGTTCTTCCTCGAGAGCGTCGAGGCCTCGGGAGGGCCGCCCGACATGCTGCGGGCGTCGGGTCCTCCCGGGAAGCCCGACCCGCCGTTCGCCTATCGCGCGCTGCCGGCGCCCGGCGAATAGGGGCTCCGCCCCGGAACCTCCCGTATCATGCGGGGACGTGCCGAGCCTCGTCCTGCGCGCTGCGGCTGCCGTCGTTCTCGCCGCGGGCGTCGGCTCGGGCGTCGCCGCATTCTCGCGGGACTTCCGCGCGACCTTCGGCGAGGCCGGGCCGACGAACGCTCCCGCGTCGCTCGCCCCCCAGATCGCGGCGATCGAGGCGCGCGTGCCGGCCGGCGAGCCGCTGCTCCTGATCGGCAACACGCGCACCGAGGAGCTCTGGTACGCCTGGCTGATCCAGCGGCTCCTCTATCCGCGCCACGTCGTGCTCGTCCGCTTCGAGCCCGTGACGCGCGCGGAGGTCGCGGCGCTCGAGAGGCGGTGGGCGATCCGGCACGGCGTCGCGCTCGCGCGCCGCCCGCCGGACCTCGGGTTCGTCGAGGCCGCCGACCTCGGCGCGCTGCCCACCGTCGAGCCGCATGTCTGGCTCGGCGCGCTCGCGGCGCCATGACGGCCGCCGCCGCGGGCCTCGCCGCCACGGCGCTCCTCGTGGCCGCCTTCACCGCCGCCGGGGAGCTCGTGCTCGGCCGCGCGTCGCGCGGCCTCGTGTCGGCGAACGCGGCGTTCCTGACCGGCATGGCCGTCGCCGCGGCCGCCCTCTTTCCACTCTCGCTCCTCGCCCGGGGCGCCGCGCTGTCCGTCGAGCTCGGTCTGCTCGCGGCCTGCCTCGCCGCGGCGGCCGTGCGCCGCCTCCGCGGCCGACGTCCCGCGCCGCCCCGTCGGCGGGCCGAGCTCGACCCGTGGACGGCCGCCGCGCTCGCCGGCATCCTCGTGGCCGTCGGCTGTTTCCTCGCGCTCGACCTGCGCCACGACCTGCACTGGGACGGGCTCGTCATCTGGGCGAGCAAGGCCCAGGTGCTCTTCCACGAGGGCTCGCTCGGCCGCGCGTGGTACCCGGACGACGCGTACGAGCTCCGGCACCTGCGCTACCCGCCGCTGGTGCCCCTGTTCGAGGCTCTGCTCCTGTGCGTTCGAGGACGCTTCGACTTCGACCTCGTCAAGCCCGTTTTCGTGCCGTTCTACGTCTCGCTCCTCGTCTCGATCTTCGGCGGCCTTCGTGCCGTTGCCTCGACGCGGCTCGCGATGACCGGGGCGCTGCTGCTCGCGTTCCTGCCGCTGCTGTCGACGCGGCACTCCGCCGGCGGCTACGCCGACATGCCCCAGGCAGCCTTCGTCGCCGGCGTCGTCGGCGCCGCGCTCCGCAGGGACGACGACGCGCTGGCGTGGCTCGTCGGCGGCTTGACGACGGTCAAAGCGGAGGGCACGATCCTGGCTGTGATCGCCTGCGCGGCCGCGCTCCTCTGCCGCCGGCTCGAGCGCCGCGCCACGCCGGCTCCCTCCCGGCGCCCGTGGAAGGCCGCGGCCGTGATCGCCGGCTTCTTGGCCGTGCGCTTGACCTACCTGCGCTGGCTCGCGGTGCCCGACCTCGAGTATTCCGCGCCCGACGCCGTTCATCTGACGGAGGCGCTCCACCGGATCCGGCACGTGGCGCGGCTGTGCTTCGAGGCGGCGCTCCCGCCGCGCCGCTGGGGGCTGCTCTGGCCGGCGTTCGCGGCCGCCGCGCTCGTGCTCCTCCGGCGCGGTTCGGCGCTCGAGCGATGCCTCGCCGGCGCGACCGCCGCCGCGGGAGCGATACTCATCGCGCCGTTTCTCTTCACGACGTGGCCGCTCGAGCTCCACGTCGCGCAGGCATACCCGCGGCTGCTCGAGCAGCTTGCGCCGGCCGCCGTCGCCGTCGCCGTCCTCGGCTGGATCCGCGCGCAGAGTCCGGCGATGGGGTGAACTCCCCGCGCGGGAGTCCCGATCGGCGCGTCCTTCGGCGCGGCGCTCTGCTGCTCGCCGGGCTCACCCTGCTGAACTACTGGCCGATGCTCTTCGGCCGGGTCCCGTTCCCGGCGGATCTGGTGACGCAATTCCCGCCGTTCGAGTCCGTGCGCGGCCCGAACGCGACGGCGAGCCCGCACGCCGAGGCGGGCGACCTCGTGACCGAGATGTATCCGTGGAAGCTGCACACGCGCCGCGCGGCTCTCGAGGGGACCTTCCCGCTCTGGAATCGCCATTCCCTGCTCGGCACCACGTTCGTCGGCGATCCCCAGCCGGCCCTGTTCTATCCGCCGACGCTGCTCTACGCGCTCCTGCCCACACCCCTGGCGTGGTCGCTGCAGTTTCTGCTGCGCACGGTCCTCGCCGGTCTCTTCGTCACGCTGCTCGCTCACGCTCTCGGCGCGGAGGAGCTGGCCGCGCTGGCGGCGGGCGTCGTCTTCGCCTTCAGCGGATGGGTCACGGCCTTTCAGACGCGGCCCCACCTGGACACGGTGACCTGGCTCGCCCTCGCGCTCTTCGCGATCGACCGGCTGCGCCGGCGGATTTCCGGACCCCGCGTCGCGCTGACGGCCGCCGCGCTCTCCCTGCCGGTGCTGGCCGGCCAGCCCGAGAGCGCCGCCCACGTGACCCTCGTGGCGCTGGCGTTCTTTCTCTTTCGTTTCGCGCTTCCGGCCGACGGGGGTCCTGGCCGCTTCCGCTTCGCCGCCGCCTTCGCGATCTCCGGCCTGCTCGCGCTCGGTCTCGCCGCCGTCCAGGCGCTCCCCGCCCTCGAATTCATCGGCCAGCTCAACCGGGGGATGGACGCCCGCTGGGGCCCGCGGCCGCTCTCCGAGATCGTGGCCTTCCTCTCGCGAGATCTCGGATCGACGCCCAATTCCGCCGGCGTCGCGATCCCGGAGGGCGCCGCTTACGCCGGAATCCTGACCCTCCTCGTGGCGCCGCTGGCGCTCCTCCACCGCAACCGCCGCGACGCGATCTTTTTTCTCGCCCTCCTCGTGACCGCTCTCTCGATCGTGTACGGCGTCGGCCCGCTCTACGGGCTCTCGCGTCACGTTCCGGTCCTCCGGGGAATTCCCAACGGGAGGCTTCTCGCCGTCGCCGACCTCTCCCTCGCCGTCCTGGCGAGCCTCGGCATCTCGGCGCTTTCCGTCGAGCTTCGAGAGCGCCGGCATGCACGTCCCGCGTTCTGGGTCCTGGCGGCCGGAGCCGTCGTGATCGCGGGAAGCGGAATCGCGCTGATCCGGTGGCAGGGGAGGTTCGCTTCCCACACCCACGCGCTCGTTTCTCTTCGGACCTTCCGCGGGCCGGCGTCGTCGGCGGCGATTCTCCTGGCGGCCGTGCTCGTTCTGGTCCTCGCCCTGGCCGGCCGCCTCGGTCCCGCACGCTTCGCGGCGCTGGCTCTGGCCTTCGTCGCCGCCGACCTCGTCACCGCGAGTTTTCGGTTCCTCCCCTTCGTGCGGCCCTCGGAGATCTTCCCGGCGGCGCCCACGTTCGAGTTCCTGAAAAAGGATCCGGAGCCGCATCGGGTCTCCTCGGTCGACGGCACGTATCCGGCCGGCGCCGAGCTCGCCTACGGCCTGGAGTCCGCGACCGGGTTCAACGTCATTCCCTGGCGGACGGAATCGCTCCTGGCGACGCTGGGGACGTCCCAGGGCGTGCCGGCCGTCCAGTCGCAGCGGATCGTCGAGGATCGGAATCGGCTGCTCGATCTGATGAACGTGAAGTATCTGGCCGCGACGACGTGGAATCGGAGCGTCGGAAACCTCGCGTCGCAGCCGGACCGTTTCCGGCTCGTGTTCGCCGACGGGAGCGTCCGCGTCTTCGAGAACCGCACCGTTCTCCCGCGCGCGTTCCTGGTGCCGGCGTGGGGAATCGACGTCGCCCCTTCGCCGGAGGCTCAGCGTGCCCGCGTCACGTCGGCCGAGTTCGACCCGGCGCGCTCGGTCGTGCTCCCGGCGCCGGCGCCGGTCCCGTTCCGCGGCGAGGCGGCGCCGGAGCTGCCGCCCGGCGTCTCCGACTTCGTCCAGAGGACCAACGACGTCCGGCTCACCGCGCGCGTCGCCGAACCGAGCATCCTCGTCCTCAGCCAGTCCTACGACCCGGGCTGGCGGGTCGCGGTGGACGGCGCCCCGGCTCCGCTGCTGCGCGTCGACTACGCCTTCGACGGCGTGGCCCTGGCGCCCGGCCGGCACACCGTGCGCTTCCTGATGGCGCCCCGCTCCCTCCGAATCGGGGCGCTGATCACCGCCGTGGCGCTCCTCGTGACCGGCGCGCTCGCCTTTCGGGGCCGGGCTCGCCGGCAGGTCGCTACACGCGGCCGATGACGGACGTCGAGACCGGGCCGCCCGGAATCTTGAACGTCGGCTGAGGCTCGGTCGACGCGAAGCCGGCGTACTCCATCATCTCGGACAGCGCCTTCGTGCTGAAGATCCAGTAGGTGCAGTGCTCGCCGAGGGTCTTCTCGAAGTCACGGGCGCCGAAATGGATCCACGGCATCCCCGGGTGCAGCGACTCGATGCCCTCGTGCAGCGAGCTCTGAATGATCGCCACCTCGCGGGTCACCCTTCGGATGTTGATGAGCGCCTGGATCGGGTTGAACAGATGAAGCAGGACGTCGCCGCAGAAGACGACGTCGAACGTTCCCACGGTCGTGGGCGACAGATCGTAGACGCTGCAGAGGCGCCGCTCGACGCGGGAGCCGCGCAGGCGCTTCGCGAGGGAAAAGTTGGATTGCCGATCCGCGTTCGGCCCGAGCGCGGCCCGCGCCGACGGCACCCAGTCGAAATCGCCGATGCGCGCGATGTCGATCGCGGTCACGGCGGCGCCGCGGCGCTCGAGCTCGAAGGCCCAGAACCCGTCGAACGTGCCGACGTCGAGCGCCGTCTTTCCGGCGAGCGACTCCGGGATGCCGTACCGGTCCACGACCGGCCGGTGGTCGTACGCGCCCTTCGACACCAGCCCGTTGCCGAGGTCGATCGTGTGGTACCAGCCCTGCAGCCGCGGATCGTCCGGCGACGTCGGAAGGTCTGTGGCCTCGTTCATGCGCGCTCCCCCTGTTCCGCTCCGACCTTCGACGCCACCGCCGCCACGCCTTCCCGCGGCACGTGCGCCTTCCACTCTCGTGCGAACTTCTTCTCGAAGTAGGCCTGGTTCTTCTTCCACAACGCGTCGTAGGCTTCGGGCGAGAGCTTGCGGAACGCGCCCTGGCCGACGTGGTGCACGTACGCGTCCTCGGCGCAGCAGACGCGGTGGCCCTTTCCGCGCATCCGCACCGCGAAGTCGTCGTCCTCGAACATGCCGATGCCGTAGGCCTCGTCGAGGGGGCCCACGTCGTCGAGAACCGCCCGCCGCGCGGCGACGCAGTACATCGCCGCGACGCCGATGTCGAAGACGCGGCCGCGGTGCTCGCGGGCACGCCGCGCGGCGTAGGCCGGGAGATCCGCGAGGTCCGCGTAGTCCGGCTCGACGCGCGCCTCGTTGCCGCAGAAGTTGGTCGTCGGACACAGAAGGCCGATCGACGCGTCGCGCTGGAGGTGGCCCGCGAGGCGGCCCATCAGGCCGGGCGGCACGACCGTGTCGTTGTTCAAGAGGACGACGATCTCGCCGGCCGAGAGCGCGATGCCCTGGTTGTTCGCCGCCGCGAAGCCGCGGTTCTCGCGATTCGCGATCACGCGCACGCGCGGGTCGCGGCGGGCGACCTCGGCGAGGTACTCCGGCGTCCCGTCGGTGGAGGCATTGTCGACGACGACGACGTCGAGGCGCGGCCACGTCTCGCGCTCGAGGAGCGAGGCGAGGCACGCCCGGGTCAGCTCGAGCCCGCCGTACGTGACGACGACGACGGAAACGACCGGGAACGCCGCGTCGAGGGCGCCGGCAATCGTCGCGTAGCGGTGAGCCCAGTCGTTCTCTTCGGCCACGCGGCGGCGCTCGGCCCGGCGCGGGTCGTCCGGGGCCTCGGCGAGCGCGCGGTCGAGCTGGGCGAGGAACTCGTCGTGGCCGTGGGCGAGATAGGAGATCCCGGCGTAGGGCAGAAGCTCCGTCAGCGCCGGCGCGACGACGGGCTTGCCGCCCCAGAGATACTCGTAGAACTTGACCGGGTTCGTCGCCTCGGTGATGTCGTTGACGAGAAACGGGATCATGCAGGCGTCGAAGTCCCAGAGGAGCTTCGGCATCTCGTCGTACGGCCGCTGGCCGAGCAGGCGCACGTTCGGCAGCTTCTCGATCGTCGAGAGGTCCACGTCGAAACGGCCGCCCGCGAGCACGAGCGTGCCGTTCGGGTACCTCGCCGCGATCTTCGCCAGCAGGGGCGCGTCGACCCACGAGGCGAGCGCGCCGTAGTAGCCGATGATCGGGTGCCGCGCGCCGGCGAGCAGGTCGTTGGGCCCGAACCGGCTCCGGTAGTGCTCGGCGTCCATCGCGTTGCGGGCGAGGATCAGGCGCGGCGCCGCCGCCCGCCACTTCTGCTCGAGGCGGTCCGCCGAGACGATCGTCGCGTCGGCGGCCCGCACGAGGCTCTCCTCGAGCGAGAGGACGCTCTCGCCGAAGCCGGGGAAATTCGTCCACTCGTCCATGCAGTCGTAGACGACCTTCCAGCCGAGCCGGCGTTTCAAGGCGAAGGCGAGCGGGGCCCAGAACGGGATCTGGACGAGGCAGACCGCGTCGCCGATCGCGAGGTCCCGGGCGAGCGCCTCGAAGGAAGCGACGAGACCGTCGACGTCGGCGGCGTCGAGGCGGCCTCCGTAGACGTCGAGGCCTCGGCGGGAACGGAGCCTCAGCTCCGCGACGTTCTCCGCCTGGCGCGCGAGGTCCCAGGCCGGCCCCTTCGGGTTGAGGAACTTCGACGTCGACAGGTAGAAGACGCGGTGGCCGTGGCGGCCGAACTGGGTCGCGAGCTGCTGCGGACGCTGGAAGCGGAAGTCCCAGTCGATGATCGAGAAGACGATCGTGTCGTAGCGGCCCGCGGGCTCCATGGGAATCGCCGCCGTCGTGCGGCGGCCCGAGGCCGTCTCCGAGGCGTCGGCGGCCTCGACCATGGCCTTCGAGGCGACGGGCGCGAACGCGCGCCGCAGGAAGCGCGCGAGCGGCCGCGGAAGAACCCTCGACCCGACCGCGAAGAGAGGCGTGCCCGGCGCCGTCGCCCGGCCGGCGGCGCCCTTGACGCGTTCGGCGGCGCGTCGAAGGCGCCCGAGCCGCGACTTCTCCCAGCGCTCGAGCTCGGCGAGCGCGGCGGAGAGGTGCACGTCCCTCGCGTCCGAGATGCTGCGGGCTTCCTCGAGCTCTCGCTCCCGCTGGTCGACGACGGCGCGGAGGTACTCGATCCCCTCCTTTTGTTCGCGGATGATCCCGTCGAGGCGGCGGATCTCGCGCACGCGCGCGGCGAGCGCGGCGCCGTCCAGGCTCCCTCTTCCCCCTCGAGGAGGAGAGGGTCGGGGTGAGGGGGGGATGCCCGCGATCGCGTCCTTCAGCACCCGGTAACGCGCGTCCCACGTGTTCTCGCGGGCGAGGGCGCGGCGGCGGGCGACGACCGGGGCGGCCGGGTCCTCGCGCACCGCCTGCTCGAGCGCGGCGGCAAACCGCTCGCGCGCGTCGTACAGGCTCACCGCGTCCCCCAGCGCCTCGAGCTCGGGGAGCCGGCGCGCGACGATGGGCTTGCCGGTCGCCAGGTACTCGAAGACCTTGACCGGGTTGGTCGCCTCGGTCAGGGGCGAGCGCTCGAACGGGATCGTGCACACGTCGAACCCCGCGACCCAGGCGGGCAGCTTCTCGTAGGGCACTTCGCCAAAGCGGTGGACGTTGGGCCGGCCCTCGAGGCTCGCGAGGTCGGCGCCGGAGACGCCGCCGACGAGCGCGAAGGACCACTCCGGGTGGCGCCGCGCCGCGTCGGCCACCGCCGGCGCGTCGAACCAGGCCGCGATCGCCCCGTAATAGCCGACGACGGGCCGCGGCAGCGCCGCGAGCGGGCTCGCCGCGCGCGCGGGCAGCGCCTCGAAATGCGCCGGATCGCCCGCGTTGGGTACCGCGAGCACGTCGGGTCGAACCCGGCGGACTTTTTCGAGGAGGAGGCGCGACGTGGCGGCGACGAGGTTCGCCTCCGCGACGAGCCGGCGTTCGTCGCTCTCCGTCTCCGGGCCGTGCGTGCCGAACCCCGTGTGCTCGTCCATACAGTCGTAGACGACGCGCCAGCCGAAGCGCTCCCGCAGCGCCCGGGCGAGCGGCTCCCATGACGGGTACTCGACGAAGACGACGAGATCGTCGGTGAAGCCGAACCGCTCGGCGAGCGCCTCGATCGCCGCGAGCGCCTGCGAGAGCGTTTCGCCCGAGAGCGAGGAGGCGTAGACGTCGAAGTCGTGCTCGCCCGGAAGCCTCACTTCGAAGACGCGCTCGGCCGCCGCCGTCACCGCGGGCTCGCGGTCGAGGCCCGCAAACCCGGTCGCGGCGTAGAAGACACGGTGTCCGTCGGCCGCGAAGCGCGACAGGAGCTGCTGGGGCCGCTGGAACCGGAAGCCCCAGTCGATGATCGGAAGGCAGAGGAGGTCGAACCGGCCGGAATTCGGCGGTCCAACGGCGGTTTCGGCGGCGGCGCGGCTCAGGCGCCGTATCTTGCCACGGGCCGCGTCCCGCCGAAAAAGTCCGGCGGGCCTTTCGGCCCGCCGGCAACCGGACGGAGGAACGGCGACGCGTCAGAAGGACAGCCGCGCGCCGAAGCGCACGACGCGCGGGCTCTGCATCTCGATGATCTGGTTGTAGACGCCGGGGCCCAGGTCGACGCGCGCGTTGCGCTGGAGCACGGTGCCCGAGTTCGCCGCGTTGAAGACGTCCGCGGCGATCGTGATCTCGAGCGGCTTGACCGTGATGACTTTCTCCAGGCGCAGATCCAGCTCGTAAACGTTGCCATAGCGGTACGTCGAGAGCTGCGTGAGGATGTTGTCGCGCGGGCCGAGACCGTCGCCCGGGTCGAACCGGTAGTAGTTGACGTACGGGTAGCCTTCGCGGCCGAAGAAGTTGGCGGCGACGGCGAAGCCCGCCGGGAGCTGGTAGAGCCCGCTGACGTTGAAGAGCCAGCGCGCGTTCAGGAAGACCTCGTTGCGCGCGCCGCTGGCGGCGCCGGCGGGAAGCGCGGCAATGTCGTTGCCCGCGCAGGTGGAGCCGGTCTGGATGCCGATCGGCGTGCCGGGCCAGAGCTCGTTGTTGCCGCCGCGGTCGCTCGTCGGGTCGTAGCAGGACCCGGCGCCGCCGTGCTGATTCCACGTCTGGTACGTCGCGCCGCCGCGCACCAGCCATTTGTCGGAGAGCCGCTTCTGGAAGGTCAGGTCGACGCCGTTGTACGTCGTGTTCCAGTCGGGGCGGTTCGAGAGGGTCAGACCCGCCGGAACGTCCACGCCCGGCTTGAGCTGGTAGTACGGAACCTGGAAGGGAACTCCGTTGAAGAGCGTGCCGGTCAGCTCGCCGCCGACCTCGTAGTCGTTCTCGGTCAGCCCCGTGCGATGGGGCCAAAGCGCGCCGTCGTACTTGCGGTACGTGTAGGCCACGCCGACCACCAGACCGTCGAGCAGCTCGTGCTCGATGCCCGCGATGACTTCGGTCGTCTTCCCGGCCTTGAAGTTGGGGTCGACGACGTTGGGGGACGTGGAAGAACCCGGGTTGGCGGGGTCGACGCCGTAGTGCGAGACCAGGGTGTTCAGGTTCAGCTCGTTGCGCGTGATGACGTGGTCCCCGTTGGCGTCGTTCCAGTAGTAGTAGAGCCCGGCGAGCGCCCCGGCGTTGGTGAACGCCACGGCGTTCGCCCCGAGCTGGTCCGCGTACTGCGAATAGCTCGCCCGCAGGAGCGTCTTCTTGTCCTGGCCGAGCGCGTACGTCGCGCCGATGCGCGGGACGACGTTCTCCCAGGTGAACGGCGCCGGCTGGTCGGTGGTCGTGATGCCGGGCAGCAGATCCGGGATGACCGGGTTCGCCGGCGTCGTCGAGGCGAGGTTGTGTCCCTGTTGGTTGTCGTACCGCACGCCGGCGTTGATCGTGAGGTTCCCGAACGTCAGCGTGTCGGAGAGATACCCGCTGTAGTACCGCAGCCGCGTGTTCAGGACCGCGTTGCGGGTCATGATGGCGACCGGCGAGTTGAAGTCCGCGAGGTCCCCGTAGTTGCCGTTGCCGGGCCACGAGGAGACGGAGTCGACGTCGGTCGTCCGGTAGTTGAACCCGTACTTGAGCTCGTTGCCGACCGAGCCCGTGTTGAAGAAGTAGGACCCGCTCGCGGTCGCCTGCTTCTGCGGGCGGACCGTGTCGGCGTAGAGGTAGCTGCCGATGAACTGCCCCTGCTCGTTGATGTAGAGATCGTTCACGTCCGTGCCGCCCTGCGGCGTCAGCGAGAACCCGGCCGAGACGGACGAGTAGGACGCCGTGAAGAACAGCGACGACGAGAAGATCTGCGAGATCTCGCCGCGCCAGATCGTCGTCGGGCCGGTCTGGTCCCACGACGCGGGCGGCGGCCGCGAGAAAGACACGTTGCGGCCGAACTTCTCCTTGTTGCCGTTGGAGAAGGTGCCCGCGAGCGAGGTCGAGTCGAACAACTGCCAGTTGATCTTGGCGTTGTAGTCGATCAGCGTCGTGTTGTCGGGGTTGCCCTGGGCGTTGAAGAGGTTGATCTGGTTGCGGCCGTAGGCGCCCCACGCCCAGATCTTGTCCCGCCACAGCGGGCCGCCGATCTCGATGCCGTAGTCCTGCACCTCGTTGATCCGGTTGCCGCCGTTGACGACGCCTTCGGCCTGGTCCTCCGGCGTGACGTTGTTCCACTGCAGGTCGCTGTTGGCGAGGAAGTAGCGGGCCGAGCCGTGGACGTCGTTGGTCCCGCGCTTGGTCACGAGGTTCAGCTGCACGCCCGGCGAAGCGGCCGTCACGTCGCTGCCGCCCGTCGATGCCTGCATCTCCTGGAAGGAATCGAAGTCGTAGTAGTTGGGCGACGAACCGAGAGCGCCCATGTCGGTGATCGTGACGCCGTCCACGTTCCACGTGTTCTGACTCGAGTCGGCGCCCTTGCCGACGTACGTCGACTGCTGGCCGCTCTCGTTGCCGCCGACGTTGACGCGGTCGAGCTGCACGCCGGGTACGGTCGACAGGATGACCCACGGGTCGCGGGCCGTCGGGATCTGCGTCAGCTCGGTCTGATCGACGACGGCTCCCGTCTGGACCTGCCGCGTGTCGAGCAGGGCCGGCGCGCCTTCGACGACGACCGTCGCCTCGACGCTCGAGATCTTCAGCGTCGCGTTCGTCTCCGTGTTCTGGCCGACGGAGACCTTCACGTCGCTGTTGGTGACCCTCGTGAATGCCTGGAGCTCGTAGGTCAGCGTGTAGACGCCGGGAGCGAGGTTCGGGAAGCGGAACTCGCCGCGGGCGTCGGTCGTCTGCGTCTTCGCGGCGCCGATGCCGGAGAGCGTGACCGTCACGCCCGGCAGCTTGCCGCCCTGCTCGTCGACGACTTTGCCGAAGATGTTGCCGGTGAGCTGTTGCGCGGAGACGAGCGGCGCGAGGGCCAGCGCGGCGGTGAGGGCCGCCGCCCAGAGCCAGGCCGCTTTCCGGCGCGTCGGTCGGTGACAGTTCATTCTCGTCATTCCTCCTTACGCCGGCGAGGCGTCGGCGCAACGGATGCGGAGAGCAACGCGGGTGCCACGCGTCCGAAACCGTGGAGCGCGGCCGCTCGGGGCCGAGCGCCGCGCGCGAGCGGACGAAGCGTGCGCCGCGCGGGACCGCGGACGTCGCCGCACGAGGCCGCGCGTCGCCCCATTCAGAATCGTGGACGCGCGGTCGGTTCACCGAAGCGGCGGGACGAAACCGGAACGGCGGACGAGCCCCGCGTCGCCGATGACGAGCCGCTCGCGGGACGGGATTCGCGAAACGCGGCCGGACCCGCACGGATCGCGGTTCCGGAGTTTTGAACCGGGAAAGCCGGGGAACGCCCAAAAAGCCGAACGCCGGCCCGGAGCGGGGCGGCTTCGGACGAAAATTCTCGGAAAGTTCGTGAGGCCGAGTCGGCCGCTACCCCTTCTCTTCCCGCTCGAGGCGCCTGGCGAAGAAGGCATCGAGAGAAATCGGGCCCGCGCCGTAGGCTCCGAGCCAGAGCAGGATCACGATGTAGAGGTACTCGGCCATCGCGAAGAGGTCCGAAAGCTCGTGGATGTCGCCCCGGCGGGCCGTGAGGATCGCGACGGCCATCACGCCGAGGAGCGGCAGCGTCGCGACGCGCGTGCCGAGGCCGACCAGGATCAGGAGGCCACAGAGAAACTCCGATGCGGCCGCCAGGCGCGCCTGGATCTCCGGGGCCGGAATCCCCAGCTCGGTGAAGAACCCGACGACCTTTGCCAGGTTCGTGAGCTTGCCCCAGCCCGACTGCAGGAAGATCCAGCCGATCGTGACGCGCGCGACGGTCGGCGGCAGCCACCGCAGCCGGTTCGACACCGCGTGCACGAGACGGCGCAGCCGCGAGGCCCGGTCCATGAACGGCATGTCGGCTCCTTCCCGTTTCAGCCTATACCGCGGCGCGGCGTCGCCCCGTCAGAACCAGTGGTGCTGAAACGTCAGGCCGACGGTCGTGAAGTTCTGTCCGAAGCGAGTCGTCGCGCCCCGGGCCCCGGCGAGCTTGATGTCGTTGCCGTGCCCGAGCGGCACGGCGAACGTCGCCCCGACGCGCGTGTTCTTCAGCCGGTCGTCGTCCAACACGCCCGCCGTCGTGGTCTGGCCGCCCGAGTACCAGGTCCCGTCGATCGATAGCCAGAGCCCCGGCTTGAACGTATAGCCGACGTGGCCCTGAAACTCGGGAATCGGATCCTGGGTGCGGCGACGCCCGCCGAAGAAGTCGTCATTCGGGGTGTAGAACCAGGCGCCGGCGTAGGCCTCGAACGTCCAGGGACCCGTCGGCACCGAAAGCCCCACCTCCGGCTTGAAGCCCCAACGGTTCGTGCCGATGTTGATCAGTTTCGTGCCATCGTACTGGCCGGTCGGCGCCGTGACGGTCAGGCTCGCCCCCAGGGTCGGCTTGATCGGCGTCTTCGCGAACTCCTGCGGCGTGAGGGCCGGCGAACCGAGGATGTTCGCGCTGAAGCGCATGGACATGTCGGCCAGACCGGACCGCGTCACCCGCCGGGCCTGCTCGAACACCTCCCCCGACACCTGCGCCCAGACCCAGGGCACGGAGACGAGCGCCGTGGCCGAGTGGCCGAAGAACGCGAAGCTCCGGTCGTAGAACGCGGCGAGCGTCTCGACGTGGGCGTCGATGTTCGAGAACGGGAGCGACGGATCCGTCACGACCGCGCCGGTCTGGTAGACGAACGGCATTCCGGCGACATTGACGTCGACGGGGACGGGCACATACGCGCGCGGCTCGAGCTGCTGCGCGGAGGCCGCGCCCAGTCCCGTGGCCAGGAGGAGGCCGGCCCAGACCGCAAGTCGTCTGATCAAGCGGCGCGAATCCTAGCAGCGTGTCGAGGGCCGTCCCAGAATCACCTTCTCGATCCGGATCAGCTCTCCCACCGACCAGGCCTGGAACGGACACCCGCGCGGCGTGTGCGGGGCGTCCCCGTCGGCGATCTCCGAGACGTGCCCGAGGCCGGCTTCGCCGAGGTGCGCGCGCAAGGGCTCGAGGAAGCGGCGCCGCGCCTCGTCCTTCGCCGCCTCCGTTTCACCGCGCACACGGACCCAGGCGTCCACGAACGCTCCCGCCAGGAACGGCCACACGGTGCCCTGGTGGTAGGCGCCGTCCCGCTGCCGAGGCCCGCCCTCGTAGCGTCCGGTGTAGGCGGGGTCGCCCGGGTCGAGCGACCGCAGGCCGAGCGGCGTCGACAGCCTGGCCTCGACCGCGTCGACGACGCGCCGCGCGCGCTCCCCTTCGAGCACCGGGAACGGCAGGCCGCCCACCGCGAAGATCTGGTTGGGGCGAAACGTCGGGTCGGCGGTTCCCGGGTCGTGGTCGACGTCGACGACGTCGTGGAGGTAGCCGCCGGCCTCGTTCCAGAACCGGGCCCCAAACGCCGCGAACGCGCGGTCGTGGAGCGGCCGCCACTGCTCCGAGAACGCGGTCGCGATCCACAGCGCGTTCAGCCACAGGGCCTGCACCTCGACGGGCTTGCCGATCCGCGGCGTGACGACCCAGTCGCCGACTTTCGCATCCATCCACGTCAGCTGGACGCCGCGCTTCCCGGCCGCGAGAAGACCGTCGCCGTCGGCACGGATCCCGAAGCGGGTGCCGTTCGCGTAGCCCGTCAGGATCGCTTCGACCGCCGCCTGGAGCTTCGCCACCGACGCCCGCGCGGCGACGCGGCCCGTCGAGGCCATCGCTTCCAGGTACTCATAGACCGCGATCACGTACCAGAGCGACGCGTCGACCGCGTTGAACTCGGGCTCGGCGTCCGCGTCCGGAAAAAAGTTCGGCAGCATGCCCTCCGAAACCGCGCCCGCCCACTCGACGAGGATGCCTTCGGCTTCCGCAAGACGGCCCGTCGCCAGGCACAGGCCTCGCAGCGCGATGAACGTGTCGCGCCCCCAGTCGGTGAACCAGGGGTAGCCGGCGACGATCGTGCGGCCGCTCCCCCGGCGGACGAGGTAGGCGTCGGCCGACCGGTCCAGGCGGTCGACGAAACGGGCCCGCCGGCTGCGCTCGGCGAGGCGCAGGGCTTCCAGCGCCGCCGCGGCGCCGCCGGACCCGAGAGCCGCCTCGTGGCCCTCCGCCGCGGCGAGCCAGACCGCCTCGCCGGCCGCGAGGTCGAAGCGGAAGAGCGCCGGGGACGCGAGGTCCTCCTCGAAGTCGAGTCCGCGCGCTTCTTCCTCGGCGTACGCGAAACGGCGATACCAGTCGCGCGCCGGCGCGAAGGCGCCGTTCGAGCGGACGGACACCGACGGCATGTCCGGATAGGGCCGGAACCGGACGAGGCCGGCGTCGCCCTCCGCGGCGTCGAAGCGGAAGGCGGGGTTCTCGTGGTGCAGCGCGTGGTAGTCGCGCCCCGCGAAGAACGGGCGCACCTCGAGGCGCACGGGACCGGCTCCGGTCAGCAGCTTCCAGGAGACCGCGACCGCCGACGCGTCCTTCGGGACGAAGATCTCCTGCGCCACGCGGGTGCCGTCCGGCAGCGCGAAGACCCAGCGCGGCCAGGGCTCCTGGTCGAACGACTCGGCCCGCCCGGCGCCGTCGGGAGAAACGACGTCGGGCGCGTAGCGCTGCGACGAGATCGCGAAGCGCCCCGACGCCGTCTCGACGAAGGCGTCGAAGCCGCTGACGAGCACGACCCGACCGGTCGGCGGATTCTTCGCGGTCAGCAGCAGCGCGTGGTAGCGCCGGGTCCGGAGGCCGTCGGCGGTCCCGGACGCGAACCCGCCGAGGCCGTCGGCCTCGAGCCACTCGCGCATCGCGGCAGAGCCTATCGTGATCGCGCGCTTGGGCTCAGCCCGCCGTCTGGACGCCTTCGAACATCCCCTCGGCGACCCAGTCGCGCAGCCAGCGGAAGAGCTGCTCGCCGGGGTTCCCCTGCAGGCCGCGGGCGGCGGCGACGACGGCCTTGCCGAACGGACGCCCCTTGGCGAGCGAGGCGAGAAAATCGAAGGCCGGCTTCGAGAGCTCGAGGCGCCACACTTCGTAGCGTTTGCGCCACACGACGACGCGGGTCGCCTGGCGGCCCACGCCCGGATGGTCGTGGTTCTCCTCCTTGACCGACTGCAGGTAGGCGTTGACGGGATGGGCGTAGCTCCCGAGCCGGAACGCGGCGATCGGCTTGAGCACGGCCGACGCCCAGGCCTCCTTCGGGAGGCGGGCCACCGCGTCGTCCGGCCACGCCGGCGACTCGGGCGCGTCGAAGACCTCCGTCACGGAAAGCTCCAGGCGCGCGAGATCGGCGACGAAGCCCTTCTTCCGGACGCCGCGCGCTTCCTGGATGAACTCGGGGAATCGCTTTCCGAGGCGGTTGAACGTGTAGCTCGTCGACGGGTGCGCCGCGACGTAGCGGGTCACGAGGTCGGCGAACTCCTCGTCGCCGAGGAAGTGCGCGACGGCCGGATAGTCGCCCTCGAGCGCTTCGATCATCCGGAGGAGATACATGCCCTGGTACACGCCGACGCGCTCGACCGACGTGAGCGTCTTCGACGGGAGAACCACGCGGCCGATCCGGACGGGGTCGAGCTCGCGGCGCGCCGCGGGCGAGACGACCGCGTCGTCGACGGTGCCCGGCTGCTCGATCACCGCCTGCATCCACCGCTGCAAGTGCGGCAGGCCGAGATCAAGAGGCGGCGGCGGCAACCTTCTTGTCCCTCTTCTCCGCGCGCCGGTGCGCGCGGGCCTTCAGGGCCTCGGCGTGGACGACGTCGAAGGCCGGGATGTCGGCATCCCACTCGAGGAGCGTCGAGACGTTGCCCGTCCTCGCCGAGGACCGCGCGTAGAGCTCCCAGACGCGGTCGATCACGTGGTCGTTGTGCGTGTCGATGATGTGCGTGCCCTTGTTGGTGTGCCCGGCGAGGTGGTACTGCGTCACGCGCGCCGGGTCGATCGCGTCCACGTACCGCTCGGGGTCGAAGCCGTGGTTGAAGGAGCTGACGTAGACGTTGTTGACGTCGAGGAGCATGCCGCAGTCGGCCGCCTCCATCAGGCGACCGAAGAACTCCCACTCGGGCATGGAGGAGGCCGCGAACTCGGCGTAGGTCGAAGCGTTCTCGAGCATCAGCGGGCGCTCGAGAATCTCCGAGACCTGGCGGACCCGCGCGGCCACATGCGCGAGCGCCTCTTCGGTCAGCGGCATCGGCAGGAGGTCGTGCGTGTTGCGGCCGGCGACGCCGGTCCAGCAGAGATGGTCCGACACCCAGCGCGCCCTGGTGCGCCCGGCGAGGGCTTTCAACTTCGCCAGGTGCTCGCGGTCGAGCGGATCGGCGCTGCCGATGTTCATCGAGACGCCGTGCATCACGATCGGGTAGCGCTCCGCGACCTGGTCGAGCACCCAGAGAGGGCGGCCGCCCGTGTCCATGTAGTTCTCCGAGAGGATCTCGAAGAAGTCCACGTCGGGCCGGTTCTCGAGGATGTGCGGATAGTGAATGGTCCGGAGGCCCACGCCGATGCCGAGGTCTTCGAAGCCCCAGCGGTTCCGGACGGCGGGGACGCGGGAGGCAGCGTTCGGGGTCATGGAGTCGTCAAAGAGAAATGCCCGGGGGCCGCGAGGACCCCCGGGCAGAACGGATCCGACTTACGCCGCCTTCTTGACCGGGACCGCGCAGCCGCCCTTGCCCTTGCAGGAGTTCTTGCCCGCGCAGCCGCCGTCGCCCGTCTTGCAGCCGCCGTGACCCTTGCAGGAGTTCATGCCCTTGCAGGAGTGCTTCATGTCGGCCGAGGCGCAGCCACCCTTGCCCTTGCAGGAATTCTTGCCCGCGCAGCCGGCGTCGCCG
The DNA here is from genome assembly GCA_035500755.1 of Thermoanaerobaculia bacterium. Lineage (GTDB taxonomy): Bacteria > Acidobacteriota > Thermoanaerobaculia > UBA5066 > Gp7-AA6 > DAHUXD01. Next base: position 74,318 of record DATJXB010000067.1, on the reverse strand, counting down.
CTCTTGCAGCCGCCCTTGCCCTTGCAGGAGTTCTGGCCCTTGCAGACGTGCTTGTCCGACGCGGCCTTCGTGTCCTTGGCCTTCTCGTCGCCGGCGGTCGTCTTCGCGCTCGCGTTCTTGGCAGGAATCGCGCTCGCCAGGCCCGAGCCCGCGAGCACGCCGGCGATCGCCAACCCGATCGCCTTCGTCGTCAGGTCACCCTTCTTCATCCCCAGTCTCCTTTTCTTGCCCCGACGGGGCGTCATCGAATTCGGTCCAGCCGACATGGCCGTGCCGAGCTACGCCTGCGATCGACCGGTTTGCCTCGCGCTCCTCCCGCGGGGAGCGCCATTGGCGCCGAATCTTACCTCCGCCTCCCCGCCGCGACGTCAAGATTCATGCGGCCTTCGAGGACCTCCAGACACGAATACGAGAAACCGGACGTCCCGGATCTCATCCCGCCGGAGATTCGATGCCGCCCCCGGGCGAGGGTTACGACCGCGAGGGAAAGCGCCCCGCCTCGACGTCCAGCAGGAAGGGGATCAGGGCCCGAAAATAGGCCTCCTGGTCGTCCCACATCGCCAGGTGGCTGCCGTTCGGGCAGATCGCGACCCGCGAGTCGGGGATCAGGCGGCCCATCTTCTCGATGTCCTCGGGATTCATCTCGTCGTGGGTCGCCCCGATCAGGAGCGTCGGGGTCTGGATCTTCGGCAGGTCCTTCCAGCGGTCCCAGTCCTTGAACGTCCCCGTCACCACGAACTCGTTCGGCCCCTGCATCGTGTTGTAGACCTGCGGATTCAAATGCTTGAACGCCCGGGCGACCGGGTCCGGCCAGGGGTCGAGCCGGCAGACGTGCCGGCCGTAGACCTCCTTGAACATCACTTCCTGGTACTCGGGCGCGTCGAATTGGCCCTGGCTCTCGTACCTGACGAGCACCGCGAGAACCTCGGGCGGCAGCCGCGCCCGCAGCTTGTTGACGTACTCGACGTAGGAAGCGATCGAGGCCGTCATGCTCGAGAGGACCAGGCCCTTCAGGTGGCTCTGGTACTTCAGCGCGTAGTCGATCGCGAGCATGCTTCCCCAAGACTGCCCGTAGAGGAAGAAGTGGTCGAGCCCGAGGGCGAGGCGCACCTGCTCGACCTCGTCGCGAAAGCGCTCGATCGTCCACAGGCTCTTGTCCTCCGGCTGATCGGAGTAGAAGGAGCCGAGCTGGTCGTAGTAGTAGAACTCGATCCCCGCCTGCGGCAGGAAGTCCTCGAAGCACTCGAAGTACTCGTGCGTGACGCCCGGACCGCCGTGCAGCGTGAGCACCTTGATCTTCCCGGCGCCGAGCTTCTTGGTCCAGACCTTGTACTTGCCGCCCTCGACCGGGATCATCCGGATGCCGGCGGTCTTGACCTCCGCCGCGGGCGTGGGCGCCGGGGGCGCGGGTTGCCGCCAGCGCAGCGCGGCGAGCGACCCGGCGGACAGGGCGACGAACCGGCGGCGATCGAGAGTCGTCATGGGGTGCAATTTACCGCCTTTCAAGCCCCGGCCTCCCCACTGGCGCGCCGGGCCTTTTTTGACATAATCCGCCCCGTTCCAATGGACCTGACGACAAGCGAAGACGGCGACGTCACGATTCTGACGGTGGTTGGAGACCTCGTCATCGGCGAGCCCGAGACGACGTTCAAGAAGACGGTCACGCGTCTGCTCGAAGAGGGCAAGACCAACCTGCTCGTCGACTTGAAGGCGGTCGGCTTCCTCGACAGCTCCGGCCTCGGCGCGCTCGTGCGGGCGCTCACGCTCGCCCAGAAGGAGGGCGGTCAGGCCAAGCTCCTCCACGCCGGCCAGCAGGTCCGCAAGCTCCTCCAGATGACCAAGCTCGACTCCGTCTTCGAGATCCACGAGGATCTCGAGGCGGCAGTCTCCAGCTTCTAGGCCGGCCGACCGGGCACGGCCCACGCTCGGCGAGGACAAGTTGGCGGACGAACCCGAGGATCCGGAGGACGAACCGGTCGACGGGGAGGACGGCGACGCGGCCGAGGAGGCCGACACCTCGGCGGCGGAGGCGGAGGTCACGGCGCTCGCCGAGCTGGCCCTCTGCGAGAACCTGTCCCAGACTTCCGGCTGGGCGGCCCGGTGGAGCACGGTCATGGCCGGCGCCGACGCGACGCTGCTCTGGGCGCCCGACACCGTCAACCCGCTCTTTCTCTGCATCGGCGCCTCCGGCGAGGGCGTCGACAAATTCCTGAGGCGTTCGGCGCCTCGAGAGACCGGTTTCGTCCACGACCTCGTCCGCGACCGGCAGCCGATCGTGCTGACGGGTGCGGAGCTCACGGACGGCGACCCGTTCGTCCGCGGCCTGCCGCCCGGCTTCCGCGCGTGCCTCGCGGTGCCGCTCGAAGCCGAGAACCTCGTCGTCGGACTCCTGGCGCTCTTTTTCACCGAGATGCCCGACGCCGACGAGGCGCTCGCGCGGCTCGAGCGCTTTCTCGAGCAGGCGGCGCCGGCCCTCGGCCGGGCCCTGCGCTCCGAGCGCAAGACCGTCGGCATGCTCCACGCCATCGAGCGCCTGACGAATCTTTACGACCTCTCGAAGGCGTTCGGGTCGACCATCGACGAGCAAGAGCTCTCGGACCTCATCGTGCGCAAAGCGGCCGACTTCCTGACCGCCGAGGTCGCGTCCCTCTGGCGGCTCGACGGCGAGGACGTGACGCTCGCCGCGACCGCTCTCAACGAGAACTACGACGTCGAGAACGCGCCCGAGGCCGTCGGGAGCCCGGTCGTCGGCGACCTCCTGGCCGACCAGGCGCCGCTGCGGCGCAACCGGATCCCCGAAGGTGATCCCGTCGCCACGGAGAACGACGGCTACCTCGCGCGCTCGGTGCTCGGCATCGCGCTCGTGGAGGACGAGATCCCCGTGGGCGCGCTCGTCCTCGTCAACAAGCGCGGCCGCCACCCCGAGTTCTCGGCGGAAGACGAGGAGCTCCTCGCCGACCTGTCGCGCCAGGCGGTGCGCGCGCTCCGCACCGCGCGGCAGCACGAGGCCGAGAAGAAGGTCGAAGAGCTCGACGCCCTGCTCGCCGTCAGCCGCGAGATCACGGCGACCCTCGACCTCGACAAGGTCATGGCCACGGTCGTCAACGCCACGTCCGCGCTGATCCCGTACGACCGGTGCGCCATCGGCATTTTCGAGAAGGGGCGGTTCCGCCTCGGCGCCGTCTCGGGGGCCAAGGAGATCGACCGCAAGGACCCGAACGTCCGGCGCCTGGACGATCTGCTCAACTGGGTCTTCCTCTCCGGCACCGACGTCGCCGTCACCCAGACCGAGGACGGCGAGATCACGGCCGAGCGGCCGGAGACGGTCGAGAAGTTCCGGGCAATCTTCGCCGAGACGGGCCTCAAGTCGTTCTTCGGCGTCCTCCTCAAGGACGAGGAGGGAAAACTCGGCGCGCTCGGCTTCGAGAGCGCCGAGCCCCTCGCCTTCGACGAAGGGAACCGCGACCTGCTCGCGATCCTCGTCAACCAGGCCACCGTCGCCGTCCGCAACGCCCAGCTCTATCAGCAGGTCCCGCTCGCCGGGTTCCTGGCCCCCCTGCTCGAGAAGCGCCGGAAGCTTCTCGACATCCCGATCCGTCGGCGGCAGGCGTGGCTGATCGGCGCGGGGATCGTGCTGGTCGCCCTTGTCGCGGTGCCGTGGAAGATTCGCGTGGAGGGGCCGGTCCGCGTGCTCCCGGCGCGCCGGGCCGCCATCACGGCCGCCGTCGAGGGCGTCGTCAAAGAGGTCCTCCACCGCGAGGGCGACCGCGTCGCCGCCGGCGACGTCGTCGCGACGCTGAAGGACGAGTCCTACCGGGCCGCGCTGGCCGAGGCCTCGGCGGCCCTCGCGATCGCCGAGAGCGACGTCGCGCAGCACACCCAGGAGGGCGACGCCGCGGCGATGTTCGAGGCCCGCGCGCGGTGCGAGGAGCAGAAGGCCCGGCGGGCGCTCGCCGAGGAGCAGCTCGCCAAGACCCTTCTGCGCGCTCCGGCGGCCGGCGTCCTGATCACGCCGCACGTCGAGCAGCGCGTCGGACAGGCGCTCGCCCGCGGCGCGGAGCTCGCGATCGTCGCCGATCTGGGCAGCGTCACCGCCGAAGTCGCCGTCCCCGAAGCCGAGGCCGCGCTGGTCAAGGCGGGTCAGCCGGTCGCGCTGAAAATGAATCCTTACCCGACACGCGTGTTCCGCGGCCGGGTCGAGCGCGTCGGCGCGGAGCTCCGCCAGGAAGGCGAGGAGAGCTTCGTCATCGCGGAGGCCCGCGTCGACAACCCGGACGAAGCGATGAAGCCCGGGATGCTCGGCACGGGAAAGGTCGCGGCGGCGACCCGACCGCTCGGCTACGCCCTCTTCCGCAAGCCCGTGCGCTACTTCTGGCTCAAGCTCTGGCCGCTGCTGCCGTGAGCGCCAGGCCGCGGACGGCCCGACTCGCCTCCGCCGCCCCCATGGAGTCGGGCGCGGCTCCCCTGGCCGCGTTCAAGAAGGGCTCGACCGGCCGGCCGCGGTTGAAGAGCAACCTCGTCATTCGCCGCGTCGTTCAGATGGGCGAGGTCAACTGGGTCGTCAAGAATCCCGACCGGACCCAGTACTACAGCTTCGACGAGGCCACCTGGGACCTCATGAAGCTCTTCGACGGAACGCGGACTCTGTCCGAGATCCACGACGCGTACCAGGCCCGCTTCACCGAGCCGATCGAGGCCTCGCTCGTCCCGGAGTACGAAGAGTCTCTCCGGAACATGGACCTGCTCGAGAAGTCCTCCGTCGAGCGCAACCTCGAGCAGCTGAACTGGATCAAGGACGCGCGTCGCCGGACGGCGGAGCAGAAGGCGGAAGGGTTCGACATCTTCCTCATCCCCTTCCACGTCTTCGACCCGAACGAGTTCATGAACCGGACCCAGAAGTACGTCCGCTGGATCTGGCGCCCCGCCACCGTCGCCGTGTCGCTCGTGATGATCGCGCTGATGACCGGCGTCATCGTCCGGCACTTCGGCCCGATCTGGGAGCAGACACTCGAGCTCTACGCGTTTCTCCGCAAACCGTTCTGGGACGCGGTCCAGTTCTTCGTCATCCTCTGCGGCATCGGCCTGATCCACGAGATGGCGCACGGCTACGTCTGCAAGTTCTACGGCGGCGACGTCCACGACATCGGCGTCGCGCTGCTCTACTTCATGCCGGCGTTCTACTGCGACACGACCGACGCGCTGCTCTTCCAGAACAAGTGGCACCGGCTGTGGGTCGTGCTGGCCGGCATGTACATCGAGGCGATCATCTGCAGCTTCGCGGTCGCGGCCTGGGTGGCGTCGTACCCCGACACGCTGCTTCACGAGCTCGCGTACAAGCTGATGCTCTTCACGGGCATCTCCACGCTCTTCTTCAACATCAACCCGCTCCGCAAGGTCGACGGCTACCACGCCCTGTGCAGCGTCCTCGAGATCCCGGAGCTGCGCGAGGACTCGATCGAGTACCTGGGCGCGCTGCTCAAGCGCCACGTCCTGCGCCTGAACGTCGAGGTGCCGGTCCTGTCGCGGCGCAAGCGCCGGATCTTCCTCGTCTACGCCCCGCTCGCCCTCGGGTTCACCGTCTTCATCATGGTGTTCCTCGCGAAGCTCTTCTACAACTTCTACGCGAAATACTTCCCCCACGTCGCCCTCGTTCTCCTGATCCTGACGCTGCTGCGCCTCTTCCGGAAGGACGTCCGCGCGTTCCTCCAGGGCCTCCGCCTCCTCTACCTCGACAAGAAGGAGTTGCTCATGTCCCGTCGATCCCGGACGGCTCTCGTCGCCGGAGGGGCCGTCCTCCTGCTGGCACTGATCGTGCCCTGGGCGCCGTGGAGACTGGAGACGGAGGCGGAGCTGCAACCCTGGACCGAGGCGGCGATCCAGGCGCCCGACGACGGCACGATCGTCGCCGTGCGCTTCCGCGAAGGCGACCGCGTGAAGATGGGCGACGTCGTCGCGGTCCTCGACAGCCCCGACGTCGCGTCCGGATTCGCCGGCGCCTCGGCCGTCCGCGACGCCTCGCGCAAGCGCACGAGCCGGCAGCGCGACGCCGCCGACGCCCAGGGTGTCTTCCACGCCGAGAACCGCGAGGTCGCCGCCGCGATGGCGCTCGCCCGCGAGGAGGATCGCCTGCGGCGCCTCTCGGTCGAGAGCCCCATCGCCGGGCGCCTGCTCACCCGCCGAACCCAGGACCTGGCGGATCGCTTCGTTCCCGCCGGTGCCGTCATCGCGCGCGTCGGCGAGTGCGACCGACTGAAGGCCGAGATTCCCGTCTCCGAGCGCCTGCTCGCCTACCTGCACCCGGGGGCACCGGTGGCGATGCAGCTGAGGGCGAGACCCGCGCGGATCCTCGAAGGACGCATCGTCCAGGTCGGCGCGGCGGCGCACGAGCTGCCCCACACCGCCGACGGCACGACGCAGACGCTCCGGGCGCGCGACCTGCCGGAGCGTTTCGTGGCGGTCGTCGCCTTCGACAACCCCGATGGCGCTTATCTGCCCGGCATGACCGGGCACGCCAAGATCTCGCTCGGCCGGCGCTCGTTTCTGTCGCGCTCGTGGCGCGTCCTGCGCCACTGGCTCCAGACCGTGATCTGGTGGTAGCGGCGACTCTTCCCCGCGAGGCCGCGCCACAACCATGGGCTGGTCGGTAGCGGCCGCCTGCTCCTGTTCGGCGGCGTCGAGCCGCCGCTAGAACCGCAAAAAAAAACGCCCCGCCGAAGCGGGGCGTTCCTGCTTCGGACCGGGATTAGAGCGACTTGGCCGACCGCATCGACTTGGCCGAGCGCATCGACTTGGCGGAGCGCATGGACTTGGCCGAGCGCATCGACTTCGCCGCCTTCATCGACTTGGCCGACCGCATGGACTTCGCCGCGCGGAGCGACTTCGCCGCGCGCATCGACTTGGCGGCGCGGAGCGACTTCGCCGCGCGCATCGACTTCGCCGACTTGAGCGAAGCGCTCGGAGCGGGCGCCGAAACCGCCGGCGTGGAGCCGAAACTCTCGACGTGAATCTCCGGAAGGTCCTTCCCAGTGGCTTCCTTGATCTTCGCCTTCTGGGCGTCCGTCAGTCTGATTTTCACTTCGTTGGCCATTTGATTTCTTCCCTCCTGGCCAGCGTTCATCGCAAGACCGGGGCCAGCCTGCCGTGGCTCGGCGTCTCTAATCTGATCTTTATCTTTCAGATGTTTACGGCCTGGTCGCTTTCCCACGATACCGGGAGGATGAAAAATTAACTCGCCGTCGGTTGAATAATTAATCTACCTACAGGCCGAACTTCCGGCACAGGTACTTGATCTGGTTCGGGTCGAGCCCGAGCCGCCGGGCAGCTTCTGCCTTCACGCCTCCCGCGGCGGCGATGGCGTCCTTCAAGAGCCTGCGCTCGAACTCCTCGACGGCAGCGGCGTAGCCCTTCTCGTCGCCGGACGGCGGAGACGCCTTTTCCACGCGAAGGCTCCGCGGCAGATCCTCCTCGCCGATCTCGACGCCATCCGAGAAGAGCACTGCGAGCTCCACCGCGTGCGCGAGCTCGCGCACGTTCCCACGCCACGGGTGCGCTTGGAGGCGCGCGAGCGCCGCCGCGGAGAGGCGTTTGCGCGGCAGGTTCTCACGGGCGCAGACGCGCTCGAGAAAATGCCCGGCGAGCAGCGCCACGTCGCCTGACCGGTCCCGCAGCGGCGGGATCGCGATCGGAATCGTATTGATGCGGTAATAGAGGTCCTCGCGGAAGCCTCCGTCGGCGACCCGAGCCTCGAGGTCCTCGTTCGTCGCCGAGATCAGCCGGAAGTCCACGGCGATCGAGCCCCGGCCTCCCACGCGCTCGACCTCTCGGCTCTCGATCGCGCGCAGGAGCTTCGCCTGAATCGCGGGGGAACGCGTCCCGATCTCGTCGAGGAAGAGCGTGCCCCCCTGCGCGAGCTCGAAGCGACCGGGCCGCGAGGCGACCGCGCCCGTGAACGCGCCCTTCTCGTGGCCGAAGAGCTCCGACTCCGCGAGCGACTCCGGCAGGGCCGCCGTGTTGACCGCCACGAAGGCGCGGTCGCGCCGCGGGCTCCCCGCATGGATCGCCCGCGCGACGAGCTCTTTGCCGGTGCCGCTCTCCCCCTGCAGGAGGACCGTGGCGTCGCTCGGCGCGACGCGCTCGATCTCCTTCGAGAGCCGCTTCATCGCCGGACTCGCGCCGACGATCGCGCTCGCGGCGCTCGGAGCGACGGCGCCCGCCTCCCGGCGAAGCTCCCGGTTCTCCACGACGAGCCGCCGGCGCTCGAGCGCGCGGTTCAGGATCAGCAGAAGCTCGGCCGCGTCGACCGGCTTCTGGAAGAAGTCGAACGCGCCGAGCGCCACGGCCTCGAGCGCGTGCGCCCGCTCCCCTTCGCCCGACATGATCACGACGGTCGCGTCGGGATCGCGCCGCCGCGCGTGGCGCAGCAGGTCGAGCCCTTCGCGGACCTGGTTCGACGGCGGCAGGCGCAGGTCGAAGAGATAGAGATCGGGCTCCGATTCGCAGAGGGCCTTGCCCTGCGTCGCGTCGCGCGCCGAGGCCACCGAGAACTTGCCCTTGAGCGCCCAGGTCAGCTGCTCGAGCAGAAACGCGTCGTCGTCGACGATCACCAGCCGGCCGGGCGGCCCGCTCACGGCGAGGCCTCCGCGGCCGCCGGGAACGCGCAGCGCACGAGGGTGCCGCCGCCCGGCTGCGACAGGATCCGGATCGTCCCGCGGTGGAAGCGCACGATCTGGCTGGCCGTCGCCAGACCGAGCCCGACGCCCTCGGGCTTGGTGGTCTCGAACGGCCGGAAGAGGCGGTCGCGCAGGAATTCCTGGGTCATCCCGGATCCGTTGTCGATGACCTCGACCACGACGCGCGCGCGCCGGCCGGAGCCCGTCGCGAACGTCCGCACCAGCACCCGGCCGTCCGGACCGGCGGCCTCGGCCGCGTTCTCGAGCAGGCTCGCGAAGGCGTCGCCTAGGTAGAACGGGTCGCCCCAGATCCGGGGCACCTGTCCGAGGGCGAGGCGCGCCGGGGCCGCCCGGGCCCCGGGACGCTGCCGCCGCGGCGGCCGGGCGACGACCTCGTGGATCAGGCCGTTGACGTCGAGCGAGACCTTGATGAGGACGGCGTCCTCGTCGGTCGAGAGCCGCCCGACGGCTTGCTCGAGGCGCTCGACCGTCGAAGCCAGCAGCTCCTTGACGGTCTCCCGGAACTGGGGATCGTCCCAGTGCTCGTCGAGATTGGACAGCAGCAGCCGCAGGCGGAAGGAAACGTTCTTGACGTCGTGAACGAGGACCCGGTCGAGCGTCGTGCGCAGACGGGCCGAGGAGCGCGGCTTTCCGGCCATGGCCCGTCGGCCGGCGTTACCGCGTCCCGGCCGCGGGCTGGGCGAATCGCACCTGAACGGCGAGGCCCGGCCGGAGCACCGTGCGGGCGGGGTCCCTCCGGACGCGCACGACCACCTGGAAGGTGCCGCTCGCGGCGTCGACGGTCGGGCTGACGAACTGCACCTCGCCGCTCGTCTTCACGTCGGGGAAACGATCCGCGACCACTTCGACGCGGTCCCCGACCTTGACCCGGAGGAGCTGCTCCTCCGGCAGGTACACGCGGGCGAGCAGCGGCTCGACCGCCGTGATCTTGAAGAGCGGGTCGTTCTTGTCCTCGATGACCTTTTCGCCGAGGCGCGCGTACTTCTCCGTGACGATCCCCGCGAAGGGCGCCCGGATGACGGTGTAGTCGCGCACCGCCTTGGCCCGCTCCCACGTCGCGACGGCGACCTGGTACTGGGCCTTCTTCTCGTCGCGATCCTGGGCGCTCATGACGCTCGAGGAGACCAGCGATTCGGCCCGCTCGTACTCGATCTTCTTCAGGTCCATGTCTTCCCTGGCCTGCCGGATCGCCGCGTCGTACTCGCTCGCCTCGAGCGTCGCGAGCACCTGGCCCTGCGTCACGGCGCTGCCGCGGTCGACGAGGATCGTGTCGATGATGCCCGTGATGCGGGCCGCCACCGTGACTTCCTGATCCACCATCAGGTGCGAGGCGTACACCCGCTCGTCGCCCGGCGAGGCGGCGAGCACGGCTGCTCCGGCGAGCGTCAGGAGCCCTAAAACAGCGCTTTTCACGGTGTTGGTCGAACGCGGGAATGCTATCGTTTGAGGCGGGACATGTCGATCTCGATTGCCAGCGACACGCCCACCGTCGAGCAGAAAGCGCTCCGCGCGAACTTCTGCTGGATGATGTCGGAACCCTGGGACGAGCGGCGGCTGGCGGCGTTCCTGATGACCAAGCACCGGCGCAGCGACTCCGATTGGACGCGCCGGCCGTCTCCTTTCTTCGCGTCCCTCGGCCAGTCGACCGTCGAGTGCTCGGTTCCGGTCGCCCGGCCCGAGGCCCTTCCCGAGCTCGCCGCGATCCTCACGGCCGAGCTCAAGGGCATCCTGATCGGGGCCAGCCAGATTCACGGGCAGATGATGGCCGGCGAAGACTGGAAGTCCGTGTCCCCGCCCTGAGTCCCTCCGGATCGGACCCGACGGGCCCGTTTTCGGCCCCAATCTCATGGGTTCAACGGACGGGCGCCCGGTATACCCTTTCCCCGCTCCGGAGTCCGGCTCGCGAGCCCTTCCGGAGGACGCTGCGGTATCCGGGCCAGGAGGTGGACATGATCTCGGTTCCCTCGCTCCGCCTGAATCAGTTCGGCGTGCGCTTCTACGAGGCTCTCCTGTCGGGAGAGGACCTCCAGTCGCTGGTGGGTTTCGAGGTCCTCTCCTTCGGGCCGGGCAGCCAGACGACGCGGGGCCACGCGAAGGTCGCGGCGGGACGGGTGAACTGGGAGTTCCTGGAACGGAAGATCTCGGCCTCGGAGCAGGCCTTCCAGCGCCCCATCATCAAGAAGAAGATCGACGAGCTCGTCGCTTATTACCTGCAGTGCGCCGACTCCGGCACGCTGCCCGCGATTCCGGGAAGCGTTCTCCTCGTGTCGGAGAAGCGCCTGGAGTTTTCCCCGTCGAGCGGACGGTCCGACGCCGGGTCGCTGAAGCTGCCCGAGGAGTCCGGGATCCTCCGCGCCCTGGACGGCCAGCACCGGCTTCTCGCGCTGCACCAGCTCGCGGAGAAGCACAGCCTGAAGGACTTCCAGGTCCCCGCCGTCGTCTTCGACAGCCTGACGGCCGACCAGGTCGTCGAGCTCTTCGTGACGATCAACAGCAAGCACACGAAACTGAACCCGTCGCACCTGATCTCGCTGGCGGGCCGCCGGCTCTATCGCGACGACAACCTGGCCGCCGCCCACGACGTCATCCGGACCCTGAACGAGGACGAGGGCTCGCCCCTGAAGGGCTCGATCAAGGTGCTGGGGATCGGCAAGGGCTCGGTGACCCAGGCCTCGCTGGCCGACGAGCTGCGCGACGTGTTCGCGGCGATCGACACCGCCGGAGGCCGGATCGCCCGGGAGTTCCGCGAGAACTCACGGCGCTTCTTCCTGAACTACTTCAAGGCGGCGGCCCGCGCCTTCCCCGCCGCCTTCGCCGGCCGCAAGTACTCGATCAAGAGCTCGACCTCGCTGCGGGCCTTCATCCGGATCGTGCCCTACGTGATCGCGATGGTCCGCAAGCGCGGCGGGGACGTCTGGTCGGCGGGCGAGCTCGACGCCGCCCTGCGCCCGTGGGCGGAGTCGATCGGCGACCGCCGGTTCGAGACCGAGACCATCTGGAAGGAAAAGCTCACGGGCGGAACCCGGTCGGGGGTCGAAATCCTCGCCCGGGAGCTGCGCCAGGGGTTGAACTCGTGAGGCGGAAACCGTCGAGGGCCGTCTTCGTAAGAAACGGGTAGGGGATCACTCCAAAGAAATGGCCGCCATCGGAGGTTGCCTGACGCTGCTCGTCGTTCTCGCCGTCGTCGGCGCGATCTGGGCCATCTGGCGCTACAACAACCTCATCTCCCTCCGGAACCAGGTCTCCAACGGCTGGAAGCAGATCGACGTCCAGTTGAAACGCCGGCACGACCTCATCCCGAACCTGGTTTCCGCGGTGAAGGGCGAGATGCAGTTCGAGCAGGACACGCTCGAGAAGGTGATCCAGGCGCGCAACTCCGCGGTCGCCGCGCACGGCGTGGCCGAGGCGGCGGACAAGGAGAACGCCCTGACCGCCACGCTCTCGCGCCTCTTCGCCCTGGCGGAAAACTACCCGACGCTGAAGTCGAACGAGCAGGTCAAGGCGCTGATGGAGGAGCTCTCCTCGACGGAGAACCGCATCGGCTTCGCGCGCCAGTTCTACAACGACATCGCGACACGCTTCAACACGGCGCAGCAGATGTTCCCCGACAATCTGATCGCGCAGACGTTCAAGTTCCAGCCGGTCGAGCTCTTCGAGCTCAAGGACGAGACGCAGCGAGCGGTGCCGCGGGTCGACCTGAACATCCGGGCCGATCGCACGAAGTCCTGAACATCGGAGGTCGCCGGCCGACCTCTGCCATGAACCTTTACGACCAGCAGAAGAAGAACCTCGGCAACACCCGGCTCTTCATCGCGTTCTTCGTGGTGCTGCTCGCCCTGATGGGGCTCGGCGCCGACGGGCTGCTCTACGCGGGCGGATTTTCTCCCGGAATCCCCTTCGCCACGCTCGGCGCGATCGCCTTCGGGGGGATGTCGGCGTGGTGGTCTCTCCGCGAAGGCGACAAGGCCGTGCTCCAGTCGACGGGCGCGATCCCGCTCGACCGCAACGACCCGAAGCAGCGCGTCCTCGACAACGTCGTCGAGGAGATCGCGATCGCCGGCGGGATCCCGAAACCGGCGGTCTACGTCGTCCCGGACTCGGACCCCAACGCGTTTGCCACCGGCGTGGGCCCGGAGCGCGCGTCGATCGCCGTGACGCGGGGCTTGCTCGACACGCTCGACCGCGACGAGCTCCAGGGCGTCGTCGGCCACGAGCTGTCGCACGTCCGCAACTACGACGTGCGCCTCATGACGGTCGTCGCCGCGCTCGCCGGGGCCGTGCTGCTGCTCTCGGACTGGAGCCGCCGCGGCCTCGGGTGGGGCGGGCGGCGCCGGAGCGACGACGGCAAGGGCGGCGGGCTGGGCATTCTCTTCGTCGCGCTCTGGGTCGTCGCGGTCCTGCTCGCCCCGATCATCGCGCAGGTGGTCTCGCTCGCCGTCTCCCGCCAGCGCGAGTACCTCGCCGACGCTTCCGGCGCCGAGCTGACGCGCAACCCGCTCGCGCTCGCCTCGGCGCTGCGGAAGATCTCGGCGGCCGTGGCGCCGACGCCGTCGATCAAACAGGGCGTGGCGCACCTCTGCATCGAAGACCCGCGCGGCGGCACCGAGGCGGACCGGCAGGGGTTCTTCACCGGGCTGTGGTCGACCCACCCGCCGGTCGCCCGGCGCATCGCGCTGCTCAACGCGATGGCCTACCAGAAGTAGACCCGCCTCAGTCGAGGTCGATGTCGCGGAGGGGCTTGGAGGAGTCGCCCTTGGTCTTCTCGAAGAGCTCCGAGAACTTCTTGTTGAGGACGTCCTTCTTGGACTTCTCGGCTTCGATCGAGGCGGCGAACTTCTTCTCGCGCTCTTCGTCCTGGCCCTTCAACGCGCCCAGGGCGTCGTCGACGCTCGAGTACTTGCGCGCGACCTTCGGCGCCTCGTGGTCGATGACCGCCTTCAGGTCCGGGTCGATCTTGAGACGCGCACCGCAGCAGGGGCAGAAGAGCTCGAAGTCCATGGCTCCCCCAGTCTAGACCCTCGCGCGCCCCGGGCGCTTCCCTACCAGCCCTTCAGCCGCCGCCGTTCGCGGCGCTCGCGCTTGTCGGGGCGGCCCGCCTCCCCGCGCGGCGCGAGCATCCGGTCGAGGCGCCGCGCCTCGACCACCTCGGGCGCCGGCGCGGGTGTGACGTCTTCGTAGAGCTTGCGTGCCTCGGCCTTCGGGATCGAGCGCGCCGCGAGGCCGACGACGACGAGCTCGCGCCGCGTCCCGCCGGGGCCCGGCAGGGCGATCCGGTCGCCCGGCTTCACCTCGCGGTGGGCCTTTGCCCGCGCGCCGTTGACGTCGACCTTGCCGCCCTCGCACGCCGCCTTGGCCTGCGACCGCGTCGGGAAGACGCAGGCGACGTCGAGCCAGACGTCGAGCCGGAGGGAATCGCTCAAGCCGACTGCTGGCCGTGCGGGCGGGACGCGATCCAGTCGCGGAAGCCGGCCGACGGCGGCGGCGGCTCGACGGCGGGGCGCGCCAGGAAGTAGCCCTGCGCCGCGCCGACGCCTTCGGCGGCGCACACGTCCAGGTCTTCGGCCGACTCCATGCCCTCGGCGACGAGCGTGAACGAGAACTCGCGCGACAAGTCGGCCAGAAACTTCAGGATCGCGCGGCGCCTCGGGTCGCGGGCGATGCCGCGCGTGACCTCGCTGTCGACCTTGATCCACTCGGGCTGGAGCGCGTGGCACAGCTGGAGGGCGCCGTAGCCGGACGTGACGTCGTCGAGCGCGATCACCGTGCCGAGATCGCGCGGCACCGTCAGCGCCGGCGCGAGCTCGGGCGCCGACGGCAGCGTCTCGATCTCCACGAGGTCGAGCACGAGCCGCGAGAACGGCACGCCGCGCCGCTCCGTTTCTTCTCCGAGAGCGACCAGGGCGTGCTCGGAGCGCCCGATCAGCCGCGGGTTGACGTTCAGGAAGATGAGGCTCTCGGCCGGAAGACCCCGCGCCGCCTCGAGCACGCACGTCCACGAGAAGCGCTCGAAGGTCCGGTCCACCTGGAGCGATTCCGCCGCGGGGAACATGTCGGCCGCCAGGCGCGGCGTCCGGCCGTCGCCGCGGCCGCGCATCAACCCCTCGTGGCCGATCACGCCGCCGGTCGCGAGGTCGAAGATCGGCTGAAACTCGACGAAGAACTCTCCCGACGTCAACTCGTCGGCGAGCCAGAGTGCGTCGACCTCGCGGCGCGCCCGCGGCAGGGGCTGCAGGCGGCTCATCGCGTCCCACTTGGTCTGGCGCATGTCCTCGGGTGCGACCCGCACGCGCTCGGCCATGGGACCGACGTTTTTCTCGAGGTCCTCGAGAAACTGCTCGGGGGTGCGCTCGACCAGGAGGCGCCGCGCCCGACCGTACATGGGCGCCCGCGCCCAGCTCCGCCCGCACGCCGCGGCAACCGCGCGCTCGGCCTCCAGCCCGTCGGGTCTGACGAACACGGCGCGCGCTTTCCGCCAGCGATCAAGTCGGCCAAGTGTCTGGCCGTCCAGAACGCTTCCGGATGCCTTCACCGAATCGATTCTAGACCCGTCCCTCCGCCTTTGGCGAGGTTAATCCGCTCCCGCCGCTATCCCTCTTTCTCCTCGTACTGGCTCTTGAGCGCGGCGACGACGTTGGCGTCGGCGAGGGTCGTCGTGTCGCCGAGGACGCGGCCCTCGGCGATGTCCCGCAGGAGCCGCCGCATGATCTTGCCGGACCGGGTCTTCGGCAGGTCCGAGACGAAGAAGAGGCGGTCGGGCTTGGCGATGGCGCCGATCTTCTTCCCAACGTGATTTCGGACGGTGTCGTGGAGGCCCTTGTCGGCGTGCGCCGCCGCGGTCTTGTCGCGCTCCTTGAGGATGACGAAGGCGGCGATCGCGGTGCCCTTGATCTCGTCGGACACGCCGACCACCGCCGCCTCGGCGACCGACGGATGGTCGACGAGCGCCGACTCCACCTCCATCGTGCCGATCCGGTGCCCCGCGACGTTCATCACGTCGTCGACGCGGCCGAGGAGCCAGAAGTAGCCGTCGGCGTCTCGTTTGGCCCCGTCGCCCGGGAAGTAGACGTCCTTGCCCCACTTCGACCAGTAGGTCTTGACGTAGCGTTCGTCGTCACCCCAGATCGTGCGCAGCATCGCGGGCCACGGACGCGTGATCGCGAGGTAGCCGCCGCCGACTTTGACTTCCTTGCCGGCGAGGTCGAGGATCTTCGCCTCGATGCCCGGGAACGCGCGCGTGGCCGATCCCGGCTTCGTCTTCGTGATCCCGGGCAGCGGCGAGATCAGGATCATCCCGGTCTCCGTCTGCCACCACGTGTCGACGACCGGGCACTTCCCGCCGCCGATGTACTTCTGGTACCAGATCCAGGCCTCGGGGTTGATCGGCTCGCCGACCGAGCCGAGCAGCCGCAGCGACGAAAGGTCGTGCTTCGCCGGCCACTCGGTGCCCCACTTCATGAAGGCGCGGATCGCCGTCGGCGCCGTGTACAGGATCGTGACGCCGTGCCGCTCGATGAGATCCCAGAACCGGTCGCGCGCCGGCGTGTCGGGCGAGCCCTCGTAGATGAGACACGTCGCGCCGTTGGCCAGAGGCCCGTAGACCACGTACGAGTGGCCGGTGACCCAGCCGATGTCCGCCGTGCACCAGTAGACGTCGTCGTCTTTCAAGTCGAAGATCCACTTCGACGTCGCGTACGTGCCGACCAGATAGCCGCCGCTCGTGTGGAGGATCCCCTTGGGCTTCCCCGTCGTGCCGGACGTGTAGAGGATGTAGAGCGGATCCTCGGCGTCCATCTTCTCGGGCTTGCACGGGATCGGAGAGCCCTCCATCAGACGGTGCCACCAGTGCTCGCGGCCCTCGTTGAACTGGATCGGCGTCCCGGTGCGGCGCACGACGACGACCGCTTCGATCGACGGCGTGTTCTGGAGCGCCTCGTCGGCGATCTGCTTCAGGGGGACGACGTTGCCGCGCCGCCAGCCGCCGTCGGCGGTGACGAGGACTTTCGCGCCCTGGTCGTTGATCCGGTCCCGGAGCGACTCGGCCGAGAAGCCGCCGAAGACCACCGAATGGATCGCGCCGATGCGGGCGCAGGCGAGCATCGCGATCGGCAGCTCCGGGATCATCGGCAGATAGAGCGTGACCCGGTCGCCCTTCTTCACACCGAGTTTACGCAGTGCGTTCCCGAACTTGCCGACCTCCCGGTAAAGATCGCGGTAGGTCAAGGTCCGCTGGTCGCCCGGCTCGCCTTCCCAGACGAGAGCGGCCTTGTTCTTGCGCGGACCGTTCAGGTGCCGGTCGACGCAGTTGACCGAGACGTTCAGCTTGCCGCCGACGAACCACTTCGCCTTCGGCGGCTTCCAGTCGAGCACCTTCTTCCAGGGCTTGTACCAGTCGAGCTCTTTCGCGAAGCCTTCCCAGAATTTCGCGAACGCGCGGTCGGCCTTGCGGTACACGGCCGGGCTCGAAACGTTGGCTTTCTTCGCGAAATCCCTGGGAGGCGCGAACTGGCGCTTCTCTTGCAGGAGGGCCTCGAGGATCCGGTCATTGGCGTCGGCCATACGCGATTCCTTTCGGCTGTCGTTCCCGCCACGCCGGGAACCGCCGCAATATAACTCCTCCACCCGAAGCGGCAAGCTCTCCGCGAACACCCGCGAGCCGCCGCGACGCGCCGAGGCCTCGCCCGTGACCGCGGGACAATCGCTTGACTTCGGGGAGGCCTTCCAAAAGACTTCACCGCAATCCGAGGTGCCGTGAGCAATGGCTTCAGGCTACTCGTCGACGCGCTCAAACGAAGCATCGCGCCCGCGAGTGACCGCGGAGTCAGCCGGCGCGCGTCGCCTCCCCTTCCGAATCCGTTTCGTTCCACGGCGGCCAGGCATTTCTGTCCGCTCGTTTATCTTGCCGCCGGACCCTGTCCGGCGGCCTGACTGAGGAGGAGCCAATGGCGACCGCCGCGGAGCAGAACCTGGCGCCCGAGGCCAAGCGGGTCATCTTCGCTTCGTCCCTGGGAACGGTCTTCGAGTGGTACGACTTCTACCTCTACGCGACCCTGGCTCCCTTTTTCGCCGCGCTCTTCTTTCCGCCGGAGAATGCGACGGCGGCCCTGCTCGCGTCATTCGTCGCCTACGCGGCCGGATTCCTCGTGCGGCCTTTCGGCGCCCTCGTGTTCGGGCGCATCGGCGATCTCGTCGGCCGCAAGTACACCTTCCTGATCACCATCGTCGTGATGGGCAGCTCCACCGCCGCGGTCGGCTTGCTGCCCACGTACGCCTCGATCGGCTTCACCGCGCCGGCCATCCTCCTGATCCTGCGCCTGGTCCAGGGCCTGGCTCTCGGGGGCGAGTACGGCGGCGCGGCGACCTACGTCGCCGAGCACGCGCCCCACGGCAAGCGCGGTCGCGACACGGCCTGGATCCAGACGACCGCGACCCTCGGACTGCTCCTCGCCCTGATCGTCATCGGGCTTTGCCGCGGCAAGATGTCGACCGAAGATTTCAAGAGCTGGGGCTGGCGCATTCCGTTTCTCGTTTCGATCATCCTGCTCGCCGTCTCCGTCTACATCCGGTTGAAGCTCCAGGAATCGCCGATCTTCCAGGCGATGAAGTCCCAGGGAAAGGGCTCGAAGGCCCCGCTCACGGAGAGCTTCGCGCACTGGAGCAACCTGAAGATCGTCATCCTCGCGCTCCTCGGCGCCACGGCCGGCCAGGGCGTCGTCTGGTACACGGGTCAGTTCTACGCATTGTTCTTCCTGACGCTCTATCTCAAAGTCGACTATCTGACCGCCTATCTTCTGATCGGCGCTTCGCTCGTGATTGGAACGCCGTTCTTCATCTTCTTCGGCAGCCTCTCGGACAGGATCGGACGGAAGTGGATCATCATGACGGGCTGTCTCGTCGCGGCGCTGACCTACATTCCCCTCTTCAAAGCTCTCACTCACAATGTCAACCCAGCCATCGAGGCCTACTCGGCCTCGACCCCGATCAGCGTCGCGGCGACGGACTGCCAGGTCCACATCTTCCCCGGGCCGAAGACCGTCTACTCCGATTGCGACAAAGCACGCGGCTTTCTGAACAAGGCGGGCCTGTCCTTTCAGGAATTGCCCCCCGTTGCCGGCCAGACGGTCGTCACGAAGATCGGCAACATCGAGTTGCAAGGCTTCGACGAAGCCAAGTACAAGGACGCCCTCAAAACCACCAACTACCCGGAGAAATTCGACAAGACACGGCTCAACTGGACGATGACCATCCTGATCCTGGTCGTCCTGGTGATCTACGTGACCATGGTGTACGGCCCGATCGCGGCGTTCCTCGTCGAGCTCTTTCCCACCCGCATCCGCTACACGTCGATGTCTCTGCCGTACCACATCGGCAACGGATGGTTCGGCGGCATGCTGCCGCTGCTGGCGACGGCGATGGTGGCGTCCAAGGGCGACATCTACGCCGGCCTCTGGTACCCGATCGTCGTCGCGCTGATGTCGTTCGTCATCGGCAGCCTGTTCCTGCGCGAGACGAAGGACCGCGACCTGACCGCCGACATCTGAGGCCTGCGAGAAAGCGAAGGAGTCGACCATGGCCAGGAAAAACACTCGCGGCCTGACCCGCCGGCAGTTCACGAAGCTCGCCGGTGTCGGCGCGCTCGCGGCCGGCGGGCCGGCCTTTCTCTTTCCAGACCGGGCGAAGGCGGCCGGGAAGACCCTGAAGATCATCCAGTGGAGCCACTTCGTCCCGGCGTGGGACACGTGGTTCAACGGCACGTACGTCAAGGAGTGGGGCCAGAAGAACGACACCGAGGTGATCGTCGACAACATCAACCTCGTGGACCTGCCCGCCCGGGCCGCCTCGGAGGTCTCGGCGAAGAAAGGCCACGACCTCTTCATGTTCCTGTCGCCGCCGGCCTCCTACGAGTCGCAGGTGGTCGACATGACGAACGTGTACGCCGAGGTCGAGAAGAAGCACGGCAAGAAGATCGACCTCGCGCACAAGTCCACGTTCAATCCGAAGACCAGGAAGTACTACGCCTTCTCCGACGCGTACACGCCGGATCCCGGCAACTGGCACAAGGACTGGTGGACCGACGCCGGCTATCCCAACGGCCCCGACACTTACGAAGACCTGCTCAAGGGCGCGAAGAAGATCCGGGACGCGACGGGCCACCCCTGCGGCCTCGGCCTCGCGCAGGAGCTCGACACCTCCATGGCGATGCGAGCTCTCCTGTGGTCCTTCGGGGGCGCCGAGCAGGACGAGGCCGGCAACGTCACGATCAATTCCAAGCAGACGATCGACGCGCTCAAGTACATGAAGGACCTCTACCAGCAGACGGAGACGCCCGAGGTCTTCACCTGGACGCCACCCTCGAACAACCAGGCCATGCTCGCCGGCCGCGTCAGCTACGTCGCCAACGCGATCTCGATCACGCGGCAGTCCGAGCGCGAGAAGCTGCCGATCGACTCGAAGATCATGATCAGCCCGGCGCTGAAAGGCCCGGCGCGCCGCATCGCCGCCGAGCACGTCATGAACTGCTACGTGATCTGGAACTTCGCCGAAAACAAGGACGGCGCGCAGAAGTTCCTGATCGACTGGATCGACCATTTCCGGGACGGCTTCGTGGCCGGCCAGTTCTACAACTTCCCCTGCTTCCCCTCGACGGTCCCCGACCTCCAGACGCTCATCGCGAAGGACGACCGCGCCAACCCGCCCGACAAGTACAAAGTGCTCGGCAACGTCCTCGACTGGGCAACCAACGTCGGCTACCCCGGCTACGCGACGGCCGGGATCTCCGAGGCCTTCAGCACGTGGGTCATCCCGACGATGTTCGCGAAGGTCGCGAGGGGCGACGAGAGCCCCGAGGACGCCGCGAAGGCGGCGGAAGCGGAGTACAAGAGGATTTTCGCTCGCTGGAAATAGAAGACGGATCCGAGACACGTTCTTCGATAGGCTCCGGTCGCGGCACGCGGCCGGAGCCTTCGTTTCTTCGCCGCCGGCGGCGCCGCAACGGCGCATGGAGCGGATGACCCCATGGCAATCGTCGAGACCAGGAGACTCACCAAGGTCTTCAAACAGGGCGAGCTCGGCGCCGTCAACGACGTCAGCCTGACGACGCTCGAAGGCGAGTTTCTCGTCTTCCTCGGGCCCTCGGGCTCCGGCAAGACCACGCTGCTTCGCATGATCGCGGGCCTGGAGACGCCCACGTCTGGCGAAATTCTGATCGGCGGCAGGGTCGTCAACGACCTGTCGCCGCGCGAGCGGCGGATCGCGATGGTCTTCCAGAGCTATGCCCTCTATCCGCACCTGACGGTCTACAAGAACATCGCGTTCCCGCTGAAGGCACAGGGCGTGCCGAAGGCGGACCACCGGAAGAAGGTCGAGTGGGCCGCGGGCCTCCTCGGCATCGGCCGGCTCCTCGACCGCAAGCCGCGCGAGCTCTCGGGCGGCGAGCGGCAGCGCGTCGCGCTCGCGCGCGCCATCGTCCGCGAGCCCGCCGTGTTCCTGCTCGACGAGCCTCTCTCGAATCTCGACGCGAAGCTCCGCGCCTCCGCGCGCGAGGAGCTCGAGCGTTTCCACACGAGCGTCGGCACGACCACGATCTACGTCACGCACGACCAGGTCGAGGCCATGGCCATGGGCGACCGAATCGTCGTCATGAACTTCGGCGAGGTGCGCCAGATCGGCACTCCCGCCGAGGTCTACGACGATCCGGCCGACACCTTCGTGGCGACCTTCCTCGGCTCGCCGCCGATGAACCTCGTCGAGAGAGACGACGTCGTGGTCGGATTCCGCCCCGAGCACTTCTTCCCGGTCGCCGTGCTCGCGGGCCGGGCGGCGGTCCCCGAGCCGATCCGCGTCGCCGATCGCGAAGGCCCCTACGTGCCCCTCTCGCTGCGTGTCGGCCACGAGGAGTACCTCGGCGCCGAGCGCATCGTCTACGGCGCGATCGAAGGCGGCGCGTTCCACGGCAGGAAGGTGATCTCCCGCCTGTCCTCCACCCTGACCGTGCGCTGCGAGCCCGGCAGCGTGCAGGCCTTCGCCGTCACCGAGCGCCACCTGAAGTTCTACGACCGGGCCTCCGGCAAGCGCACCGCCGCGCGGCCGCACACGTGGCAGTGACCGGCGACCGCCGCCGGGCGGCCGGGACCGCGCCGGGCTGGGTCCTCGGGACGGCGATGTTCGCGCCGTCGGTCCTCTACATCGTGCTGCTCATCGGCGTGCCCTTCGCGCTCGCCGTGCTCTACGCCTTCAGCGACGCCCGCATCGGGTCGACCGGCCTCCACTTCGTCGGCGTCGAGAACTTCCGCAGCATCCTCCAGAGCCCGAGCTTCCGGAAGGCGCTGCGCAACTCGATCGTCTTCACGCTCTGCGCCCAGTTGATCGTGATCGTCTGCTCCAACATTCTCTCGATCGCCCTCGAGAAGCCGTTCCGCGGGCGCGGCTTCGTGCGGTTCCTGATCCTGCTGCCCTGGGTCGCGCCGGTTTCGCTCGGGACGATCGGCTGGAAGTGGATCCTCGATTCGATCTACAGCGTGATCACCTGGGTGCTCGTCGCCCTCCACCTCGTCAAGCCGTTCAACGCCCCGATGTGGCTCGGGGAGCCGCACCTGGCGATGGCGTCGGTGATCCTCGTGCACTGCTGGCGCCTGATCCCGTTTTCGACCGTGATCATGCTGGCCGGACGCTCCGCGATCTCCAAGGAGATCCCCGAGGCGGCCGCGATCGACGGCGCGGGCTTCTGGCGGACGACGTTCCAGATCAACCTGCCGATGATGACGCCGATCCTGTCGGTCGCCGTCCTCTTCGGCATCATCTTCACTTTCACGGACATGACGGTCGTCTACATCCTGACGGCCGGCGGCCCCTTCGACTCGACCCAGACGCTCCCCTCGCTCGCGTTCGCGACCGGGATCGCCGGGAGCGACCTCGCCGCGGGCGCCGCGATCTCCCTCTTCCTCGTGCCCGTGCTCGTGCTCGTCGCCTATCTCATGCTGCGCGTGGCGCACCGCGCGGAGGTCGTGTGAGCGCGCGGCGGAAGGTCGCCGGCAAGGTCCTGCACGTCGGGGTCCTGGTCTTCTTCACCACCGTTCTCGCGTTTCCCTTCTTCTGGATGCTGATCGCGTCGTTCAAGCAGAACATCGACCTCTATACGGTCGAGAACAACCCGTTCAAGTTCAACCTGCCGCCCACGTTCGAGCACATCCGATTTCTGTTCACGCAGACTCGCTTCGTCCGGTGGCTCGGCAACACGGCGCTGGTCGGCGCCATCGTCGTGGCGATCACGCTCGCCATCGCCGTGCCGGCGGCCTACGCGCTGGCCCGCCTGACCGGGCGCTGGGGGCAGCGGCTCGGGATCGCGATCTTCCTGACCTACCTGATCCCGCCGACGCTCCTCTTCATTCCGCTCTCTCGCGTCGTCGCGCTCCTCGGGCTCCAGGACTCGATCTTCTCGGTCGTGCTCGTGTACCCGAGCATGACGATCCCGTTCTCGATCTGGCTCCTCATGGGCTTCTTCAAGTCGATCCCGAAGGAGCTCGAGGACGCGGCGATGGTGGACGGCCTGACGCGCTTCGGCGCGTTCCTGAAGATGGTCGTGCCGATCTCGGTCTCGGGGATCCTGACCGTCGTCATTTTCAGCTTCACCCTGGTCACGCAGGAATTCGTCTACGCGCTGACGTTCATCTCGCCCGAGTCGAACCAGATGATCGGGGTCGGCGTGCCGATCTTCCTCGTCCGTGGGGACGTTTACTACTGGGGATCCCTGATGGCGGCGTGTCTGATCGCGAGCCTGCCGATCGGCTTCATCTACAACCTGTTTCTCGACCGGTTCATCGCCGGCTTCACGGTCGGCTCGGTGAAATAGGGGCGGTCCTCGCGGCCGCCCGCGTCAGCGCGCCGACGCCTTGACCTGGGCGCGCATGGCGTGCCACGCCTCGCGGGCTTCCTCGACCGACCCCTCGTCCTCGATCGTCGTGATGTCGCCCGGCTCCATGTCGAGCGTCACGGCCTTCAGGACGCGGCGCATGATCTTGCCCGAGCGCGTCTTCGGCAACGAGTTGACGAAGTTCAGGTCGCCGATGACGGCCACGGGGCCGAGCTCGCGGCGGATCGTGTCGAGGAGGTCCTGCCGGAGCCCGTCGGACGGGACGTGGCCCTGCTTCAGGACCACGAAGGCCGAGATCACCTCGCCGCGGAGCGCGTCGGGCCGGCCCGTGACGCCGGCCTCGGCGACGGCCGAGTGCTGGAGACACGCCGTCTCGACCTCGATCGTCCCGATCCGGTGCCCCGCGATCTTGATCAGCTCGTCCGCGCGGCCGGCGAACCAGACGTACCCGTCCTGGTCGACGTGCGCCGAGTCGCCCGTGCAATAGACGCCCGGGATCTTCTCCCAGTAGTCGCGGCCGTAGCGCTCGGGCTCGCCCCACAGCGTCGCCGTCAGGCCGGGGAACGGGCGGCCGAGCACCATGATGCCCTTCTCGCCCGGACCGCACGGCGTGCCGTCCGTCGCGACGACGGCGGCGTCGATGCCGGGCATCGCCACCGTGGCCGAGCCGGGCTTGATCGGCAACATCGCGATCCCGTACGGGTTGCCGAACACCGGGCCGGCCGTCTCGGTCTGCCACATGTTGTCGATGACGGGAACGCGGCCGCGGAAGACTTTCTCCTGGAGCCACTCCCACGCGGGCGCGTTCAAGACCTCTCCCGCGCAGAAGACGCGCTCGAGCGCGCCGAGGTCGTGGCGATGGGCCGGCGCCTCGCCGTAGCGCATCAGCAGGCGCACGGCCGTCGGCGACGTGAACATCCCCGTCACGCGAAACTCCTCGACGATCTTCCAGACCGTCTCCGGGTCGGGGTGGTCGATCGCGCCCTCGTAGGCGAGCGTCGTGCAGCCCGCGAGCAGCGGCGCGTAGACGATGTAGCTGTGCCCGACGATCCAGCCGATGTCGGAGGTCGACCACCAGACGTCGTCCGGCCGAAGCCCGAAGCACCAGCGCGCCATGCTCGCGATGTGCACCGCGTAGCCGCCGTGCGTGTGGACCGCGAGCTTCGGCTTGGCCGTCGTCCCGGACGTCGCCAGGATGAAGGCCGGCTCGTTCGACTCCATCGGCACGTGCTCGCCCGAGTGGCCGTGTCCGGCCTCGAGAAACGCCTCCCACGCCAGGTCGCGCCCCGGCATCAGCGCGGGCGCCGCTCCGCCGCGGCCGAGCACGACGACCCTTTCGACCGCGTGCGGGGCGCCCGAGAGCGCCTGGTCCACGATCCCCTTCAGCGGGACGTCCTTGCCCTTGCGGAAGGTCCGGTCGGCGGTGAACACCAGCTTCGAGCCGCTCGCCCGGATCCGGTCGCCGAGGGCGCCCGAGCCGAAGCCGGCGAAGACGACGACGTGGATCGCGCCGATGCGCACCGCCGCGAGCATCAGGAGAATCGCCTCGGGGCACGTCGGCATGTAGATCGTGAGGCGGTCGCCCTTGCCGACGCCCATCCCGCGCAGCGCCGCGGCGACGCGCACGACCTGAGACAGCAGTTGCGCGTACGTGAGGACGCGCCGCTCCCCACGCTCGTTCAAGGCCACGAGCGCGGCGTGGCCGCCGCGGCCCGCGGCGACGTGATGGTCGAGGGCGTTCCAGGCGAGATTCGTCAGGCCGCCCTCGAACCACCGGAACGTCGGCGGGTTCCAGACGAACGTCCGATCCCAGGGCCGGAACCAGGGCAGGCGCCGCGCCGCGCGGTCCCAGAACGCCTCCGGGTC
This sequence comes from Thermoanaerobaculia bacterium, assembly GCA_035500755.1. Classification (GTDB taxonomy): domain Bacteria; phylum Acidobacteriota; class Thermoanaerobaculia; order UBA5066; family Gp7-AA6; genus DAHUXD01. Next base: position 48,896 of record DATJXB010000067.1, on the reverse strand, counting down.
GGAGCGGCCGTCGTCGAGCCACCGGCGGACGATCGGGTTGACGAGCCTCATCGCGCCCTCCTCGCAGGACTGTGGCAGCCCGAGGATGCTACTGCAGGAGCCGGCGCCGCTGATGCAAACGCGTCAACCCCGGCCGCGTCCGGCCTTCACCGCGCGGTAGCATGGCGCCGGCCCGCGGAGGACCCGTGCGCATCGCGCTCCTGACAGACGTCCACGCGAACCTGGAGGCCCTCCTCGCGTGCCTCGCGCACGCGGACCGCGCCGGCGCCGCACGCTGCGTGTTTCTGGGGGACCTCGTCGGTTACGGCGCCGATCCGGCGGCGGTTCTCGACGTCGTCTCCGGCCTCGTCGCCCGCGGCGGCGTGGCGGTTCTGGGCAACCACGACCACGCCACGCTCGAAGAACCCTCACCCCGCATGAACCCCGACGCACGGGCCGCGATCGCGTGGACGCGCGCGCAGCTCGGTCCGACGCAGCTCCAGTTCCTCGCGCGCCTGCCGCTTTCGCTCGAGGAGGACGGCCGCCTCTACGTCCACGCCAACGCCTGGGCGCCGGAGCGCTGGGAGTACGTGACCTCGCCGTTCGACGCCGGGCACAGCATGCGGGCGACGCGCTGCCGCCTGACCTTCTGCGGACACATGCACACGCCGGCCCTCTACCACCTCGGCCCCGACGACCGTCCCGGCGCCTTCACGCCGACACCCGGGACCGCGATCCCGCTCGGCCGGCCGCGGCGGTGGCTCGCGATCCCGGGATCGGTCGGCCAGTCGCGCGACGGAAACCCGGCCGCCTGCTACGCGATCCTCGACGACGCGACCGACGTCCTGACCTTTCACCGGGTGCCGTACGACGTCGAGACCGCGATCCGCAAGATCCGCGAGGCCGGCCTGCCGCCGACCTTCAACATCCGCCTGGAGGCCGTCCCGTGACCGCGGCGCGACGGCCCGGACTCGTCCTCGACGGCTACGTCCTCGAGGAGAAGATCCACCAGGGAAGCATGGCGGAGATCTGGCGGGTGCGCCGTCCCGAAGGCGCCGATCCGCTCGTCATGAAGATTCCGTCTTTCCGCGACGGCGACGACCCCGCCGCCCTCGTCGGCTTCGAGGTCGAGCAGATGATCCTGCCGACACTCTCCGGGATCCACGTGCCGCGCTTCGTGGCGGCCGGCGACTGGTCGACCCAGCCGTACATCGTCCTGGAGCACCTCGCCGGACCGTCGCTCCGCGCCCGGGTCGACGACGCGCCGCTGCCGCCCCGAGAAGTGGCCTCCTACGGCGCCCGGATCGCCGACGCCCTCCATGACCTCCATGGGCAGCACGTCATCCACCTCGACGTCAAACCGTCCAACGTCATGTTCCGCGAGGGCGGCGCGGCGGTCCTGATCGACTTCGGGCTGTCGCGGCACGACCGGCTGCCCGACCTGCTGGCCGAGCAGTTCCGGCTGCCGATCGGCACGGGGCCGTACATCTCGCCCGAGCAGATCGCCCAGATCCGGAACGATCCGCGCAGCGACCTCTTCTCCCTCGGCGTCGTCCTCTACTACCTCGCCACCGGCCAACGGCCCTTCGGCAACCCGACGAGCGTGCGGGGGCTCCGCCAGCGTCTCTACCGCGACCCGGTCCCGCCGCGCGCCCGCAACCCCGAGTGTCCGCCCTGGCTCCAGGAAGTGATCCTCCGGTGCCTGGAAGTGGCGCCCGGAACGCGCTACCAGACGGCCGCCCACCTCGCCTTCGATCTTCAGCACCCCGAGGAGATTCCGCTGACGGCCCGCTCGAGCCGCCTCGCCCGGGACGGCGCCCTGACGGTCCTCAAGCGGCGGCTGCGCACCCACGGGGAGGAGCCGGACCTCGGAAGGTCGGCCGCGGGCCAGATTTCGCGGGCCCCCCTCGTGGCGGTCGCGCTCGACCTTTCCCAGGGGTCGGAAGCCCTGCTCGAGGCGCTCCTCCTGACGACACGGCGGGTCCTCGAAACCGAGCCGGGCGCGCGCCTGGCGTGCCTGACCGTCCTCAAAACCTCTCGCATTGCGATGGATTCGACCCTGAACGCGCAAGGACGCAGCGTCCGAGTCCAGCTCCTCGTCGAGCTGCGGCACTGGGCGAGGCCGCTGGGCCTCGGGGTCGGCCGCGTGACTCATCACGTCCTCGAGGCTCCCGATCCGGGGTCGGCCCTGGTCGAGTTCGCAGCGGCCAACCACGTCGACCACCTCGTGGTCGGCTCCCGGGGCAGCTCGACGCTGCGGCGTTACCTCGGCAGCGTCTCCTCCCGGGTGGCGGCGGAGGCGACCTGCACCGTTACCGTGGTCAAGGCGCCGGCCCGTGAACCCGCCGCGGCGCCAACCGCCTGAACCGAGCGGCCGAATTTTCGACTTTTCCTTGACTTCGGCGGCAGCGAGGAATGGAATTCACCTGGGCGCGGCATTTGCTTCAGGATTCCCTGGAGAGGAGGGTCCATGGAGGTCACCCGTCGCGGGTTCTTGAAGGCCACCGGTCTCGGAACCACCATCGCCCTCGGGTTCGACGTCTCCAGGGCCGAGGCCGAAATGCGCGAGTTCAAGATCGCGCGCACGACCGAGACGCGAAGTACCTGTCCGTACTGCGCGGTCTCGTGCGGGATGATCATCCATACCCTCGGCGACAAGGCCAAGAACGCGACGGCATCCGTCGTGTACGTGGAGGGCGATCCCGACCACCCGATCAACCGCGGCACGCTCTGCCCCAAGGGCGCAACGGTCAAGGACGACATCAACAGCAAGGACCGTCTCACGACGCCCAAGGTCCGGCGTCCCGGGTCGGACCACTGGGAGGACATCTCCTGGGACGACGCCATCTCCCAGATCGCCCGCCACATCAAGACGACCCGCGACAGGACTTTCGTCGCGAAAAACGCCAAGGGCCAGCTGGTCAACCGCACGCCCGGCATCGCGATGATCGGCGGGTGCACCGACACGACCGAATTCAACTGGCTTCAGTGGAAGACGATCACGGCCCTGGGGGTGCCGTACCGGGACAGCCAGGCCCGGGTTTGACACGGCCCCACGGTGGCCAGTTTGGCCGCCACGTTCGGCCGGGGGGCGATGACCAACGGATGGGTCGACATCAAGAATGCCGACGTCGTCCTGTGCATGGGCGGCAACCCCGCCGAGAACCATCCCTGCGGATTCAAGTGGGCGATCGAGGCGAAGAAGACCCGTAACGCCAAGCTCGTCGCCGTCGACCCGCGCTTCACGCGGACCGCCGCGGTCGCGGATCTCTACTCGCCGATCCGGCCGGGGACCGACATCGCGTATCTGCTCGGGATCATCCGCTACGCGATCGCGAACAACCGCTACCACGAGGAATACGTCAAGCTGTTCACGAGCGGCCCGCTTCTCGTCAACCCCGACTACAAGTTCGACGAAGGGCTCTTCTCCGGCTTCGAGGAGGCCTCCGGCAGCTACAAGCGGGATTCCTGGAGCTACCAGCTCGACGCGAAGACCGGATTTGCGAAGACGGACCCGACGATGCAGGACCCCCACTGCATCTTCCAGTTGCTGAAGCAGCACGTCGACCGCTACACGCCGGAAACCGTCGAGAAGGTCTGCGGCACGCCGAAAGACACGTTCCTGAAGGTCGCCGAGGTCGTGACCTCGACCGGCAACGCGCAGCGCTGCGGGACGATCATGTACGCGCTCGGCTGGACTCAGCACTCGGTCGGCGTCCAGATGATCCGGGCGGCCGCCATGCTGCAGCTGCTCCTCGGCAACGTCGGGCGGCCCGGCGGCGGCGTCAACGCCCTGCGCGGCCACTCCAACATCCAGGGCGCGACCGACACCGCGGGCACCTTCGAGATCCTGCCGGGCTACGTCAAGACGCCGACGTCCCAGTGGCAGAGCCTGAAGGAATACAACGAGGCCAACGTCCCGAAGGCCCTCGGCCCGTCGATGAACTACTGGCAGAACTACCCCAAGTTCATGGTCTCGCTCCTGAAGGCCGTCTATGGGAAGGCGGCCACGAAGGAAAACGACTTCGGCTACGACTGGCTGCCGAAAACCGACGGCAACTACTCGTGGATGTACATCTACGACGACATGTACCGCGGCAACGCCGACCGCGCCGGCGCCAAGGAGCCGGGCCCCGAAGGCCTGATCACGTTCGGCATGAACCCGGTCGGCATCGGCCCGAACGTGCCCAAAATGGTCGCCGCCCTCTCGAAGCTGAAGTGGCTGGTCGTCGGCGAGAACCACGAGATCGAGTCGGCCAACTTCTGGCAGGCGCCCAAGGAATACGGCGGCGCGCCGGCGGCGCAGATCCAGACGGAGGTCTTCCAGCTTCCGGCGGCGACGTTTGCCGAGAAGGACGGCTCCTTCACCAACTCCGCGCGCTGGATCCAGTGGAAGTGGAAGGCCGTGGATCCGCCCGGCCAGGCCAAGTCGGATCAGGAGATCCTGGCGCGCATCTTCCTCGCCGTCCGCGAGCTCTACCGGAAGGAGGGCGGGGCCCTCCCCGAGGCGGTGCTCAACGTCGACTGGTCCTACTCCAACCCGACCTCTCCGGATCTTGCGGAGTGCCTGAAGGAGTTGAACGGCAAGGCCCTCGCGGACATCCCGGACCCCAAGGACAAGACGAAGGTCCTCAAGACCGCCGGCCAGCAGCTCGACGGGTTCGGGCAGCTCCAGGACGACGGCTCGACGATGTGCGGCAACTGGCTCATGTCGGGCTGCTTCACGGAAGCCGGCAACCTGACGCAGCGCCGCGTGTCGGTGGACAGCCCGTCGAACCTCGGCATGTACCCCAACTGGACCTTCTCCTGGCCGGCGAACCGGCGGGTCATGTACAACCGCGCCTCGGCGGACGCGGCCGGAAAACCCTGGGATCCGACCCGGGTCGGCATCAAGTGGAACGGCGAGAAGTGGGTCGGCGACGTCCCCGACATCAAGCCCGACTCGCCGCCCGGAGAATTCGGCGCCTTCATCATGCTGCCGGAAGGCGTCGGCAAGCTCTTCGCGCCGTTGAACGACGGCCCCTTCCCCGAGCACTACGAGGCCGTCGAGGCGGCCGTCCCGAACCCGCTGCACCCGAAGGTGACCTCCAGCCCGGTCGTCAAGAAGTTCAAGTCGGACAAGGACGTCTACGGCTCGGCGGACAAGTTCCCGATCATCTGCACGACGTATCGCCTGACCGAGATGTACCACTACTGGACCAAGAACATCGACCGGTTGAACCAGCTCCAGCCGGGCTTCTTCATCGAGATCCCGGAGCAGCTCGCGAAGGACAAGGGAATCACCAACGGCGGCCGGGCGCGGGTCACGTCGGCGCGCGGCTCGATCGAGGGCGTCGCCATGGTCACCAAGCGCCTGCGTCCGCTCACCGTCGACGGCAAGCAGGTCTGGTACATCGGCTTCCCGCTGCACTGGGGTTACGACGCCACGGGCGGGCACACGGGACCGCTGGCCAACTTCCTGACCCCGTCCGCCATGGATCCGAACACGTGGACGCCCGAATTCAAGACGTTCCTCGTCCAGCTCGAGAAAGCCTAGGAGGACGCGATGGCCACACAAGCGCTCGACCTTCGCCGCTCCTCGGCCTCGGTCCTCGGGAGCTTCTCGGGACTCCGCCACGCGGACACCGTTTCCAAGTACATCGACACCACGACGTGCATCGGCTGCAAAGCCTGCGAGGTCGCCTGTCAGGAGTGGAACGACCTCGGCCCGGTCGCCACGCAGCAGGTCGGGAGCTATCAGACGCTGCCGACCCTCCACGCCGAATTCTGGAACCTGATCCGGTTCAACGAGCACGACTTCGAAGGCGGCTTCGCCTGGCTGATGCGCAAGGACCAGTGCATGCACTGCGACGAGCCCGGCTGCCTCGCGGCGTGCCCGGCGCCGGGCGCGATCGTGCAGTACGCCAACGGCATCGTGGACGTCAACCCGGACCAGTGCATCGGCTGCAAGTACTGCGAGACCGGCTGCCCGTTCGACGTGCCGCGCTTCTCGCAGGCGACGGGGAAGATGGCCAAGTGCACGCTCTGCGTCGACCGCGTGTCGGTCGGCCTCGAGCCCGCGTGCATCAAATCCTGCCCGACGGGCTGCCTCCACTTCGGGACGAAGGAGGACATGCTCGAGCTCGCGAAGAACCGGGTCCACCAGCTCCAGGCGAGCGGCTTCAAACAGGCCGCCGTCTACGACCCGCCAGGCGTCGGCGGCACGGCCGTCGTCACCGTGCTCGCGTTTGGCGACCAGCCCGGGCTCTACGGCCTCCCGGCCGACCCGCACGTGCCGTGGGGCGTCAAGTTCTGGAAGAAGGTGCTCCGGCCGATCGGCGTTCTCGCGATCTTCGGCGCGGTCGCCGGCGCCTTCGCGCACTACACGAAGTACGGCCCCAAGGTGCCGCCCCCGGACGACCCGAACGCGAACCGCCCGACCGCTTGAACGCCGACGGAGGGAACCGATGAGCAGCGCCGCTCCCCACGCCCCGATGGATCCGGCGATCGCCGTCGCGCGGACGCGCGAAGACGTGGTCGTCGGTCCCGTGATCGTTCGCCACCGCCTCTACTCCCGTCTGGTCCACTGGGCGGTGGCGCTGACGTTCGTCGTTTCGATGCTGAGCGGCATGCCGATCTGGACGCCGCTGTTCGGCTGGATGGCGCACCTCTTCGGCGGCCTTTCGGTCTGCCGCGTCGTCCATCCCTGGGCGGGAGTGGCGTTCGTCATCGCCTCCTTCGTCCAATTCGTCGAGTGGATCTCGGACATGCGGCTCGAGCCGTGGGAAAAGGACTGGGTCGGCCCGCGCGTGTTCCGATACATGCGCTACGAGGAGGACGACCCGCGCACCGGCAAGTACAACGGCGGACAGAAGCTCTATTTCTGGGCGGTCTCCCTCGGGGCGGTCGGGCTGCTGCTCTCGGGACTGATGATGTGGTTTCCGCAGTCCTTTCCGAAGGGCCTCATGCAGCTCGCGTACCTGATCCACGACTTCACGTTCATCTGTTTCGCCGTCTCCCTCGTCTTCCACGTCTACCTCGGGACGGCCGCCGAGCCGGGGACGTTCGGGTCGATGATCCGCGGCACCGTGACGCGGGCGTGGGCGCGGCTGCACCACCCGGCGTGGTATCGAAAAGTCACGGGTGAAGAGCGGCGCCCCTAGCGGCTCGGCCCTCGCGTCGGCATTCGAGCGCCGCGCCGCCCGCGCGGAGATCCTGGCGGGAAAGACCCCGTCGGTCGAAGAGCCGCTCCGCTTCGCGGCCGGTCTGTACCGGGCTCAAGCGGCCGTCGCCGAATCGCTCGAGCGCACCCACGCCGACGCGCCGCTGACCGGCCGCCTCGACGACGACGTCGACCGGTTCCTCGATCGCGTCCCCGAGCTCCTGCGCTACGCCGCCGACGCCGGCCCCGACGGTCTCGCCGCGGCGGCTCGGGCGCGGCGAGACGACCTTCCGGCCACTCGCCGGACGCGCCTGCTCGTCTACTGGGCCGGCGGCCGCGACGCCCGCGAGGACTACCTCTCGCGCGCGATCCTGCGTCCGTACGTCGAGACGCTGCGCTCCTTCCCGGTGCCGCCCGACCGCTCCCACAAGCAGGGGCGCTGTCCGTTCTGCGGCGGACTTCCCTGGGTCTCGGCGCGGCGCGAGGGCTCGACGATGGAGGGCGCCCGGCGCCTGCTCGCCTGCGCGCTCTGCGGCGGGGAATGGCCGTTTGCCCGCATTCTCTGCCCCGCCTGCGGGGAAGACGACCCGGTCAAGCTGCCTTCGTTCTCGGCCCCCGAGCATCCGGCCGTGCGCCTCGAGACCTGCGAGACCTGCCGCCGCTACGTCAAGTCGCTCGACTTGTCGGAAGACGCGCGGCCGATTCCGGAGGTCGACGACCTCGTGAGCCTGTCGCTCGACCTCTGGGCCGTCCGCGAGGGCCTCGAGCGGATCGAGCCGGGCCTGGCGGGGCTCTGAACGTGGAGGATGCCACGGCGGCCTTCCGCGCGGCGCAGGCCTCGCTTCGGAGCCGGTTCGACGACTTCCGGCAGGCGCTTCAGCGGCGCGACGGGCCAGCCTACCGACTCGCGCTCGCCGACTTCCAGCAGGCGCTCGGCCGCTGGACGGCCGAAGAGGAGCGCCACCTCGTCCCGGCGCTCGAGCGGGCGCCGATCGCGGGGCGCGACTCCCGGCGCGAGCTCACGCTCGAGTTCGTGCAGCTGCGGGAGTTGACGCGCCAGCTCCGGTTCCAGATCGAGGCGACCGCGCCGCTCTCCGACGTGCTCGGTCTCGTGGAGAACCTGTCGCGCCGCTTCGACGCTCACGAGCGCGGCGTGCTCGAGGTCTACTACCCCGCCGCGGCGACGGCCCTGACCGCGGGCGAGCGCGCGGCGCTCGAGAAGGCCGCTCGCGAGCTCTGAGGCTCAGCCGAGCTGCGGGAGCTCGAGCGCCGCGGCCTCGTCGCGCGGCGCGAGCGCGGCGTAAGCGGCGGCGAGGCGTTCCTGGCTCCAGCCCAGGCAGGCGCCGTCGCCCCGATAGAGGGCTCCCGAGTCGCGCTCGATGAGCGTCACCGTGCCCTCCCCCTCGTCGCTGTCGAGGGAGAGCCTCCAGGCGCCCAGCGTCACGCCGAGCTCGCGCAGGCGCACGGGAACCCGGCCGAGGCCGAGGCCGCGCGCGTTCGTCAGTCCGAGCGCGGCGGGCTCTTCCGGAGGCGTCATCGCCGAGGAGCCTATCAGCCCGGCGCGAGGCCGGTGCGGCGTCGCGCCCCGGCGACGAGCCGCTCGCCCGAGACGACCGCGCGGCGGTGCGTCCCGCGGCCGACTTCGCCGCCCGCGTCGCGGGCCACGACCTCGAACGCGAAGAGCTTTCCGTCGCGGCCCAGGTATCGGGCCGTGGCCTCGACCGGCGCGCCCTCGGGCGTGGCCGCCGAGTGCGTCACGTCCACCGTCACGCCGACCGAGTACTCGCCGGGCCCGAGGTGCGGGCGAAGCACGCGCGCGGCAGCGAGCTCCATGAGCGCGACCATGCGGGCCGTCGCGAAGACCGGCGGAAAAGCGTCCTCCGGACCGAGCGTGAACGCGCTCGCGAGGTCCGAAGGTTTCGCGGCCATGCCGACCGCCGCGCTGTCGCCGATCGCCGGTTCCGACATCGCGCCCCCTACGTCTTCCGCCACTTGGCGAAGATGCGCTCGGTTTCTTTCTGGGCGTCGGCCGCGGCCGTCTCGGCCGGCGTGTCGCCGCGCGCCACGCGCGCGAACATCGTCGGGATCACGAACGTGCTGAAGACCTCGTCGGTCGCCGGCGTGGCGTAGCCCGGGTAGCCGACGTTGGTCGTCCAGTCGAGAACCGTCGCGAGCGCCGAGTACTTGCCGCGGGGATCCGCCTTCGGATCGCCGGCGAGCTCGCCGGCCAGATCCGGGACGGTCGCCGGAAAGCACGGGAAGTTGTAGAACTCGCTCTCGCGGAACACGGAGCCGAAGTCGTCCATGAGGTCGACGAGAAATTGTTTGGCGCCGTCGGGATTCTCGGCGAACTTCCAGATCACGTAGCAGTTCATCAGATGCTCGGCCGCGATCCGGCGGACCGGCCCTCTCAACGCCGTCGTCAGCCCGATCTTCCGGGCGATCTCCGGGTTCTCCTTCTCGGCCGTCCGGGTGATCGAGATCGCGTTCTGCGCGTACGAGATGCGCCCGGCGAGCATCGCGCGGTTGTTGGAGGCGGGGTCCCACGTAAAGACCTCGGCCGTCTCGGTCTCGCGGTAGAGGGCGCGCGCGAACTCGAGCGCGTCGACCGTCTCCTTCGAGTTGAGGACGACGCGGCCGTCGACGTCCGTCTCCGCGCCGCCGAAGGACCAGAGCAGCGCGCGCAGCGCCATGTTCGAGTCGGTCTCCTGCGACAGGCCGAGGCCGACCGGATTGCCGAACTTTTCCTTGATCTTCCGGCCGCCGACCCGCAGGTCTTCCCACGAGTCGGGGCCCTTCGGGTAGCCGGCCTCGCTCCAGAGGTCGATGCGGTAGTTGCCGGGATCGGGCACGTAGGAATCCGAGAACGCGAAGGACTTCCCGGTCTTCGGGTCGAGCGTGGACCGCTCGGCGAGCTCGATCATCTTGCCGTGCCGCCGCTCGACCTCCCGGACCACGTCGCGCAGGTCGAGCACCTGCGCCGCGTAGGCGGCCGGCGGCGACTGGAAGAGGAAGAGGTCGTGCCCCTTCTGCGCCGATGCCTCGGCCGCGCCGCGCGCGTTGATCTCGGTCGGCGCGATGTGGTCCACGATGACCTGCGTGCCGTGGCGCTCGCCCCACTGCTTCGTGTACACGCCGTCGAACCAGCGGTCGTAGCCCGGCACGAAGTGGCTCCACTGGAGAATGCGCAGCGCCTTCTTCGGCGGCGCCGCGGCGCGGCGTTCCGCGGGGCGGCACGCCAGGCCGGGAAGCACGCTCGCCGCGAGCGCGGCGCTCGCGGTCTTCACGAATTGTCGGCGCGACGAGCGGCGCCGCGAGCCTTCCTTCATGCGCGGTGACGCGAGTCTATAATCGCCCGCGTGTCGGTCCCGCAGCCCGGCGATCCGCTGCCTCCCCTGGCGCTCCGCGACGAGCGCGGCGCTCCCTTCCCGCGCCCGGCGGGCGAGACCCTCTACGTCTTCTTCAAGACGACGTGCCCCACGTGCGAGTTGACGTGGCCGTACCTCGACCGCATTCGCCGCGCCGGGGACGGCGGCTCGTTCCGCGTGCTCGGCGTCTCGCAGGACGCGCCGGCGCCCACGCGCGCCTTCGGCGAGCGGCTCGGCGCTCGCCTCGAGACCGCGTACGACGGCGAACCGTGGCCGTCCTCCGAGGCCCTGGGCCTGACGACGGTTCCCACGTTCGTGCGCGTCGGCCCCGACGGGGTCGTCGCCGAGACCGTCGAGGGCTTCGACCGCGCCCGACTCGAGGGCTTCGCCCGGCGCGCCGCCGAGGGCGCCGGCCGGGAGCACGCTCCCCTGTTTCGCCCCGACGACACGGCCCCCCAGGTCAAACCCGGTTGAGGCTCGCGCAACGCCGGCAGGTAGCCGGAGAAAGCTCCCCGTGACCAAGAAACCCCAGACCCTCGGCGAACTCAAGGCGACCGGATACCGATCCCGCAGCGTCAAGGACGAGTTGCGCGACAACCTGAAGCGCGCGCTCTCCCGCGGCGAGAAACCGTTCCCCGGAATCCACGGCTACGAGCGGACGGTCCTGCCGGCGCTTTCGAACGCCGTCCTGTCGCGGCACGACTTCCTGCTCCTCGGCCTGCGCGGCCAGGCCAAGACGCGGCTGCTGCGCCTGCTCGTCAACCTGCTCGATCCCGAGATCCCGGCGATCGCCGGCAGCGAACTCAACGAGGACCCGCTCCTGCCGATCACCAAGTACGGGCAGCGCATCCTCGCCGAAAAGGGCGATGCGGCCCCGATTGCGTGGATCCCGCGGTCCGACCGATACCGCGAGAAGCTCGCGACCCCGGACGTCTCGATCGCCGACCTGATCGGCGACATCGACCCGATCAAGGCCGCCACCGAGCGCCGCTCCTACGCCGACGAGGAAGTCATCCACTTCGGCATCGTGCCGCGGACCAACCGCGGCATCTTCGCCATCAACGAGCTGCCCGACCTCCAGCCCCGCATCCAGGTCGGCCTGCTGAACATCCTCGAGGAGCGCGACCTCCAGATCCGCGGCTTCCCGGTGCGGATCCCGCTCGACATCCTGCTCGTCTTCTCGGCCAACCCCGAGGACTACACGAACCGCGGCAACATCATCACGCCGCTGAAGGACCGGATCTCGTCGCAGATCTTCACGCACTACCCGGACGACGTGAAGACGGCCGCGAAGATCACGGCCCAGGAGGCGTGGGTCGACCGCGCCGGCGGCCCCTCGATCGAGATCCCGGAGCTCTTCCGCGAGCTCGTCGAGGAGATCGCGTTCGCGGCGCGCGGCTCCGAGTTCGTCGACCAGTCCTCGGGCGTGTCCGCGCGCATGCCGATCTCGGCGCTCGAGATCCTCGTCTCGAACCTCGAGCGGCGCGGGCTCGTCCACGGCGAGGCGCGCGTGGCGCCGCGCCTCTGCGACCTGCCGGCGACGCTCCCGGCCATCACCGGCAAGGTCGAGATGGTCTACGAGGGCGAGCAGCAGGGCGCCGAGGTGATCGCCAAGAAGCTCATTGGGGCGGCGGTCAAGAAGCTCTTCGACGCGAAGTTCCCGGCGCCGGACGCGGGGCGCCCGACCGAGCGGCGCCGCCCGGAGCTCGACGACGACGAGGAGACGGCCGGGCCCGTCCGCCGCGCGCGGCAGGCGACGCCCCCGCCCGAGAAAATTCACCCGCTCTACGAGCCGATCGCCGCCTGGTTCGCCGCCGACAACCGCGTCACGATCTCCGACGAAACGCCCTTCGCCGAGCACCTGAAGGCGCTCGAATCCGTGCCGGGCCTGAAGAAAGCGGTCGAGGAACACTTCTCTCCGGCGTCGAAAGAGGAGCTCGCCATCGGCATGGAGCTCGTCCTCGAGGGGCTGACGCAGCACCTGAAGATCGCGCGCGAGGACCTCGACTCGCGGATCTCCTACACGGAGATGCTGAAGTTCAACCTGGTCAAGAACCGGGCCAACTGAGATGCTTGCGACCACCGGCTTCCCTCAGATTCCCTCTCCTCCCCTTGGGGGGAGAGGGCAAGGGTGAGGGGGGCGAGTCGATGTCCGACACCTTCCGCTCCCGCGTCCTCTCCGGCGCGCCTCTCCTCGGCGCCTTCCTGACCTGGCCCGTCGAGGGATCGCTCGAGGTGCTCGGCCTCGCCGGTTTCGACTTTTCGGTCGTCGACACCGAGCACGGCTACTTCAACCCGGAGTCCGTCGAGCGGATGGTGCGCGGCGCCGAGGGAGCGTCGCTGCCGGTGATCGTGCGGGTCCCGAACTGCCACGCCTCCGCCGACGTCGGCCGGGCCCTCGACGCCGGCGCCTGCGGCATCCTGTTCCCGCGCGCGGACGGCATCGCGGCGGCGCGCGCCGCCGTCGAGTCGGCCAAGTACGCGCCGGTCGGCAAGCGCGGCCTCGCCGGCGTCCGCGCCAACCGCTACGGCTCGGTTCCGTTCGATCACTGGGTCATCGAGGCGAACGACGGATCGATCGTCTTCGTCCAGATCGAGACCGCCGGCGCTTTGAACGCGGTCGACGAAATCGCGGCGGAGAAATGGGTGGACCTGCTCTTCGTCGGCCCGAACGACCTGTCGCAGGCTCTCGGCGTGCCCGGCCGCTACGACGACCCCCGCTACCGCGCCGCCATCGAAAAAGTGGGCGCCACTTCGAAGGCGCACGGCAAGGCCGCCGGAATCATGCTGCGCTCCGCGGACGAAATCCCGACGCTGCGCGCGCAGGGATACAGCGTCTTCACGACGAGCGACCGGGCGCTCCTGTCCCAGTCGGCGCGCGCGTGGCGCGGGGCGCTCCCCCGGAGCTGACGATGCGCTACCGGTACGCCGACTTTCCCGTCGACCTGCTCCGCCGGCTCCTCACGATGCAGGAGCTCGTGAAGCTCTTCCTGCAGCTCGTGCTCCAGTCGGGCGGCGACGTGGAAGAGGCGCTGCGCTGGATGAAGTACCTCCAGGACCGCGGCATGATCGACCCGAACGTCGACCTCGACGCGTTCCGCGAGCACTTGCAGAAGAGCGAGCTCGTCGAAGACCGCGGCGGCGAGCTCCAGTTGTCCGCCGCGGGCGAACGGAGGATTCGGCGCTCCGCGCTCGAGGAGATCTTCACGTCGCTGACCCGGGCCGGGGCCGGGTACCACGCGATCCCGCGGGCGGGCTCCGGCGGGGAACTGCTGCCCGAGACGCGCGCGTACGAGTTCGGCGACAGCCCGAGCGCGATCGACGGCATCCGCTCGATCGGAAACGCCGTGCGCCGCGACGCCGACACGATCGCCCTGAAGCCCGAGGACTTCGAGGTCCACGAAGAAGAGCACCTGACCTCCTGCGCCACCGTTCTCGCCATCGACATTTCGCATTCGATGGTGCTCTACGGCGAGGACCGGTTCACGCCGGCCAAGAAGGTCGCCCTGGCGATGGTCGAGCTGATCCAGTCCAAGTACCCCAGGGACTCGATCGACGTCCTGCTCTTCGGCGACGACGCCAAACGCGTGCCCCTGTCCGAGATCTCGAAGACGCAGGTCGGCCCGTTTCACACCAACACGAAGGCGGGCCTCGCGCTCGCCCGCAAGCTCCTCGTCCACCGCAAGAACCCGAACAAGCAGATCTTCCTCATCACCGACGGCAAGCCCTCGGCCATCTGGGAGCGCGGGCGGCTCTACAAGAACCCCTTCGGCCTGGACCTGAAGATCGTCAACCGAACGCTCGAGGAGGCGGACGCCTGCCGCCGGGATCGCATCACGATCACGACCTTCATGATCGCCACGGACCCCTACCTGGTCGAGTTCGTGGACAAGCTGACACGGATCAACCGCGGGCGGGCCTATTACGCCTCTCCCTACAACCTCGCCGAGTTCCTCTTCACCGACTACATCCGGAACCGGAAGAAGTTCCTCCACTAGCCATCGGCGTGTTGACTCCTGGTTTCCCCGTGAAATAATCCCCGCACGTTTCCGGATCGCAGGAGGACGCATGCGGGCGAAACTCGTGGCAGCGTCGGTGGCTTTCTTCGCCGGATCGATCCTCGCGCGCGGCCAGACGCCGGTCATGGGCCCGGAGTTCCAGGTCAACACCACCACCAGCGGCCTGCAGTACTACGCCGCCGTCGCCAGCCTCGGCTCCTCGAACAACTTCGTCGTGGTCTGGACGTCCGACGGCCAGGACGGCAGCGCCTACGGCGTCTTCGGGCGCCGCTTCGACACGACCGGGGCGGCGCAGAGCGCCGAGTTTCAGGTCAACGTGAACACGACCGGGTACCAGGGGATCCCGCGTATCGGCTCGAACGCGGACGGAAACTTCGTGGTGACATGGACGGAGTACGTCTCGGGCGGCGGCGCGTCCTACGAGGTGCGCGCGCGCGTCTTCGACGCCTCCGGGACGCCGCAGAGCGGCGACATCGCGGTCAACACGTACACGACCGGCGTCCAGGCTCTTTCGTCGGTGGCCGTGAGCGGCACCGGCAGCTTCGTGGTCGTCTGGGAGAGCGGTCCCGACGACGGATCCGCGCAGGTCGGACAGGACGGCAACGGCTTCGGCGTTTTCGGACAGCGGTTCGACGCCTCCGGCAACAAGGCCGGGTCGGAATTCCAGGTCAACCAGTACACGACGAGCTACCAGGCGGTCCCGGTGGTCGCGATGAACCCGGCCGGCGACTTCATCGTCGTCTGGGACAGCCCGCAGGACGCCCAGGCGGGGGCCATCATGGCCCGGCGCTATGACGCGAGCGGAACCGCGCTCGGCGCCGAGTTCCAGGTCAACAGCACCGAGCTCGGCGCCCAGTACCGGCCCGACGTCGCCCTCGACCCGACCGGGAACGCCATCGTCGTCTGGACGAGCTACGCGCAGGACGGGGACAACGGTGGCATCTTCGCGCAGCGCCTCGACCCGTCCGGCAACAAGCTCGGGCCGGAATTCAACGTCAACAGCTACACGACCGATTTCCAGGGTCATCCTCGGGTCGCGGTCGGGCCGCACGGCGACTTCACCATCGTCTGGAACTCCTACCTGCAGGACGGCTCGGGTTTCGGCGTCTACGCGCAGCACTACGACCCCAACGGCAAGCGCGACACGGGCGAGCTCGTCGTCAACACGGTCACCAACGACTACCAGGTCGCGCCCGTCGTCGCCGCGCAGTCCAACGGCCAGTTCGTCACGGCGTGGCAGAGCTACCTCCAGGACGGATCGGACTACGGAGTCATCGCGCGCGTGGCCGGATTCCCCGCCGTCCGGCCCTTCAAGGTCGACGTGCACGCGCCGACGGCGGCCCCCGCGACCTCGAACCTGAACGGCGTGCTCGAGGCCGGAGAAACCGTGGTGGTCGAGACGGCGTTCTACAACGGCTCGAACGCGCCGCTCTCCCTCACCGGAACGGGCTCGAACCTGCGCGGACCGGCCGGCCCGACCTACACGCTGAACGACGCGGGAGCGAACTACGGCGACATCGCCGCCGGCGGCCTCAACGACTGCTTCGATGCCACCGGCGACTGCTTCGTCGTGACCGTCTCGGGAGCGCGGCCGACGCAGCACTGGGACGCCCTGCTCGACGAGACGCTCTCCTACAACGGCTTCGAGCGCACCGCGGCCCTGCACGTCGGCGGCAGCTTCCCCGACATGCCGCAGAACGCCTTCTATCCGTTCGTCGAGAACCTGTTTCACAACGGGGTGACGGGAGGCTGCGCCGGAGGGGGTTTCTGCCCCGGCAACGACGTGACGCGCGCTCAGATGGCGGTGTTCCTCCTGAAATCGCGCTGGGGCTCTGGGTTCGTGCCGCCGGCCGCCACGGGCACCGTCTTCCTCGACGTTCCCGCCTCCAACCCCTTCGCGCGATGGATCGAAGAGCTCGCGCGCGAGGGGGTGACCGGAGGCTGCGGCTCGGGAAACTATTGCCCGGACGAGTCGGTGACGCGTCAACAGATGGCCGTCTTCCTCTTGAAGATGAAGAACGGCTCGACGTACACCCCGCCGACCGGCACGGGCATCTTCGGAGACGTGACGTGCCCGAGCGTCTTCTGCGACTTCATCGAGGAGCTGTACCACGAGGGCATCACCGGCGGCTGCCAGACCGACCCGACGCTCCTCTACTGTCCGACGCTGCCGAACCTGCGTCAGCAGATGGCGGTATTCCTGGTCAAGACGTTCAACCTCCAGCTCTACGCCAACTGAGATCGAACGTTAGGGTTTCTTAAAAGAAGCAAAGACCTCGGCCTCCACCGCGCGTAATACGGCCCATTCGCCGGATTCGCCGGCCCGGAGGCCGTTCATGCGTGCAACCCGTCCTCGGCTCGTCGCCGCGCTCGCCTTGCTCGCCTCCGCCTCCCCGGCCCTGGCGTCGTTCCACCTCATGAAATTGAAGGAGGTCTTCCCCGGAACCGTCGCGGCGCCCGACGCGCAATACGTGATGCTCCAGTCCTACGCCGCCGGCCAGAACTTCGTCGGCTCTCACAAGATCCACGTCTACGACGCCGCCGGAACGGAAGTCGCCGGTTCGCCGTTCACCTTCCCCGGAACGCTCGCGAACGGGCCGGACCAGATGGAGGTCCTGATTGCGACGCCGGAGGCCGCGAGCCTCTTCAACGTCGACGCGGACCTGCCGATGACCGCCGTGCTGCCGCGGACCGGCGGCAAGGTCTGCTACGACACGATCGACTGCATCGCCTGGGGCAGCTATCACGGCGCGGCGGCGGGCGTCGGCACGCCCTTCAACGCGCCCGTCGGCCTCGTGCCGGGCCAGGCGATGCAGCGGCGCCTGGACATCTGCATGGGGGCAACCACGCTCGAAGCCTGCGACGACACCGACAACAGCGCCAACGACTTCGTCTTCGCGACACCCGCGCCCAGGAACGACGCCGCCGACCTCGGAACGCTCCCCGCTTCGACCTGCGGCAACAACGTCATCGAGGGCCTCGAGAGCTGCGACGACGGCAACACCGCCGACGGCGACGGCTGCTCGGCCCTCTGCCGGCTGGAGCCGGCGGTGGCGATGGCGCAGGCGCTCCTCGTGGACGACTCGGCGACGGCACCGCCCGGCGCGAACGGGATCCTGGAGCCCGGAGAGGCCGTGACGATCGCCCCCGAGTGGGCCAACGGCGGCGACAGCGACCTGCCGCTGACCGGGACGGCGGCCATCTTCACCGGACCCGCGGGCGCGACGTACTCGATCCTCCAGGCGTCGGCCGACTACGGGACGCTCGCCCCGACGACGAGCGGATCCTGTGTGAAAGGCGGCACCTGCTATTCGCTGCAGCCGTCGGCTCCCGCGACGCGGCCCGCACCGCACTGGGACGCCACGCTCACCGAGGTTCTGTCGGACGCCGCCTTCCACGTCTGGACGCTTCACGTCGGCGGCAGCTTCCCCGACGTCCCCAACACGCTGCTGTTCTACCCGTTCGTCGAGACCCTGTTCCACAACGGCGTGACGGGCGGCTGCGCCGGCGGCAACTACTGCCCGGCCAACTCCGTCACCCGCGCCCAGATGGCCGTGTTCCTCCTGAAGGCCGAGCACGGGTCCGGCTACACGCCTCCCGTGTGCGGCGGCATCTTCCTCGACGTGGCGTGCCCGAGCCCCTTCGCCGACTGGATCGAGCGGCTTTCCGCCGAGGGCATCACGGGCGGCTGCGGCAGCGGCAACTACTGTCCGGACAACCCCGTGACGCGGCGCCAGATGGCGGTCTTCCTCCTGAAGACGAGCCTCGGATCGTCGTACGTGCCGCCGGACGCCCAGGGAATCTTCACCGACGTGCCGGCCGACGACAACTTCGCGCCGTGGATCGAGGACCTGTACAACCGGGAGATCACCGGCGGCTGCCAGGCCTCGCCGCTGATGTACTGCCCGGACAATCCGAACACGCGCGGCCAGATGGCCGTTTTCCTCGTCAAGAGCTTCGGCCTGCTGCTCTACGGTCCGTAGGCGATATCTTGGGGACGAGTGAACGCGCTCGTCCTCGTTCTTCTCGCCGCCGCCGCGGCCGTCGCCGTGGCGGCGCTCGTGCCGCGCGCGCTCTTCCGGCGCGCCCAGGACAGGCTCGCGCGCCGGCTTCTCGACGAGTCGCCCGAAGGCTTCCGGCTGCTGACGCGGGCCGAGCGCTCGGTCGGCGTCCGCCGGCGGCTCCCCGGAGTCCTCGGGCTGACGGAGGCGGACGTCGTTTTCTTCGGGGTTTTCGGCGAATCCGAGCGGCTCGCGACCTCGAGGATCCAGAAGATCGTCACCGGAACGCGGCTCTCGAGCGGCCGCCGACTCGTCCGCCGCGAGGTGCTCCGCCTGACCGACTCCGCCGGCGGGGGTCAGGAGTACGTGCTCGAGCGGGCCTCGGCCGCCGCCTGGCGCAGTCACCTCGGGCTGTGGGCCGTCGAGGAGCGCAAGGCCGCGCTCGACGTCGTCCGCCCCGGCAAGCTCTGAACCTGAATTCCGCGCCGGGCGCCCCGGAAAGTGCTACAAGAGGCCCATCCAGGAGGACGACCATGACCGGGAAGAGAAAGGCGCTTCTCGCGAACCTCGTCGCCGCCTCGGCTCTCGCGGTTTCGTGCAGCAAGGACTCCAACACCGTCGCCGGACCCGCGAGCGGCCCGGCCCTGGCGGCGAACGTCGCCGGCACCTGGACGGGCTCCTATCGACCCGAATCCAGCGCGCCGTGCGCCGGCTCATCGATGACGATCTCCCTCCAACAGTCCGGCGCTGACGTCACCGGCACCATCCACTCGACGTGCATCAACGGAGGATTTCGCGGGCGCGTGTCGGGATCGCAGGTGACCGGCAACGTCGACATGACGGGGTGCACCGGCGGCGCCTTCACGGGAAATCTCCAGGGCTCCTCGCTCACCGTCGTCATCGGCGACTTCTACAAGCCGCTCGTGACCGAGGGAGACGTCGTCATGCCCGGCGGCAACGCGACGCTCTCGCGCTAGAACCGGCCTCGCTGTACGCACGGCCGCTCGAACCCGGAGCCGCCCCCGGGATCCTGCCCGCCGCGGTAAACGGACTGCGGCGCGCGCGCCCGACCTCCGGCCGGTATCATGGGGCGGCCCACTGTGGGGTAGTTGAATTGGTACAACGTCCGGCTGTTAACCGGAAGGTTGGTGGTTCGATTCCACCCCCCACAGCCAGTCAGTCGGGGAGAAAAGGCTGGACCCGTCCGGCGAGCGGCCGCGGGATCGACCTCAGCGCTTCGCGGATCTCGTCCGGCCCGTAGCGCTGCGAGAAATGGGTCAGCACGACGGCCTCGTTCTCGAAGCGGTCCGCCCGCTCGAGGACGTCGTCGAGATGGATGTGGGCGTACTCGCGGGCGCGCGCCTTGTCCTCCGGAGCGACGAACGAGCACTCGAGCAGCAGGACGCGCGCGCGAAAGAGCTCGGGGCAGGCCTCGAAGATCTCGACGCCGCAGTCGCCGGGGTACGCCAGGAGCGGAATCTCCTCGCGCCGCGTGACCGGGACGCCTTTTTCGCGCAGCGCGGCGATCTCGCGGCCCTCCTTGTCGGCCAGCTCCGGCAGGAGCTTGTGGCGCACCTCCGAGAAGAGAAACCCCACCGTCGGCACGCGATGGCGCCCGGGCAGGATCGTCAACTCGAGGTCGTTGCGCAGCTTGACCCGGTCGCCCTCGGCGACGGGCACGATCTCGATCTCGTAGGCGATCTGCTCGAGCGCCTCGCATGCCTCGACCCAGCGCGCGGCGTGGGGCGCGGCCTCCCGCGGCAGGTACACGCGGGCGACCGGCAGGGCCGCGAGCCGCCGCCGCGAGGCAAAGTGCGCGAGGCCCGCCATGTGGTCGAGGTGACCGTGCGACACGCACACGGTCGAGTACCCGACGACGTCCTCGGGAGCGCGCCCGAACTCGAGCAACGCCCGGAGCGACGGCAGCTTGTAGAAGGATTCGTGGCCGGCGATGGACACGCCCTCGATCGGGATGCCGGCCGCCTCGAGACAGACGCGCCCGCGGCCCGGCGGATAGTCGTGCGACATCCGCCGGAGCCTACTGCAGGCGCTTCAGCGGCCGGCGAGCCCGAGCGAGAGCACTGCCCCGGCGCAGAGTCCGGCGGTCAGGGCGAGGAACAGAAAGAGGGTCGATCCCGCGCGTCTGGCGATCATGCAATGGCCCTTTCGAGCCCCTGACAATTGCAGCCCCCGTACCAGCGGGGCGCCGCGCGGGTAACTGCCTGAAAACCCGCGGCCTCGGCGGGTTCGAGGCCGGCCGCCGGCGCCCGGCCGCGCGGTTTTCGTTACCTTCGGTGACACCCGAAGCCGGATACCCTTGGCGCCGTGCGCGTCGCGCTCTTCGACTACCACCTCCCGGCCGACCGGATCGCCCAGACGGCCCATCCTCGCGGCTCGAGCCGGCTGCTCCAGCTCGACCGCGCCGCCGGGTCCTCGTCGCACCGCCGCTTCGACGAGCTCCCGGACCTCCTCCGCCCCGGGGACGTTCTCGTGCGCAACGACGTCCGCGTCCGTCCGGC
Source organism: Thermoanaerobaculia bacterium (assembly GCA_035500755.1). Taxonomy (GTDB): domain Bacteria; phylum Acidobacteriota; class Thermoanaerobaculia; order UBA5066; family Gp7-AA6; genus DAHUXD01. The sequence continues at coordinate 27,869 of DATJXB010000067.1, read as the reverse complement.
GCGGCTCTACGGCCAGGACGCCGAGGGCCGCCTCGTCGAGATCTTCCTGCTTCGCCGTCTCGACGAGGGCCGGCGCTGGACGGCCCTCGCGCGGCCCGGGCGCCGCGCCAAGACCGGGCGCCATCTGCGTTTCGACGACGGCGTCGCCGCGGACGTGACGGCGGTGGACGAGGACGGCACCCGCACGGTCCTGTTCGACCGGCCGGTCGACGACCTGCTCCTCTCGCGCCTCGGCCACACACCCCTGCCTCCCTACATCCGGCGGGCACCGGGCGCGCCCGACCGGCCCGAGGACCGCGACGCTTACCAGACCGTGTTCGCGCGCGAGCCGCTCGCGGTCGCGGCGCCGACGGCGGGTCTGCACTTCACGGACGAGATCCTCGAGAAGATCCGGGCGCGCGGCGTCGAGATCGCGGACCTGACGCTCGCCGTCGGGGCAGGGACGTTCAAGCCGGTCACGGCCGACGACACGGACGGCCACGCGCTCCACGAGGAGGAGGTCTTCCTCCCCGCCGCCACGCGCGCCGCCGTCCGCGACGCGAAGGCTTCCGGCCGGCGGGTCCTCGCCGTGGGAACGACCGTCGCCCGTTCCCTCGAGGCGGCCGCGCGGCGGGACGACGCCGATCAGCCCGGCGACCGCCGCTTTTCGACCGATCTCTTCATCACGCCCGGCTTCGAGTTCCGGGTGCTCGATGGCCTGTTGACGAACTTTCACCTGCCCCGTTCGACGCTCCTCATGCTCGTCTCGGCGTTCGCGGGACGGGAGCGCGTCCTCGACGCCTACGGCGAGGCGATCCGCGAGGGCTACCGCTTCTACTCGTTCGGCGACGCGATGTTCGTGGCCTGAGGCGCCCGGCGCGCGCCGATAGAATGGCCTCGCGATGAAGCTTTCCGCCGTGAGGTGGATCGGCTACCCCGCCGCGGTCGTCGCCGTCGGGGCGACGATCCTCCTCCTGAAGCTGTTCCCGCAGTTGAACGAGTCCTCCGTCGCGCTGCTGCTCCTCCTCGCGGTCTTCTTCTGCGCCTCGATCTGGCAGAGCGGACCGGGGGTCGTCGCCGCGCTCCTCGCGACCCTGGGCTTCAATTTCTTTTTTCTCGCGCCCCTCTACACGCTGACGGTCCAGGACCCGCGCAACGTCGCCGCGCTCTTCGTCTTCCTCGTCTCCGGCCTCCTCATCGGCCGGCTCTCCGCTCTGTCGCGGCGGCGCCTCGGCCTGCTCGAGGCGGAGCGGCGCGATCTCATTGCCCTGACGCAGCTCTCGCAGGGCTTCCTCTCCGACACCAACCGCGAGACGCTGATCGGCGTCGCGGCGGACCGGCTGCGGCAGGCGCTCCAGTGCCAGCAGGTCGCGATCCTCCTCGCCGACGACCAGGGCGTCCTGTCGCAGCGGATCGAGACGGCCAACGCGTCCTTCCGCACCGACATCGCCGAGCTCGTCCATCGCCAGGGCAACTCCGCCGCCTACCCGTCGGACCTCGGCGGCACGGACATCTACCTGCCGATTCCCGTCGGGCTCCAGCGCGCCGGCGTCCTCGTGGCGCGCGGGCTGCGCTCGAGCGAGCGCATGGCCGAGGCCTGCGCCCTGCTGCTCGGCCTCGCGGTCGAGCGCGAGCGCTTCCTCCGACTCGCCCGCGCCGCCGAGGAGACGCGGACGAGCGAGCAGATGAAGTCGACGCTCCTCGCCCAGCTCGCCCACGACCTCAAGACCCCCGTCGCGGCCGCCCGCGGCGCGATCGAAAACTGGGAAGCCGACGGCCGGGGCTCCGACGCGTCGCGCGCCGCCGGCGCGCAGCTCGACGCGCTCTCCCGGAGAATCGGCGAGCTCATGGATCTCGTGCGGCTCGACTCGGGCATGGCCCGCCCGCGCCGCGAGCGCGTCAGCTGCGCCGAGATCGTCGAGGCCGCCGTCGCGCGTTTCGGCGAAGCCCTCGCCGGGCACTCGCTGTATCTCGAGCCTCCGGCGCCCGAGCTCGCCGTCGAGGTCGACCCCGCGCAGATGACCGAGGCCCTCGGCCACGGCCTCGAGAACGCGGCCCGCTACTCGCCTCCGGGGACGACGATTCACGTGTCGGTCACCGCCGACGACGCGCACGTCGTCTTCCGCGTGGCGGACCAGGGCAAGGGCGTTCCGTCCTCCGAGCGCGGACGCGTCTTCGAGCGCTTCGTGCGGCTCGGGGACGCCGGGAGCCTGCCGGGCATCGGCCTCGGCCTCTCGATCGCGCGCAGCCTGGTCGAGTTGAACGGCGGCTCGGTCCGGCTCGACACGGCCGAGGGCGGCGGCGCGCTCTTCGAGATCTCCCTGCCGCGAATCGCCCCATGAGCCGCGTCCTCGCGATCGACGACGAGCCGGGCATCCGCAAGGTCGTGCGGGACGCGCTCGAGCGCGAGGGACACGAGGTGGTCTCGGCGATCGACGGCCAGGAGGGTCTCGAGCGGTTCGGCGACGGGACCTTCGACCTCGTGGTCACGGACCTCGCCATGCCGCGCGTGGACGGGCTCGAGCTCGTCCAGGAGATCCGCCGGAAGTCGTCCGTACCGATCCTCGTGCTGACCGTCCGCGGCGAGGAGCGCGAGAAGGTGCGCCTCCTCGACGCCGGGGCCGACGACTACGTCACCAAGCCGTTCGGCGTCGCCGAGCTCGTCGCGCGCGCCCGGGCCCTGCTGCGCCGCGGCGAGCCCGCGCGCGGCCCGGCGCTCGCGCGCTTCGGCGACGTCGAAGTCGCGCTCGAGGAGCGGACTGTCCGAAAAAACGGGCGCGCGGTCCACCTGACCCCGATCGAGTTCTCGATACTCGCCACGATGCTCCGGAAACCCGGCGCGGTCTGGACCCACCGGCAGCTCATGGCCGAGGTCTGGGGCACGACGGCCGGAGTCACCAACGACACGCTCCGCGTCCACATGGGCGGCCTGCGGCGCAAGCTGGAGAACGACCCGGTTCAACCCCGCTGGTTCCGCACCGAGCCCTGGGTCGGCTACCGATTTTCCCCGGATTAGTGCTCGCGGGACGTAAGGTCCCCGGGCCCAAGGACATCCGTCTTCCGCAATTCTTCCGCTCCTCTTCCGGACTTCTTCTTCCGTCGCGCGAGATCCTCGCGCCCATGGACGACAAGCGAAAAGCCATTCGGTTCGGTGGATGGGGGCTCGCGGTGCTCTTCGGAGGCTGTCTCATCGCCCTCCTCGCCCCTCGATTCCAGGTGGCGATCGTCGCGGCTTCGTTCGTGGGCTACGTCGCCTGCACCCGGCGAGCCCTGGCTCTCTGCCACGCAGACGGCATCGTCTTCCGGACGCAGGAATCCTCGCCCTGGGAGACGGACGCACGCGAATCCGTTCGAGCCGGACTGATCGCGGGCTCGGCCGGGGCCCTGTCCCTCGGCCGTTCGATGTCCGCGCCCACCGCGCGCTTCGGATCGGCGCGCCGCGAGCGGTCGGCCTACCCGCGCGCCCTCGACAGAAGCCGCTGAAGAGCCGCTCCGGAACTTCGAGAGGTTTGATCATGTCTTCCGCGATTCCTTCGTCCGTCTTCCGGACTTCTTCTCGTTTCGACGTTCATGCTCTCGCCATGAAAGACGCGCCGAAAGCAAAGGTCTACGCCGCGCTGGCGTTCATCGCTCTCGTCGGAGGATGTATCGCGGCTCTGGCGATCCCCGAGATGCAAACACCTCTCGTCGCAGCCGGGTTCGTGGCATACGTTGCCTGCGGCCGGCGAGCGATGATTCTCTGGAAAGCGGACGAGAGGGTGTTCGAGCGGCGGCGCTCTCCCGAGAGGCAGGCCCCCCGGGCGAGGCTCGTCGCCGCCGCGATATTTCTCTCGTCGTTCGCCGCCGGCGCGCTCGCGCAGCAGACCGTCTTCAACGTGCCGTCGGCGGACGTGCTCGAACCGGGCAAGGTCTACACGGAGGTGGACGAGCTCTTCCGGCCGACCGAGCCGAGCTTCTCGTCGACGACCATCCGCGGCGTGGTCGGCATCGTCCCCGGCATGGAAGGCGGCGTCAACTTCGGCGGCTTCAACTCGCCGGGCGGGATCGTCCCGACCGCGAACGTCGCGGTGAAGTTCCAGCCCGTGCATTCGGGAGGCTTCACGCTGACGACCGGCGGCTACGGCCTGTTCTACCTGAAGGGCAGCGAGGACGGGAACCCGTCCGGCATGGGCTACGGCTTCGCGTCCTATCGCATCGCGGGCCTCGAGACGCGCGTCTCCGCCGGGGGCTGGTATTCTTCGGCCGGCTACGCCAAACCGACCTCGACGGGCGGCGCGCTGATGTCGCTCGAACAGCCATTGCCCTGGGTCAAGGGCCTGACACTCGCCGCCGACTGGTACAGCGGCGTGAACTCGATCGGCTACTTCTCCCCCGGCTTCACGTACGCCTTCGGACAGTGGACGGCCTACGCGGCCTACTCGATCAAGAATGGAGACTCGAAGGGCAACGGCGGGCTCATCGAGCTCGGCTACTCGTTCTGAGGAGGGAACATGCTCGACGTCATCTTCATCGTCGCCACGATCGTTCTCTTCTGGCTGTCGGTCGTCTACACGCGCCGCTGCGACAGGATTTGAGGAGACGCCATGGGATGGGAAGACGTGCTCGGTCTGGCCGTGACTCTCGGATTGCTCTGGTACCTGCTCTGGGCGATGGTCCGGGCGGAGAAGGTGTAACGCCATGACGACGATCAACCTCGTCGAGATCGCCGCCTACGTCGCGATCCTCGTCGCCCTCACGCCGCTCCTCGGCGGCTACATGAAGCGGGTGTTCTCGGGAGAGAAGACGTTCCTCGATCCGATCCTGCGGCCGGTCGAGCGCGGGATCTATCGCGTCTGCGGCGTGGACGCGGCGAAGGACCAGAGCTGGGTGGACTGGACCGTGACGATGCTCATCGTCAACGCCGCCTCGCTGGTGATCCTGTACGCGATGCAGCGCCTCCAGCAGTTCCTGCCGTTCAACCCGAACAAGTTCGGCGCGGTCGCGCCCGACTCCGCGTGGAACACCGCCGTTTCCTTCACGACGAACACCAACTGGCAGGGCTACTCGGGCGAAAGCACGATGTCGCACTTCACCCAGATGGCCGGCCTCGCCCTCCACAATTTCCTCTCGGCGGCGACGGGCATCGCGATCGCGGTCGCCGTGATCCGCGGCGTCGCCCGCGAGAAGGCGGCCGGCATCGGCAACTTCTGGTCGGACTGCACGCGGGCGATTCTCTGGGTCCTGCTGCCTCTGTCGTTTCTCGCCGCGCTCTTCTTCGTCTCGCGCGGCGTCGTCCAGAACTTCCGGCCGGACGTGGCCGTGAAGACGGTCGAGGGCGTCGAACAAAAAATCGCGCAGGGACCCGTCGCCTCCCAGGAGGCGATCAAGGAGCTGGGCACCAACGGCGGCGGCTTCTTCAACGCGAACTCCGCGCACCCCTACGAGAACCCGACACCCGGAACGAACTTCCTCCAGCTCGTCCTGATCTTCGCGATCGGCGCGGGCCTGACCAACACGCTCGGGCGCATGACCGGCTCGGTCCGCCACGGCTGGGCGGTCTTCGGCGCGATGGCGCTGATGTTCCTCGTCGGCGTCCTCGTCTGCGGCGTGGCCGAGCAGAAGGGAAACCCGATCCACCAGAAGCTGGGCGTGGCGGCGCTGCCGACGGCGGGCGGCACGGGCGGGAACATGGAGGGCAAAGAGGTCCGCTTCGGGATCGGGGACTCCGCGCTCTTCGCCACGATCACGACCGACGCCTCGTGCGGTGCGATCAACTCCTGGCACGACTCGTTCACGCCGATCGGCGGTCTCGTGCCGCTCGCCAACATCGCCTCGGGCGAGATCATTTTCGGCGGCGTCGGCGCCGGCCTCTACGGAATGTTCCTCTTCATCGTCCTCTCGGTCTTCATCGCCGGCCTGATGGTGGGCCGGACGCCCGAGTACCTCGGCAAGAAGATCGAGGCGCACGAGGTCAAGCTCGCGATGCTCTCGGTCCTGATCCTGACGCTGTGCATTCTCGGCTTCAGCGCCGCGGCCTCGGTGCTCCCGGCCGGCCTGTCCTCGCTCGCGAACAAAGGACCCCACGGCTTCTCGGAGCTCCTTTACGCGTTCACTTCCGGCGCCGGCAACAACGGATCCGCCTTCGCCGGCTTGAACGCGAACACGCCGTTCTACAACACGACCCTCGGCATCGACATGTTCCTCGGCCGCTTCTTCATGCTGATCCCGATCCTCGGGATCGCCGGCTCGCTCGCCGCCAAGAAGAAGGTCCCCGAGTCGGTCGGCACTTTCCCGGTGACGGGGCCGCTCTTTTCGCTGCTGCTCGTCGGCGTGATCCTGATCGTGGGCGCGCTGACCTTCTTTCCCGCCTTCTCGCTGGGTCCGATCGTGGAACAGCTCCTGATGAAGGCCGGGACGCTTTTCTAGAGGAGGACGCCGTGGCTCCGCCGAAACGCACTTCCCTCTTCGATCGCGCGATCGTCCGCGCGGCCGCCTCCGACGCTTTTCGAAAGCTCGACCCGCGCCAGGAGGCGCGAAACCCCGTCATGTTCGTCGTCCTGATCGGGGCCGCGCTCGTGACGGTGCTCCTCGTCCGCGACGTGGCGCGCGGCAAGGACGTCCTCTTCAACCTGCAGATCGCCGTGTGGCTCTGGTTCACGCTGCTCTTTGCCAACTTCGCCGAGGCGATGGCCGAGGGGCGCGGCAAGGCGCAGGCCGCCGCCCTGCGGCGCGGCCGGACCGAGACGATGGCCCGCCGGGTCACGCGCAAGGGCGAAGAGAACGTCCCGGCGACGAGCCTGCGCCGGGGCGACCGCGTGATCGTCGAGGCGGGCCAGGTGATCCCCGGCGACGGCACCGTCGTCGAGGGCATCGCGTCCGTGGACGAGTCGGCGATCACCGGCGAGTCGGCGCCGGTGATCCGGGAATCCGGCGGCGACCGCTCGGCGGTCACGGGAGGCACGCGGGTCCTCTCGGACCGCATCGTCGTCGAGATCACCTCGAACCCCGGCGAGACGTTCCTCGACCGGATGATCGCGCTCGTCGAAGGCGCCTCGCGCCAGAAGACGCCCAACGAGATCGCCCTCTCCATCCTTCTGTCGGGACTGACGATCGTCTTCCTGATCGCGACGGTGACGCTGCGCCCGTTCGCCCTCTATGCGAAGGGGACGGCGACGACGCCGGTGCTCATCGCTCTGCTCGTCTGCCTGATCCCGACGACGATCGGCGGGCTGCTCTCGGCCATCGGCATCGCGGGAATGGACCGCGTCCTCCAGCACAACGTGCTCGCCATGTCCGGCCGCGCCGTCGAGGCCGCCGGCGACGTCAACGTGCTGCTCCTCGACAAGACGGGCACGATCACGCTCGGCAACCGCCAGGCCACCGAATTCCTCCCGGCGCCTCACGTCCTGCCCGGCGATCTCGCCGAGGCGGCCCAGCTCTCGTCGCTCTCCGACGAGACGCCGGAAGGCCGCTCGATCGTGATCCTCGCCAAGGACCGGTTCGGCCTGCGCGCGCGGCGCATGGAAGGCATGCGGTTCGTGCCGTTCTCGGCGCAGACGCGCATGTCGGGCGTCGACTTCAACGGCCGCCAGATCCGCAAGGGCGCCGGCGACTCCGTCGCCGACTGGGTTCGCGGCCAGGGCGGGACGATCGACCCCGCCGTCTCGGATCTCCTGAACAGGATCTCGGCCGAGGGCGCGACGCCGCTGCTGGTGGCCGACGGCCCGAAAGTGCTCGGCGTCGTGGCGCTGCGCGACGTGGTGAAGGCGGGCATGCGCGACCGCTTCGACCGGCTGCGCGCGATGGGCATCCGGACGATCATGATCACCGGCGACAACCCGCTCACGGCGGCCGCGATCGCCCGCGAGGCCGGGGTCGACGATTTCCTCGCGCAGGCGACGCCCGAGCAGAAGCTCGCGCTGATCCGCAAGGAGCAGGAGAGCGGCAACCTCGTCGCGATGACCGGCGACGGCACCAACGACGCGCCCGCGCTGGCCCAGGCCGACGTCGGCGTCGCGATGAACACGGGCACCCAGGCGGCCCGCGAGGCGGGCAACATGGTCGACCTCGATTCGAACCCGACGAAGCTGATCGAGATCGTCGAGATCGGCAAGCAGCTCCTGATGACACGCGGGTCGCTGACGACGTTCTCGATCGCCAACGACGTCGCCAAGTACTTCGCGATTCTTCCGGCGATGTTCGCGGCGACCTATCCGGCGCTCAACGCGCTCAACGTCATGCGCCTCGGCAACCCGAAGTCCGCGATCCTTTCGGCCGTCATCTTCAACGCGCTGATCATCATCGCGTTGATCCCGCTCGCGCTGCGCGGCGTGAAGTACCGTCCGCTCGGCGCCGCGCGCATCCTCACCCGCAACCTCTGGATCTACGGCGTCGGCGGCGTCGTGATCCCGTTCGTCGGCATCAAGCTGATCGACTGGGTCGTCCTCGCTCTGCATCTGGCGTGAAGGAGCCTGCCATGAAACTCGCCATTCGCTCGACGCTCTTCGTCCTGGTCCTGACGGTCCTGCTCGGCGGCGCCTACCCGGCGGCGGTGACGGCCGTGGCGCGCGCTTTCTGGAAGGATCAGGCCGACGGCTCCTTCGTGACCGCCGACGGCCGAGTCGTCGGCTCGGCGCTCATCGGGCAGGGCTTCAAGAACCCCGGTTATCTCCACCCGCGCCCTTCGGCGGCGGGCAAGGACGGCTACGACGCCACGGCCTCGGGCGGGACGAACCTCGGACCCACCAGCGCCGACCTCGCGAAGGCGGTCGAAGCCGCGGTCGCCGCCGCCCGGGCCGACCGGCCGGGCGAGACGGGCCCGGTGCCCGCGGATCTCGTCACGACGTCGGCCTCGGGCCTCGACCCGCACCTTTCCCCCGACGCCGCCCTCTGGCAGACGCTGCGGATCGCGAAGGCGCGCGGCGCGACCGAGGAGCAGGTCGCCGAGGTCATCCGCCGCCACGTCGAGCCGCGGACGCTCGGCCTCTTCGGCGAGCCGCGCGTCAACGTCCTGCTGACCAACCTCGACCTCGACCGGTCGCTCCCGGCGACCCGTTAGAATTCGGCATGCCGCAGGAAGAGTCCCGGAGAACCTCCCCGGACGTCTTCCTGAAGCTGCTCGAGAAGTCGCGGCGCGGAAAGCTCAAGATCTACATCGGACACGCCGCGGGCGTCGGCAAGACCTACCAGATGCTCGAGGACGCGCACCTGCTCCGGAAGCAGGGCGTCGACGTGGTCGTCGGCGTCGTCGAGACCCACGGCCGCGCGGAGACGGCCGACCGCGTGTCGGGCCTCGAGGTCATCCCGCGCCGCTCGATCCCGTACAAGGGCCGGACGCTCGAGGAGATGGACCTGCCCGCGGTGCTGCGGCGCAAGCCCGAGGTCGTCATCGTCGACGAGCTCGCCCACACCAACGTCCCGGGCGCCGAGAACGTCAAGCGCTACCAGGACGTCGAGGACCTGCTCGCGGCCGGGATCTCGGTCATGACGGCCGTCAACATCCAGCACTTCGAGTCGGTGCAGGACATCGTCTCGCGCGTGACGGGCGTCGACGTCCAGGAGCGCGTGCCCGACCGGATCCTCCGCCAGGCCGACGCGATCGTGAACGTGGACCTGCCTTCCGAGGAGCTGCGCGAGCGCCTCAAGGCCGGGAAGATCTACCCGGCCGAGCGCATCGGGCCGGCGCTCGAGAACTTCTTCACCGAAGAGAACCTCGCGTCGCTCCGCGAGCTCGCGATGCGGCAGATCGCCGACCGCCTCGAGGCCGAGCGGCGCGGCCCCGACCGCACCACCGCGACCGAGTCCGTCGGCATCAAGGTCATGGTCGCGATGTCGTCCAACTCGGAGACGACACGCCTCCTGCTGCGGCGCGCGTCCGCGCTCGCCGGAAAGCTCAACACGAACTGGTTCGCCGTCTACGTGCGCACGCCGAAGGAGAGTCCGCAGCGCATCTCGGCCCGCGAGCACCGGCTCTTGAACGAGAACGTCACGCTCGCCATGGAGCTCGGCGCCAAGGTCGTCTGGCTCGCCGCCGAGGACGTGGCCGCGGAGCTCCTGCGCTTTGCCCGTGAGCACGGCATCACGCTCGCGATCTTCGGCAAGACGCGGAGGGCGTGGTGGAAGGCCCTGGCGTGGAAGAGCCCCATCCAGATGTTCACGCGGGCCGGCACCGGCATCGACGTCTACGAGATCGAGACCGAGGGACGGCCGGAGGGGCGCTCCTCTTAACCCTCTCCCCCCGGCGGGGGGAGAGGGCGAGGGTGAGGGGGGCTTCCCCCCTCGACTATCGACCTCACCGCTCTCGTAAACGCCGGGGTCGTCCCGCAGCAGCCGCCGATCATGCGCGCGCCGAGGGCGAGCCAGCGAGAGGCTTCGCGGGCGTAGTCCTCGGGCTCGAGCTCCTCGGTAAACGCCCACCCGGGACCGTCGGCCGGAAGCCCGAGGTTGCCGTAAGCCACCAGCGCCATCCCCGGGGCAGCCGCGGCGAGCAGCGCCAGATCCCCGGCGAGCCGCGCCGCCGGAACGCAATTGATGCCGAGCGCGTCCGGCTCGAGGGGCGCGAGCGCCGCCGCGGCCTCGCCAATCGTCTCGCCCGAGAGGAGCTTTCCCGCGCCGTCCGTCACGAGCGAAACGACGAAGGGCAGCCCCGCCGCCTTCGCGGCCCGCGCGGCCGCCGCCGCTTCGCGGACGCTGTTGTGGGTTTCGGCGAGGATCAGGTCCACGCCCGCGTCGGCGAGAAATCGAGCCTGGGCGCCGTGCTCGCGCGCGAGCGCGGCGTCGTCGGGCGCGAGGTCCGGCCGATAGCAGTCCTCGAGCGGCGAGAGCGAGCCCGCGACGAAGACCTCGCGGCCCGGCGCGGCGGCGGCCTGGTGCGCCAGGCGCACCGCCAGGGCCGTCAGCTCGCCCGCGCGCTCCTCGAGGCCGGCCTTGCCGAGGGTCCGTGCGTGCGTGCGGAACGTGTCCGCCGTCAGGACGTCGGCGCCGGCGGCGACCTCGTCGCCGTGGATCGTCCACACGATCTCGGGGTCGTCCAGCAGCGGCCGCGCGCTCCAGAGCGGCAGCGCCGTGCGCGTCTCGCGCCGCTGCAACTCCGTGCCCATGGCGGCATCGAGGACGAGCGGCCGTCCCGACGCGAGCCTCTCGCGGAACCTCTTCGAACCCACACCCACGGGCGCGGAGTCTAGCGCGGCGGGTTTTCGTCCGGCAAAGGGACGCAAAAAACGCCGGCGCCGAGCGAGCCGACGATGAGGGACCCGGCGGCGCGGTCGAGCGAGAGCGACAGCACCGCGGCGCGCAGGCCCTCCTTCGGGAACGCCTCCCAGTGCTGGCCGCCGTCGGCCGAGCGAAAGAGCCCCGCCGCCGTTCCGGCGAAGAGCGCGCCCGGAATCTCCGGGTCCGCCGCGAGCGCGTAGACGGGCGCGCGCGGGAGTCCCTCCGACGCCGGCAGCCAGTCCTCGCCGCGATCGTCGCTGCGGAAAACCCCGGAGTCGGTCCCCGCCCAGATGACCTGCCGATCCACGGGATCCGCCGCGACCGAACGAACGATCCGGCGCGTCAGCGCCGCCCCGCCGGCCTTCCAGCTTCGCGCCGCGTCGACCGTACGAAAGACGCCGCCGCCGGCGGTCGCCGCGTAGTAGGTGTCCGGCTCCGCGGGATCGTGGCCGAGCTGGAGCGCGAAAGTCTTCTCCATCCCGGCGACGGCGAGGTACCAGTGCCTCCCGCCGTCCTCGGACTTGAGCACGCCCTCGCGCGCCGCGGCGAGGATGACGTCCGGCTTCGCCGGGTCGAGCGCCAGGTGAAACGCGGCGCGCGTCGGCACGAACGACCACGTCGCGCCCGAGTCCTCGCTCCGCGCGATGCTTCCCGTGGTTCCGATGCAGAGGTCGTCGCCGCGCGGGAACCGAACGACCGCGTCGGCCACGACGCCCTCGGGGACTCCCGGCACCCCCGCGCACGCCGACGGACCCTCGCAGCGGACCAGGCCGGAAGACGTCGCCGCATACAGGCCGCCGGCGGTGTCGGGCGCCACGGCGTAAGCGATCGAAGCCGTCAGGCCCGCGCTCGCGTCCTTCCAGCCGCCCGAGTCGAGCCGCCGCAGCGCCCCGCGCGCCGATCCGGCCAGGGGCGCGCCCGTTCCCGCCACGAGCGCCTCGACCGGCCCGACGTGCGCGAGCTTCCACGCCGCGCCGGCGTTCTGCGAGACGAAAATGCCGTCCGGGGAGCCCGAAAAGACCAGGCGCGATGCGGCCGGCCCGAACGCGACCGAGGTCAGGAAAGACCCGACGAGCCCGGTCTTGCGCCACGTCGCGCCGGAGTCCGCACTCGACCACAGGCCCTGCCCCGCCGTCGCGGCGAAGAGAACTCCCTTCGCGTCGAACCCGAGGGCCAGCGTCCGCGCCGGCAGCCGGCCGCATTCGACCCACGTCCAACCGCGATCGACGCTCCGGAAGACGCCGCTCTCCGTCGCCGCGAGGAGAGCGCGGTCCTTCGGGTCGACGGCCAGCGCGCGCGCGTCGCCGCGTCCGAGCGCGGTCGAGAGAAGCGTCTCACCACCGTCGTCGCTCCGCAGAACGCCGTGCCCGGTCGTTCCGACGTACAGAAGCCGCCCGGCGGGATCGAGCGCCAGCGAGACGATCGGCACGGCGCCGGCCTCTCCGGAGGTCCGTCGCCAGTGGGTGCCGGCGTCCGTGCTCTCGAAAAGGCCCTCGTCCGTCCCCGCGAAGACGACCTCGGAAGACGCGTCGACCTCGAGGCACCGCACGGGCGACAACGGCAGGCCCGCCGACGCCGATTCCCAGAGCCCGCCGCGGTCGCGGGAACGAAAGACGCCGCCATGCGTTCCGGCATAGACGCTCGCGCCGTCCGCCGACGCGGCGAGCGCATGCACCGGGCCGCCGTCCGGGCCGAGCGAAGGGACCGGCGCCTGCCCGGGCGTCGCTGCGATTTCGGCGTCGGAAGGAGACGGCGCATCCCTCCCGGCGAGCGCGACTCCGGGAACCAGCCACCGGCCGAGAAACCGCGTGTCGTGAAACCCTTCGAGCCAGAGGATGCGCTGACGGTCGACCTGCTGCCGCAGGTCCTCGAGCGCCTTGAGGACGTCCCGCCGGCTTTCGAGGATCGGCCCGGCCGGCCACTCCGGCGCGGAGACGTTGCCCACGCGCCAGACCACGAGCGGCACCATGACCTCTTCGAGGTAGGCGCGCGCCTGCGCGGCGGTGAAGCTGCTCGCGTTGGGCCGCGAGAAACCGGAGAGGATCAGGACGACCGCGCGGCGGTGCGGCGACGCGCCGAGGCCGTAGCCAGCCGCGGCGACCGCGTCCGCATAGCGCGAGAAACGCGACGATCGGATGCCCCAGGGAAAAATCGCTCCGAGCCGATCGAGCTTGAGGGTATCGGCCGGGAGGGACTCGGCCGGAAAGACGACGTGCACCTTCTCGAACGCCGTCGACCCGAAGGCCGGCCAGCGGCGAATCCGCTCTCCGGACATCGTCACGCCCATTTCGACCATCAGGTCGAGCGCCCGGGGGTCCATGACGAACGTGACTTCGGGCTCCGTCTCTTCGACGGCCCGCACCGGGAGGCCGGCTTCCTTCACGCGCGCCGCGATCGTCTCCGTCGCGCCGGCGCCGGGCTCCGCCAGCACCGGGATCGAAGCGAGCGACGCCTGCGCCTCTTCCGGGTTGAACGCGTAGAGCGTCCGCGAGTAGGTGGCGCGCGTGCCGTCGGGGAACTCGACGTCGCACGAGACGATCTGCGGCTTCTGCCCCTTCGCGATCGGGAACGCCACGCGGTGACTGACCTCCTCCCAGCGCTTCGCGCCGTCGAGCTGGAGCGCGAGCTTCTTCGGGTCGAGCTTTTCCGGGTGCGCCCAGGTCACGCCGAATTCGCACACGGACGTCTTCTCGTCGCAGCTCCCGGAGACGAGCACCTCGGGCTCGATGCCCGGGCGATTCACCCAGCGGGCGACGCGCTCGGTCACGCGGCCGGCGCCGTCGGTGCGCAGGAGCTCGAGCAGGTGGACGCGCGGATCCGGGCCGAGGTCCACCTGACAACCCGGCGAGCGCTCGCTGACGTCGCAGACCGGCCGGCCGTCGAGCAGCACGTGCGCCGGCGCGCGGCTCTCCCCCAGGTCGACCGCGATCGGGAAGAGCCCGATCAGGAGGCCGATCGGGTACGACAGGATCTGCACTCAGCGGCCCGGCGGGCGAACCAGCACGTAGGACGTCAAACCCGTCGGCTGATCTTTCACGGCGACGCTCCACGCGTATTCGGGCGGGACGTTCAAGAGGATACTCGTCTGGAAGCTGCCGCCGTCCTCCTCCCGAAGCGAGGTCCCCTCCCACTCGATCGGCTCCGTGCGATTGCCGTGCCGGTCCTCACCGACCGCGACGACCGAGACGGGACGCTCGCCCGAGGCTCCTGTCTCGAGCGGCGGGTCGTAGGCCAGCCTGAGGCTCGTCGCCCGGTGCTTCTTCGAGTCCGTCGCCGGCGTCTGGGTGATCGCGACGTTCATCGGGTCGACGCCCGGGCTCGACTCCCGCAGCCCCGCCACCACCGTGTCGAGGACCCGTTCGCTCTCCTCCGGGATTCGATAGCCACGCCGGTACACAAGCGTCACGCCGGGACGACGGCAGGTCACCGCGACCCGGTGTTGTCCGTGATCGGCAATCGGATCGCGGAAGCTCAGCAGGTATTCGGCACGGTTTTCGATTTCGTGGAGACGGGCGGCCGCCTGGCGCCCGATCGTGATCGCCTCGGCCCCGGTATCGCCCGCGATGCCGATCATCGCCGACGCCGTTTCGACGTGCGGGCTCAGGATCGGCGTCTGGTCGACAGTCTTGCTGGACAGGTTGAATTCGCCGCGGCTCAGCGCCTCGATGAAGACGGGGACGAGCTCGATGTCCCGCTCGAGCGCCTTGGCGACGACATCGTCGGCCGACAGGTCGGCGCCCCGGGGATTCACGGCGCGGCTCCAGATCTCGAACGCCGCTCGTTGAGTCTCTCGGGATCGCTCCTGGTCGATGTTGGTCTGCGCCGGAGACCGCCGGAATTTCGCGCGTTCGTCCTGGACTGCCACGGGGTTGAGCGGCGCCGTGAGCGACGACGCGCTCGGGGCGAACGCGAGATCGCCCGGGCGCATCAAGGACGACCCTCCGCCGACGATGAGAAGCCGGCCCTTTCCCGGCGATTGGGGAAACGCGGCCAGCGCCTCGAGAAGGGCCTCGGCCACGTTGGCCCGGTGGAGGTAGAGCCACTCCAGGGAAAAGAAACTCCCTCCGGCGCTGGGGCCCACTTCCGACGCCAGGCTGCCGGGACCCGGCATCCGCGCCACTTTGCCGCCGGCGCCGATCTGGAGGAGGGTCGCCGCGACGGCCTCGGCGTCCTGCGTCCATGCCGGGTCCATGGAAAGCGCCCCGTCGTACCGGGCCACCCGAAACTCTCTGTCGGCGGGGCCGGGCGACGAGAGGTAGCGCGCGAGCTCCGCGCAGACGTCCTTGCGATCGAACGGATGCGATTCGACCTCGTCCACGAACACCATGATCCGGAGGGGCGGGGCGTCGGTGGGTCGAGCGACCGGCAGTATCCCGCCCGGCGCCCCCATGGACACCGACGCGTCGTCGCCATCCACGAGGTCAGGTGCGGGCAGCGCCGAAAACGTCTCAATCGGAACGACCCTCCCGTCGACCTTCAGCACGAGATCGTCCGCCTTGAGGTCCTCGATCCGCTTCCCCGCGGCGTCGCGGGCGGTCAGGCGGACGGTGATCACCTCGACCGACACGTTCTCGCGCACGGTCTGGCCGGAAGCGGCGCGGGCGGAGGCGAGCGCGAGAGTCAGACAGGAGATGGAGCGCAAGTTCATGCGGCCTCCAGTCGTCTCTCGTTAACGTACCGTACGGCCGACAATTCCAGAACCTGCCGGTACTGAAAAAAATAAGGCCAGATCCATATCTGGCCTTATAAAATCAGGAATAACTGGTGTTTTCAGTAAGTTTCCAGGTACTTCTCGGTCTCCCAGGGCTGCACCCTCGAGATGTACTCGGCCCACTCGCCGCGCTTGGCCTCGAGGTAGTGCGTGAGGATGTGCTCGCCGAGCG
Source organism: Thermoanaerobaculia bacterium (assembly GCA_035500755.1). Classification (GTDB taxonomy): domain Bacteria; phylum Acidobacteriota; class Thermoanaerobaculia; order UBA5066; family Gp7-AA6; genus DAHUXD01. The sequence continues at coordinate 11,817 of DATJXB010000067.1, read as the reverse complement.
CGTCGGTGACGACCTCGTCCTTCTCCAGGTTGTCGCAGGCTTCCGAGAGGTTGGCCGGAAGCTGGTCGATCTTCAGGCGCCGCTTCTCGCGCTCGCTCATCTTGAAGATGTTGCGGTCGACCGGCTCGCCCGGATCCATCCGGTTCTTGACGCCGTCGAGGCCGGAGGCGAGCATCACGGCAAACGCCAGGTACGGGTTGCACGACGGGTCGGGCATCCGGACCTCGATGCGCGTCCCCATGCCGCGGCGGGCCGGCACGCGGACGAGCGGCGACCGGTTGCGCATCGACCAGGCGACGTTGATCGGGGCCTCGTAGCCCGGCACCAGGCGCTTGTACGAGTTCACCAGCGGGTTCGTGATCGCCGCGAAGCCGCGGGCGTGGCGCAGGATGCCGCCCGTGTAGTTCAGCGCCGTCTTCGAGAGCTGGTACTTGGCCTTGGCGTCGTAGAAGACGTTGTTGCCCTTCTTGTCGAGGAAGGATTGATGGACGTGCATGCCCGAGCCGTTGATGCCGTAGATCGGCTTCGGCATGAAGGTCGCGTGCAGCCCGTGGTCGAGCGCGACCTTCTTGACGACGAAGCGGAAGGTCGAGACCCGGTCGGCGGTCGTGATCGCGTCGGCGTACTTGAAGTCGATCTCGTGCTGGCCGGCGGCGACCTCGTGGTGCGCGGCCTCGACCTCGAAGCCCATCTGCTCGAGAGCGATCACGATGTCCCGGCGGGCTTCCTCGCCGCGGTCCACCGGCGTCAGGTCGAAGTAGGCGCCCTCGTCGTGGGTGTCGACGATCGGGTTACCGTCGGCGTCCCGGCGAAACAGGAAGAACTCCGCCTCCGGGCCCGTGACCATGGTGTACCCGAGGGCCGAGGCCTTGTCCATCTGCTTGCGCAGGCTCATGCGCGGGCAGCCCGAGAAGGGGTTCCCGTCGGGCGTGTAGACGTCGCAGATGAGGCGCCCGACTTTTTCGCCGGCCTTGTGCGCCCAGGGGTAGATGGCGAAGGAGTTCAGATCGGGCACGAGGTTCATGTCGGACTCTTCGATCCGGGTGAAGCCCTCGATCGAGGAGCCGTCGAACTGGATCTCACCGTCGAGCGCTTTCGTGAACTGCGAGCTCGGCAGCTCGACGTTCTTGATGACGCCGAAGATGTCGGTGAACTGCAGGCGCATGAAGCGGACGTTCTCCGCCTCGCACACCTTGAGAATCTCGGTCTTCGAGAGACCCGGACCCGCCGCGTCGAATTTCAGGACCTTCGCTTTTGCCATGCCGCCCCCTTTTTTTTGACGTCCGGGCAGAATTTTATGGTCATTTCGGCCAAAATCAAGGTCCAATTCGACCATTTGAAGCCCGAAAGTGGCCATTTATGCACATTTTCGTGTGCACCCGGCCAGCCGATCTCCCCGGGGGGCGGGGTCAACGCTGATTTCCTGACCCGGCGTCGACGAATTCAGGATTTCAGCGTTGACCCCACTTCGACACGAATTCAGGATTTCAGCGTTGACCCCACTTCGACATCGTTCTGCTCTTCGCGAACTCGCGGGCGGGCGCGGATAGAATCGGAGCATGGCCGACGGACGCTGGCCGACCCGCGATGAGGCGCACGCCCTGCTCTTCGAGTTCACGCAGTCCGACGCGCTGCGCAAGCACGGGCGTGCCGTCGAAGAGGCGATGCGCGCCTGCGCGCGGCGTGCGGGCGTGACCGACCCCGCCGAAATCGAGCGATGGGGCATCGTCGGGATGCTGCACGACTTCGACTACGAGCAGAATCCGACCGAAGACACGCACCTTCACGTGGGCGGACGCATCCTGCGCGAGCGCGGCTATGCGGAAGACATGGTCTCGACCATCGAATCCCACGCCGACTACATGAAGATCCCCCGGGACACCCCGATGAAGAAGGCCATCTACGCCTGCGACGAGCTCGTGGGCTTCATCGGGGCCTGCGTGAAGGTCCGGCCAACGAAGAAAATCGCCGACCTGCCGGTCACTTCCGTCGTCAAGCGTCTGAAAGACAAGGCCTTCGCCCGATCGGTCGACCGGTCCTACGTCTACGGCGGGGCCGAGGCCATGGGAGTCCCGTTGGAAGAGCACATCGGCTTTCTGATCGAGGCCTTGAAACCGATCGCCGACGAGATCGGCCTCTAGTGGTATAAATAGCGTCTCCCGTTTCGACCAACTTGCTCCCAGGAAAGGACTTGCTGCCATGAGCACCGTCGCGACGATCTCTCCCCGAACGATTCGCGCGAAATCCATCGCGCGGGACCTGTCGGGCGAGGAGCTGCGCGCCCTCGCGCGTTCGGGCGAGAAGACGACCGAGTACGGCTCCCCCGTCTATGCCACCCGGATCAAGAACCGTTCGGCCAAGAAGACCTACATCGTCGCGGACGTGAAGGTCGGCGTCATGCAACAGTCGATCGACGCGGCGCCGGCGCTCGAGAAGATCCGCGAGGTCCAGGAAAAGCTCGCGACGATGGACCTGATCCAGGTCGACCGGCGGATGGGCATGAGCTCCGAAGTGCCGATCCACTGCCGCCTCTTCGTGCCGCGCGAGTACGCCCGCATCGCGTACATGTGGCACAACATGCTCTTCCCGTCGGCGTCGAGCCAGGAGCCCGACTTCATCTCCGTCTACGTGCCGGACTGGCCGGAGACGATGATCTTTTGCGACGTCGAGCAGGGCTACACGTACATCCTCGGCACCGACTACCCCGGCGAAGCCAAGAAGTCGATGCTCCGGCAGGCGATGTACTGGATCAAGCGCAAGGGCGGGCTCGGCCTCCACGCCGGGTCGAAGATCCTGCGCGTGAACGGCCCCGACGGGAAGCTCCACGACGTCGGCTTCCTGCTCTTCGGCCTCTCCGGCACCGGCAAGACGACGCTGACGCTCCACGACCACGGCCTGCACGAGCCCGAGAAGGCCATCATCAAGCAGGACGACGTCGTGCTGCTGACGCGCGACGGCCGGGCCTTCGGCACGGAAGACGGCTTCTACATCAAGACCGAGGGCCTGGAGCCCTCCCAGACGGTCCTCTGGGGCGCGGCGACGCACCCGACCGCGGCCTACGAGAACATCACCGTCGCGGCCGACGGCAAGGTGGACTTCCTCGACACGTCGCTGACCTCGAACGGCCGCGGCGTGGTCCTGCGCCGCTTCATCAAGGGCACCGGCGACGGCATCGACCTCGAGAAGGCGAACAAGATCGTCTTCATCACGCGGCGCAACGACGTCGTCCCGGTCTGCGCGCGGCTTTCGTCCGAGCAGGCGGCGGCCTACTTCATGCTGGGCGAGTCGATCGAGACCTCCGCGGGCGATCCGACCAAGGCCGGCCAGGCCAAGCGCGAGGTCGGGACGAACCCGTTCATCGTCGGCCCCGAGGCGGACGAGGGCAATCGCATCCTCCAGATCCTCCGCGCGAACCCGGACATGCAGGCCTACATCCTGAACACGGGCTCGGTGGGGGCGAAGGCCGGCTCCGCGGGCGAGAAGATCACGATCAAGGTCTCGACCGAGATCATGAAGCAGATCGCCAGGGAAGGGATCCGCTGGGAGAAGGACCCCGACTGGGGCTACGACGTGCCGAAGGACGTGCCGGGCATCGATCTGGCCAAATACGATCCGCGGAAGCACTACACGGCGGACGAGTACAAAGCCCTGATCGACAAGCTGCGGACCGAGCGCCGCGAGTGGCTCACCCGATTCCCGGGACTCGATCCGGTCATTCCAAAGGCGGTCGAAAAGACGCAGGTCTGAAAGCCGAAGCGTCGTTTCGAGGATGCGCAGGCCCGACTTGCGGCCTGCCGCTTTCCGCAAGCGACTTAGTCGCCGCGGGACTTGCGGCCGGTCCTCCCTGTGCCGACTTCACCCCGCTCTCGTTTGAAGCGGCCCGCCGCGGCTATTCCCCCAGGTAGGCTTCCTTGACCTTGGGGTTGGCGGCGACCTCGGCGGAGGTTCCCGACAGCGCCACACGGCCGGTCTCGAGCACGTACGCCCGGTCCGAGTGGCGCAGCGCCGCGTTCGCGTTCTGCTCGACCAGGAGCACGGGGACGCCCGCGCGGTGGATCTCTCCGATCGCCTCGAAGATCGCGTGGACGACGATCGGCGCCAGCCCCAGCGACGGCTCGTCGAGCAGGAGGACCCGCGGCTTCGACATCAGCGCGCGGCCGATGGCGAGCATCTGCTGCTCGCCGCCCGACAGCGTGCCCGCCGTCTGCTGGATCCGCTCCTTCAGGCGCGGGAAGAGCGCGTAGACCTTCTCGAAGTCCGCCTTCACGCCGCCGTCGCGGCGCGCGTAGGCGCCCATCTCCAGGTTCTCCTGCACGGACAGATTCGCGAAGACGATCCGCCCTTCGGGAACCAGGACGAGCCCGTCGCGGACGAGCCGGTGCGTCGGGACCCCGGCGCCGGATTCGCCGCGGTAGCGGATCTCGCCGCCGGACGTCCGCACCAGCCGCATGATCGCGCGCAGCGTCGTCGTCTTGCCCGCGCCGTTGGCGCCGATGAGCGTGACGATCTCGCCTTCCGCCAGCGTGAGCGACACGCCTTTCAGCGCGCCGATCGCGCCGTAGGACACGGAGAGGTCCTTGACCTCGAGGATCGGGCTCATGCGCCCCCCAGGTAGGCCTCGATGACCTTCGGGTCGCGCTGGATCTGCGCCGGCGGTCCGATCGCGATCGTCGAGCCGTAGTCGAGCACGTGCACGGTCTCGCAGATGCCCATGACGACGCGCATGTTGTGCTCGACGAGCAGGATCGCCATGCCGAACTGGTCGCGGATCCACCGGATCAGGTCCATCAGCTCGGTCGACTCGTGCGGGTTCATCCCCGCCGCGGGCTCGTCGAGGAGCAGGAGGCGCGGCGCCGTCGCCATCGCCCGGGCGATCTCGAGGCGGCGCTGGCTGCCGTACGGCAGGTTCTTCGCCCTCTCGGCGGCGAGGTGGTCGAGCCGGAAGATCTTCAGGAGCTCCAGGCTTTCGCGCCCGACGCGCTCCTCTTCCTCGCGATGCGCCGGGGTGCGCAGGACCGCCGTCGTCAGCGTCGTCGCCTGCCGGCAGTCGAACGCCACCTTGACGTTGTCGAGCACGGTCATCTCGCCGAAGAGGCGAATGTTCTGGAACGTCCGCGCCACCCCGCGGCGCGTGATCCGACCGCAGCGCTCGCCCGCGATCGAGGCACCTTCGAACCGCACGTCGCCCGAGGTCGGCGCGTACACGCCCGTGATGACGTTGAAGACCGTCGTCTTCCCCGCGCCGTTGGGCCCGATCAGGCCGTAGAGCTGGCCCGGCGCGATCGTCAGGTCGAGCTCGTTGACGGCGCAGAGACCGCCGAACCGCATCGTCACCCGCGAGAGCTCGAGGATCGACATGGAGGCGGGCTAGGCGTTCCCCGTCGTGCCGGGCGCGGCGCCGATCGATCGCCGCCGCTTGGTCAGGAACGTCACGAATTCCTTGTGGCCGAGGATGCCCTGCGGCCGCACGATCATCAGCACGATCAGGAGCAGCGAGAACAGCACCATGCGGTACTGCGCGAACTCGCGCAGGCCCTCCGTCAACGAGATGAACAACACGGCGCCGAGGACCGAGCCGCTGATCGAGCCGAGCCCTCCGATGACGATCATGATGATGATCTCGAAGGACTTCAGGAAGTTGAACGAGCGGACGTTGACGTACATGAGGTAGTGGGCGAAGAGGCCGCCGGCCACGCCGGCCATCGCCGACGACACGACGAACGAGATCACCTTGGCGCGCGTCGTGTGGACGCCCATCGCCTCGGCCGCCACCTCGTCCTCCCGGATCGCGACGAGCGTCCGGCCGAACGAGGAGTGCACGATCCGGTAGACGATCAGGATCGTCACCGCGGCGAAAATCCAGATCCAGAAGAAGTTCGCCAGCTTCGGAATCCCCGAGTAGCCGCGCGCGCCGCCGACGGCGTCGATGTTCAGGATGACGACCCCGATGATCTCGCCGAAGCCGAGGGTCACGATCGCGAGGTAGTCGCCGCGCAGGCGCAGCGACGGCACGCCGACGAAGAAGCCGGCGATCGACGCCAGGAACGCCCCGATGGCGAGGCCCACGAGCAGCACGACGCTGTCCTGGGCAAACGCCGGCAGGGAGCCGAGGCTCGACCGGACCGCCGGTCCGAACGTCACCGTGAAGTACGACGAGGCGTAAGCGCCGATCGCCATGAAGCCGGCGTGCCCGATGGAGAACTGCCCCGTGAAGCCGTTGATGAGGTTCAGGCTGACCGCGAGGGTCACGTTGATCCCCGCGAGGCAGAGCACCTGGAGGACGTACGGCGGCAGCGCAAATCCTCCGACGACCGCGCCGCTGAAGACGCCGTTCAAGAGAAGGAGCGACGCCGCGACCAGGATGGCGAGGAGCCAGCCCTTCACACCTTCTCCTTCTGCACGCGGCCGAGCAGCCCCTGCGGCCGGAGGATCAGGACGAGGATCAGGATGCCGAAGGCGATCGCGTCGCGATACGTCGACGAGAGGTAGCCGACGACCATGACCTCGGAGGTCCCGATGAGGAGGCCGCCGAGCACCGCGCCCGGGATCGACCCGATGCCGCCGAGGACCGCCGCGATGAAGGCCTTCAGGCCGTACGTGATGCCCATGAGCGGGTCGATCTTCGGAATCTGCATCGCGATGAGCACGCCGCCGGCCGCCGCGAGGGCCGAACCGAGGGCGAACGTCACCGAAATGATCCAGTCGGTCGAGATCCCCATCAGCTTCGACGCGTCGAGGCTGAAAGAGACGGCGCGCATCGCCTTGCCGGTGCGCGTCTTCATGATGAACGCGCGCAGGAGGATCATCAGCAGGACCGACACCGCGATGACCGTGATCTGCTCGCTCGTCAGCCGCATCCCCGCGATGTGGAAGTCCGTCCGGGGCGCCAGCGACGGGAAGAACCGCGGCGTGGCGCCGAAGAGAAGCTGCGCGAGGTTCTCGATGAAGAGGGACACGCCGATCGCGGTGATGAGCAGCGTCAGCCGCGCCTCGCGGCGCACCGGCCGGTAGGCGAACCGCTCGATCAGGACCCCCAGAATCGCGCACGCGATCATCGACCCGAACATCACGAGGAGCGCCGACACCAGCGACGGCTCCCGTCCCTGCAGCCGGCGCGAAAGGTAATACCCGACGTACGCGCCGATCATGTAAACGTCGCCGTGGGCGAAGTTGATCAGGCGCAGGACGCCGTACACCATCGTGTACCCGAGCGCGATCAGGGCGTAGATCGACCCGAGCGACAGGCCGTTGACCAGTTGCTGGAGAAAGGTCGTCATGCGGAGGAGATCCCCGCTCGCTCCGCGGCCGGGACCCCTACAGCTTCACCGACTCGGGCTTGATCGTCTCGACGAACAGGTACTTCCCGTTCTCGACCTTCAGGATCACGGCCGGCTTGACGGCGTTGCGGTCCGCGTTGATCGAGATGACCCCGGTCACCCCGGGAAAGTCCTTGGTCGAGGCGATGGCGTCGCGGAGCTTGGCCCCGTCCGTCGAGCCCGCCCGTTCGATCGAAGCGGCGAGAATCCGCGCCGCGTCGTAGGCGAGCGCCGCGAGCGCGTCCGGCGTCTGCCCGTACTTGGCCTTGTAGTCCGCGACGAACTTCTGCACCGCGGGATTCGGGTCGTCGGTCGAGTAGTGGTTCGAGAAGTAGCAGCCGTTCAGCGCGGCGCCGCCGATCTCCCAGAGCTTCGGCGAGTCCCAGCCGTCGCCGCCGAGAAACGGCACCGTGATGCCCAGCTCGCGCGCCTGGTGGACGATCGTCCCGACCTCGGTGTAGTAGCCCGGCAGGTAGACCGCCTCGGGGTTGGCGGCCTTGATCGCCGTCAGCTGCGCCCGGAAGTCGGAGTCGCCCTGGCTGTAGGACTGTTCGACCACGATCTCGCCGCCGAGCTGGCGGAACTGCTGGCGGAAGAAGGTCTGGAGGCCGACCGAGTAGTCGCTCCGCACGTCGACGAGGATCGCGACCTTCTTCAGCTTCAGGGTGTCCGCCGCGAACTTGGCCATGACCGCGCCCTGGAAGGGATCGATGAAGCAGACCCGGAAGATGTAGTTGCCGACCTGCGTCACGCGCGGGTTGGTCGAGGAGGGCGAGATCATCGGAATCTGGTTGGACTGGCAGATCGGCGCGGCGGCGAGGGAATGCGACGAGGCCACGTGGCCGAGAATCGCCGAGACGCCGTTCTGGTTGATCAGCTTGGTGACGACCGTGCCGGCCTCTTCGGGCTTGGACTGGTCGTCTTCGACGAGCAGCTTGATCTGCTTGCCGTTGACGCCGCCCTTCTTGTTGATCTCCTCGAACGCCAGCTCGGAGCCCTGCTTGGTCGAGATGCCGAAGGTCGCGATGCCGCCCGTCAGCGAGCCGAACTCGCCGATCAGGATTTCCTTCTGGGACCCCTTGGAGCCGCAGGACACGTCGACGGCCAGAATGGCCGCCAGGCAGACCGCGGCAAGCGCTCGAAACCTCATGGTTTGGGACCCTCCTCCGTCTCCGGCTTTCGGAAAGACGGCGTATTGTTTCGCAGCAGCCGTCGGAAGTCAAAACACCCTTTCTGTCAATGCCTTAGGCTAGAATTCCGCCCGAGTCGAGACGACAGAGAGGCGTACCTCATTAACGACACTCGAACACCCCCGGAGGCGCTCCTCGCGCCGGACCCGACGCCCGAGCCCGCTCCCCGCATCCGCCCGCGCTCCGAGCATCCGATCTCGCGCTCGAAGATCGACCCGGACGCGCTGAAGGTCCTCTACCGGCTCCAGGGAGCTGGCCACAAGGGCTATCTCGTCGGCGGGAGCGTGCGCGACCTGCTGCTCTCGCGGGTCCCCAAGGACTTCGACATCGGCACCGACGCCCATCCGCAGGCGCTGCGCCGGCTCTTCCGCAACTGCCGGTTGATCGGCCGCCGGTTTCGCCTCGCCCACATCCTGTTCGCCAACGGCAAGGTCGTCGAGGTCGCCACGTTCCGGCGGCGCCCCGACCCCGTGCTCGACGCCGAAGGCCAGGAGCTGCTCCAGACCTCCGACAACACGTTCGGCACGCCGCGCGAGGACGCGCTGCGGCGCGACTTCACGATCAACGGGCTCTTCTACGACATCGCGAGCTTGTCGGTCATCGACTACGTCGGCGGCCTCGAGGATCTCGAGGCGGGCCTCGTCCGCACCATCGGCGATCCCGACATCCGTTTCCAGGAGGACCCCGTGCGGATGATGCGGGCCGTCGAGTTCGCGAGCCGCCTGGGCTTCGCCATCACGCCCGACTCCTACGAGGCGATCCTGCGCCACCGCAAGGAGATCGTGAAGTCGGCGCCGCCCCGCGTCACGGAGGAGCTGGCCCAGTCGCTCCGCGGCGGGCACGCCCTGCCGACGTGGCTCCTGATGCGCGAGGTCGGACTGCTCGACGTGCTCCTGCCGGAGCTCGCGGCCGTGCTGCGGCAGCTCGACCCCGACCATGCCGGCGGGACGGGACACCTCTTCTGGGCGCTCCTCGACGTCCTCGACGCCGAGCGGCGGCGCGGCCGCGCCTTCGAGGACGCCGTGCTCTTCGCGCTCGTCTGCCTGCCGATCGCCCGCGCCCGGGTCCGCGACGCCGCTCCGGACGGGGAGCCGGACCCGAACCGGCTCGCGGTGATCCTCGAGGAGGTCGTCGCGCCGCTGGCGCTGCGCATGGCGTGGCCGCGCGCCGTCGCCGAGCGGATCAAGCTCGGCCTCGCGATCATCGGCCGGCTCTCGCACCGGCCGGACGCGAAAATCCCGACGCGGCGCCTGGCGATGCGCGATGCCTTCCCGACGGCGCTCGATCTCTTCGAGCTGACGGCGATGGCCACCGGCCGGGGCCTCGAGCTCGTCGCGGACTGGCGCGGCCTGCAGGCCCGCGTCGCGCGCGCCCGCGAAACGGGCGAGTTGCCTCCCCCGCCGCCCCCCGCGCCGCGCCGGCGCCGCCGCGGCGGCCGGGGGCGCGGGAAAAGGGTTCAGCCCTGATTTCTGATTTCGAGCGGATTAACGGATCCGGTTGACGCGGCGAAATCAAAATCAGGACTGACCCCAGCTACAATCCCCGTATGTTCCTCTCATCCAACTTCCTCGGCATTCCGCCCGAGGAGAACTCCCTCGAGAAGAGCCGCGTCGCGGTGCTGCCGTGTCCGTACGAGCGCACGGTCTCCTACGGCGTCGGCACGAAGAACGGGCCGGCGGCGATTCTCGAAGCTTCCCATTACGTCGAGCTCTACGACGACGAGCTCGACGAAGAGGTCTACAAGATCGGCGTCCACACGCTGCCGGCGTGGCTGCCGGACGACATGGAGCCGGAGGCCTGCGTCACCGGTCTCGAGAAAGTGGTGGCCGGCCTCCTCGCGAAGGACCGCTTCGTCCTGACGCTCGGCGGCGAGCACTCGATCGCGCCGGGCCCGATCAAGGCGCACCGCGCGAAGCACCCGACGATGTCCATCCTGCACTTCGACGCCCACGGCGACCTGCGCGACACCTACGAGGGCCAGAAGTACTCGCACGCCTGCGCCGCGCGGCGCTGGGTCGAGCTCGGGATCCCCTCGGTCCACGTCGGCATCCGCTCGATCTCGAAGGAAGAGATCGACTACGTCCGCGAGAGCGGCACGATGATCGTCTCCAACCGCGAGATGCACCGCTCCGACGCGTGGCTCGAGAAGGCCCTGAAGAAGCTGACGGGCGAGGTCTACGTGACCTTCGACGTCGACTTCTTCGACGGCTCGCTCGTGCCCGCGACCGGCACGCCCGAGCCGGGCGGCGGCACGTACGACCAGGCACTCTCGATCCTGCGGCGGGTCGCCTCGGAGCGGAAGATCGTGGGCGCCGACGTCGTCGAGCACGCGCCCCTGGCGGGCAACCGCGCCCCCGACTTCATGATCGCCAAGCTCTGCTACAAGCTCCTCGGGTACGCCTTTTTCCCGCAGAAGGCCCGGAGCCCCGTTCTGTCGCCGGCCTAAACGCTTGCGTTTCAATAGGTTCGGGAGCCCTCGGACCCGCGTTTTGGAGCGAACTTTCCCATTCCCCCTGCGTTTTGTGAGGTTGAGGGCCGCGTGAGCAACAGCACGACCGACGAAAAAGACCTGGTCGCGCGGTGCCGACGCGGCGACGACGACGCCTGGAGGGATCTGGTGGATCGTTTCGGCCCGAGGGTTTACGCGATCGCGTACCACTTCACCTTGAAGCGCGAGGACGCGGAAGAGCTGTCGCAGGAAATCTTCTTGAAGATCTTCGAGAACCTCGATCGATACGACGGCGGCTTCCCGCTGGTCGCGTGGGTGCTGTCGGTGTCGCGCAACCTCTGCATCGACCGGTACCGCCGCAAGAAGCGCGAGAACTCGTTCCGCTTCGTCTCGGACGAGGCGGTCACGGCGCTGCTGAAGTCGGAAGACGACCCCGCGGGTGTGGCCCTGAAGAAGGAGCGCACGCGCATCCTCTTCGCGGCGCTCGCCGACGTGCCCGAAGACCTCGCCGAGATCCTCATCCTCCGCGACTTGAACGGCCTCGCCTACGACGAGATCGGCAAGGCCCTGGAGCTCCCCGAGGGCACGGTGAAGTCGCGCCTCTTCCGGGCGCGCGCCGAGGTCGCGAAGAAGATTCGCGAGCGGCACGAGAGCCGCGGCGGCCCGGGCGCGTTCGCTTCCATCGCGATGGCCGCGGCGGGGCTCGTATGAGCTGCCGCGAGCTCGAGCGCCTCTTCGTCGCCGGAGCGCCGGAGACGGATGCCGCCCGGCACCGTGCGGGCTGCGCCGAGTGCGCGCGCCTGGGTGCGGACCTGGATCGGACGGCGACGTTTGCTTCGGGGCTCGCCGCGCCGGCCTGGAG
>DATJXB010000066.1:0-35373 GCA_035500755.1 Thermoanaerobaculia bacterium | reverse complement strand
CGGACCTTGCTGCGGTTCCCTGCCAGGGATGGGCGGCGGACATTCCGCGGGTGGGCCCCGGAATCGACGACCTGTCCTGCTACGCGTTCCAGGCCGTCGCCGGCGAGCTGATCGAGGCTTCTTGCTCGGCGGAGGGCGTGGCGCTCAACGGCGTTCCCTACCCGATGAGCTGTCGGGTCTACTTCGGCCCGGCGGGCGCCAGCGCGTCGGAGGCGTATGGCGTCGGCTCGCTGCTGCAGAGCACGCAGTCGACCGGTGCCTACACCTTCGCGGTCGCCTACGACGGCCGGCAGAGCTTCTTCGCCGACGAGAAGTTCCAGTTTCGAGTCGTGTCGCGGCCCACGTGCGTCGCCGACGCGAGCTCGCTCTGTCTCGGCGAATGGCGCTTCCGCGTGAGCGCGACGTACGTGGCCGCCGACGGCTCGCTCCGAAACGCGACGCCGGTGCCGCTGACGACCGACTCGGGCTACTTCTACTTCTTCGATGCTGCGAACGTCGAGCTCGTCGTCAAGGTGCTCGACGCCTGCGCGTCGGACAGTGCGTGGTGGGTCTTCGCGGCGGGGCTGACGGACGTGGGAGTTACGCTGACGGTCCTCGACGCGACGACCCACGCGCAGAAGGTCTACACGAATCCGGCGGGCGAGGCCTTCGCGCCGATCCAGGACACCGCGGCGTTTCCCTGCCCTTAGGGCTGCGTCAGCAGGTAGACCGCGAAGCTCGCGAGCCAGTGCTCGCCGGCGTAGTCGCCGGAGGAGACGCGGGCGAGCCCGGCCGTCTCGTGCGCCGCGGCGGCCTTGAGCAACACCGGGCGCCGCGCGTCCGACGGCGGGAGCCCCTGGGCGATGCTCTTCAACATCCACGCGCGCGAGAGGTTCAGGCCGTCCCAGTGGACGAGCTTGGGATCCGTCGGGTCCGTCACCGTCACGGGCGTCAGCGGGAACGCCTTGTGCGGCGCGAGCTGGGGCAGGAATCGCTTGAGCCAGCGGCCGTATTCCTTGGGCGCCAGGACGCGGCGCATGAGGTCCGCTTCCGCCAGGCACGGCGAGAGGAAGTCTTCGCCCGACGGCTCGTAGGCGAGCGGGCAGCCGCGATCCTGCCCGAAGTAGAAGCTCGCTCGCGAGATCAGGACCTTCTCGAGGTCCGCGCGGGCCGCCGCCCGCGCGTAGTCGAGTGCCAGCGCGAGCGCGAAGGCGGTGTTCGGGTGGACGCCGCTCCGCACCGGGAGCGTGAGCCTGGGCAGATAGTCGTGGAGATGCTGGGCGACCGCGTCCTCGAGGGGCTTCAAATGCGCGCGCCACGCTTTCGACTCCGCGTCGTCGGCGGCCGCGAGGTCCGCGGCGAGGCGCAGCGTCCAGGCCCAGCCGTAGGGCCGCTCGAACGTGCGTGCGGCCGGTGACTCGAGGTACTTCGTCTCGGCGGCGATCGCCTGGTCGGTGAAGTGCGCGTCGAGGCTCGCGCGGATCTGCCCCGCCGTCGACAGCGACGGCGCCGCGTGGAGGAGCCGCACCAGCATCCAGTGGCCGTGGACCGAGGAGTGCCAGTCGTAGCAGCCGTAGAAAGCCGGATGGAACGCGCGCGGCGGCTGAACGTCGGAAGCGCCCCCCAGCACCTGCTCGGGCTTGTTCGGGTACTCGCGGTCGAGGCAGGCGAGCGCGAGCTTCGAAAAGCGATCGGCCGCCGCGGCGTCGATCTCGGCGCGGAGCGCGGCGGCGGCCAGCAGCGCGGCGGCAGCGATTCCGGCGGCGCGCCTCACCACGGCAGCTTCCTCTGATCCGCGGGGACACGCTCGATCGGCTCGGGAGTCTCCGCGAGACACCACGCGGCGACGGCCATGGCCGCGGCGGCGCGGTCGAGGTCCCTCGGGACGATCTTGTCGAAGGTGTCGTTGGCCGTGTGGTGGAAGTCGAAGTAGGCCGAGGCGTCCTGGGCCAACCCGACGAGCGGCACGCCGGCCGTCAGGAGGCGCGAGATGTCGGCGCCGCCTTCGCCGCCGACCGTCAGCGCGCCCGCGTCGAGCGGTCCGAGCAGCGCCGCGATCTGGTCGAAGAGCGGGGCGGCCGATGCGCCGGCGCGCCACGAGAGGCCGAGCGGGCGGCCGGTCCCCTGGTCCGCCTCGAGCGCGGCCACGTGGCGGGCGAGCTCGGTCTTGTGGGTCTCGACATACGTCGTGCCGCCGGCCAGACCGTTCTCCTCGTTGGCATACAGGACGACGCGGACCGTGCGCCGCGGTTTCTGCGGCAGCGCGGCGATCTGCCGCGCCGCCTCGATGACGATGCCGCAGCCGGCGCCGTCGTCGATCGCGCCCCGTCCGAGGTCCCACGAGTCCAGATGCGCGCCGAGGAGGACGATCTCGCCGGGCTTCTCGCGGCCGGGCACCTCGGCGACCACGTTGGCCGACTCGGCGTACGGCAGCGCGCCGCACGCGAGCGTGAAGTGAACGCGGACCGGTCCGCCGAGGGACGCGAGGTGCGCGAGCAGGTCCGCGTCGGGAATCGAGACGGCGGCGGCCGGGATCGTCGGGGCGCCGCCGGCGTAGTCGACGGCACCCGTGTGCGGCAGGCGGTTCGTATCGGTCCCGATCGAGCGGACGAGCACGCCGAGGGCGCCGAGCTTCGCGGCGTGCGAGGCGCCTTCGGAGCGGTAGACGACGCTCTTCGTGTACCCGGATCCGTCCCGCGTGCGCTCGGTCGGCACGTCGTAGAACACGATCCGCCCGCGGACGGCGCTCTTCTTCGCCTCGAGCTGGTCGAAGGACGTGATGCGGAGGACCTCGGCCTCGAGGCCGCCGGGCGAGGTCGGGACGCTGCCGCCAAGGGCCGCGAGCGCGAGCTTCTGGGAGACGGGAGCGGTGACCTCGCCGCTCTCCGCGGTGCGCACCCACACGGGAACCATGACCTTCTCGGCCCGCACGCTCGCGAAGCCGAGCCGGCGGAGCATCTCGAGCGTCACGGCGACGGCCGCCCGGTCGCCGGGGGAGCCCGCGAGGCGCGGACCGGCGCGTTCGGTGATCTCGCGGACCCACTCCGGCGCCCGGGATCCGGCGGCGACGCGGTCGCGGAGTGCCGCCGCCGTCGTCGCGCTCTCGGACGGCAGGAGCGCGGCGTCGGCGCCCCCCGCGGCGACGGCCGCCGACAGGACGATCAGGGCGAGGAGCCCGGTTCGCGGTGAAAACGTCAAAGGTTTTGCCTCGTGCAGGTTGGCGAATGCTATCAGGGCGAGCCTTTTCGGGACCCCGCGGATTCGCCATAGAATCCCGCTCCTCATGGCTACCCGAACGCCCGAATCCGACGTCGAAGAGCTCGCCTCCGAGTTCGGCGGCAACGCCAGCTACGTCGCCGAGCTCCTCGCCCGATACCGCGCCAATCCGGCGGCGGTCGACGACGAGTGGCGGCACTACTTCCGCGAGCGGTTCGGCGAGCCGGCCGCGGCGCCAGCGCCGGCTCCGAAGCCGGCCGAGCCGGTTCGAGCCCCCGCCGCCGCGCCCACCGCGCCGTTCCCGACGGCGGCGCCGCCGATCGAGGGCGAGCGCATTCCGATTCGTGGCGGCGCCCTCCGCATCGCCGAGAACATGGAGGCGAGCCTCGGCGTCCCGACGGCGACGACGCAGCGCCAGGTTCCCGTCAAGCTCGTCGACGAGAACCGGCGGCTGATCAACGACTACCGCGCCTCGATCGAGCAGTCGAAGATTTCGTTCACGCACCTCGTCTCGTGGGCCGTCATCCAGGCCCTCAAGGCCTTTCCGGGGATGAACGACGCCTACGACGGCAGCGGCCCCGAGCCCGCGCGGGCGCGACGCGACGAAATCCGCTTCGGCCTCGCCGTCGACGTCGCGAAGGCCGACGGCTCGCGCACGCTCCTCGTCCCGAACGTCAAAGGTGTCGAGAAGATGACGTTCGCCGAGTTCGCGGCGGCGGCCGACGACGTCGTCACGCGCGCCCGGACCGGCAAGATCAGGCTCTCCGACTTCGAGGGCACGACGCTCTCGCTGACGAACCCGGGCACGCTCGGCACCACGGCGTCCGTGCCGCGCCTGATGCCCGGCCAGGGCGCGATCATCGCCACCGGCGCGATCGAGTACCCGGCGGAATTCTCGGCGATGGCGCCGGCGACGCTCTCGCGCCTGGCGATCTCGAAGGTCGTGACGTTCACGTCGACGTACGACCACCGGATCATCCAGGGCGCCGAGTCGGGCGCGTTTCTCGCGCGCGTCGAGGAGCTCCTCCTCGGCAAGCACGGCTTCTACGAGGGCGTCTTCGGCGACCTCGGCATCCCGTTCCGGCCGTTCAAGTGGGAGGCCGACAAGAATCCGCCGCTCGCCTCGGACGGCCACCCGGACGAGATCGCCAAGCAGGCGCGCGTGCTCGAGCTCATCAACGCGTATCGCGTGCGCGGCCACCTGATCGCCGACATCGATCCGCTCCGCACCCGAGCGATCGCGCACCACCCGGAGCTCGAGCTCGAGACCCACGGCCTGACCATCTGGGACCTCGACCGCGAGTTCTGGACCGGCGGACTGAAGGGCGGCGACCGGTTGCCGCTGCGCGAGATCATTGCCGTGATGCGCCGCGTCTACTGCGGCAAGGTCGGCACCGAGTATCGCCACATCTCGAGCCCCACCGAGAAGTACTGGGTGCGCGAGCGCATCGCGGCGGCCACGGCGGGAGAGCCGCCGCTGCCGAAGGACCTCCGGGTGGCGCTCCTGAAGAAGTTGATCGCGGCCGAGGAGTTCGAGCGCTTCCTCGGCACGAAGTTCCTCGGCCAGCGGCGCTACTCCGTCGAGGGCGTCGACACGGCGATCCCGCTGCTCGACCGGCTCGTCGAGGGCGCCGCGGCGCGCGGCATCGACGAGGTCGTCCTCGGGATGGCGCACCGGGGAAGGCTCAACATCCTCGCTAACGTCGTCGGCAACTCGGCCGAGCGCATCTTCTCGGGGTTCGAGGGCGTCGTTCATCCGGACTTCCCGGCCGACGAGGGCGACGTGAAGTACCACCAGGGTGCGCGCACCGTGCGCCGCTCGGAGTCGGGCCGCGACGTGACCGTCCAGGTCGAGTCGAACCCGTCGCACCTCGAGGCGGTCGATCCCGTCGTCGAGGGCGTGGCGCGCGCCAAGCAGGAGCGCACGGCGGGCCACGGCCCGGCGGCGTGGAAGCGTGTGCTGCCGGTGCTCCTCCATGGCGACGCGGCGTTTGCGGGTCAGGGCATGGTCGCCGAGGTGCTGAACCTCGCGCAGCTGCCCGGTTACCGTACGGGCGGCACGATCCACGTCGTCGTCAACAACCAGATCGGCTTCACGACGCCGCCGTCGAAGGGGCGCTCGTCCGTCTACTCGACCGACGTCGCGAAGATCAACCAGGTGCCGATCTTCCACGTCAACGGCGACGACCCGGAGGCGGCCTACCGCATCCTCGAGATCGCGCTCGACTACCGGCAGGAGTTCCACAAGGACGTCGTCATCGACCTGATCGGCTTCCGCCGCCACGGCCACAACGAGGGCGACGAGCCGACGTACACGCAGCCGGTCATGTACCGCGCGATCGAGGCGCACCCCGGCGTGCGGACGCTCTACGCGCGTCGGCTCGTCCGCGGCGGCGTCCTGACGGAAGAGCAGGTCAAGGAGCTCGAGGCGCGGCAGCTCGCCGAGTACGAGACGGCCCTCTCCGCGGCCAAGCAGGCCGCGCAGCGTTCGGGGCCGCCCGCGCCGCCCGCGCCGAAAGGCGAGGGCGCGATCGTCGAAATCGAGACCGGCGTGCCGCGCGAGACGCTCGGCCGCATCGGCCGCGTCCTGACGACCGTGCCGCAGGGCTTCCACTTGAACCCGAAGATG
The DNA here is from genome assembly GCA_035500755.1 of Thermoanaerobaculia bacterium. Taxonomy (GTDB): domain Bacteria; phylum Acidobacteriota; class Thermoanaerobaculia; order UBA5066; family Gp7-AA6; genus DAHUXD01. The sequence goes on along the minus strand of DATJXB010000066.1, from coordinate 29,549 downwards.
GTTCAGCAGCTCGCGCGCCGCGCGAAGATGGCCGAGGGCTCCGTCCCGCTCGACTGGGGCACGGCCGAGGCGCTCGCGTTCGGCTCGCTGCTGCTCGAGGGCACGCCCATCCGCGTCAGCGGCCAGGACTCCAGCCGCGGGACGTTCTCGCACCGCCACGCGCTCCTCCACGATTCGCTGACGGGCGAGATCTGGGGACCGCTCGCGACACTCGATCCGAAGCAGGCCCCGTTCGAGGTCTCGGACAGCCCGCTCTCGGAATTCGCCGTGCTCGGGTTCGAGTACGGCTACAGCGTCGAGTGGCCGGAGGCGCTGGTGCTCTGGGAGGCCCAGTTCGGCGACTTCGCCAACGGCGCGCAGGTGATCATCGACCAGTTCATCGCGTCGGCCGAGGACAAGTGGCGGCAGACGACGCGCATGGGCATGCTGCTGCCGCACGGCTCCGAGGGGCAGGGTCCCGAGCACTCGAGCGCGCGCCTGGAGCGGTACCTCCAGCTCTGCGCCGACGGCAATCTCCAGATCGTCAACGCTACGACGCCGGCCCAGTACTTCCACTTCCTGCGCCGCCAGATGCGGCAGCCGCAGGCGCGCCCCTTCGTCGTGTTCTCGCCGAAGAGCCTGCTGCGCCTGCCGGCGGCGGCCTCGCCGCTCGAGGCGCTCACGACGGGCGGTTTCCGCGTCGTGCTCGACGATGCCGAGGTCGAGGACCGCGCCGCGGTCGAGCGGCTGCTCTTCTGCTCGGGCAAGGTCTACTACGACCTGCGCGCCGAGCGCGAGAAGCGGGGCGACGCGCGGACCGCGATCGTCCGGCTCGAGCAGCTGTACCCATTCCCGCAGGAGCGGCTGCAGACGGTCGCGGCCTCGTATCCCGGCGCGCGGCGGGCGCTCTGGGTCCAGGAAGAGCCGAAGAACATGGGCGCGTGGTCCTTCGTGCGCGAGCGCGCGGAGGGTTTCCTGCCGGCCGGGACGGCGCTCGGCTACGTCGGCCGGGCGGCCTCGCCGTCGCCGGCGACCGGCAATGCCGCCGTGCACAAGCGCGAGCTCGAGGCGTTCCTCGCGGAGGCGTTCGCCGGGTGAGAAGGCTCGCCGCGGTCCTTCTCGCCGCCGCGGCGGCGGGAGCCTGGGCCTGCGCGCGCCCGGAGGCGCCCGAGGCCGGCGCGCAGGGCGTTCTCGAAACCGACGCCATCGAGCTCCTCACGCGCTACGACGCGGCGTGGGCGGCGAAGGACGTCGCGGCGGCCGACCGCATGGTCGCGCCCGACTATGTCTACTTCTCCTCGAAGGGCCGGGTCGAGGGCCGCGAGCAGATGCGGGCGATGCTCGCGTCTCCGGGCTACCGCCTCGACCGCTCGAAGCGCGACGACGTGCACGCGTACCGGTACGGCTCGACGGTCGTGATCGGCAGCCACTGGACCGGCGCCGGAACCTTCGAGGGGCAGCCGTTCACGGACGACCAGCGCTGCAGCGTCGTGATCGCGTTCGCGGGCGGCGCCGGGCGGGTGCTTTCCGAACACTGCACGAACATCCCGCCGGCGGCCGGGCTCGTTCCCGCGGCGGCGCCCTAGCCCGGAAGCTTCGCGGCCAGCACGTCCACCTTCTCGATCGACGGCGGACGGGCCAGCAGGTCCGCGGCCTTCGCCATGAGCGCGGCGGCGACGCGTCCGGAAAGATGCGCCTGCCGGCCCGCGTCGTCCGGAAACGCGTCGAAGATGCCGAAGGTCGAGGGCCCCATGCGGATCGCGAACCAGGCCGTGGTCGCCGGCTCCTCCTGGACGATGGCGAGACCTCCCTTCAGGAAGCTCTCGACCTCCTTTTCCTTGCCGGGCTTCGCGTCGAGTCGAACGTAGAGCGCAACGGTCACCATGACGTCTCCTCCTCGCGGATCGTGTCGTTCCGCCCGGCTACTTCTCCACGAGGATCCTGGCCGGGCGCAGAGATCCCCAGGTGAGCAGAACCAGCAAGAGCGCGGCCACCGGCGAGCCGACGTCGTTCGCGCGCGCACAGCCGGCCGCTCTGAAGGCCTTCACGTATTCGCGCCCGTGGCGGATGTCGTCGACGACGACGCGGCCGCCCGGCTTCAGGACGCGCGCGATCTCGGCGATCGCCTGCGCGCGGTCGGGCGCGGCGTAGAGATTGTGGATCGCCGCTTTCGAGACGACGACGTCGAAGGAGCCGTCGGGGAACGGGAGCTGGCGCATGTCGGCCGTCTCGACCGCGACGCGGTCGGCCACGCCCTCGCGGCGCGCGTTCTCGAGCGTCGCCTCCGGCCGGTTGCCCGAGAGGTCTTCCGCCTGCCAGATGTCGACGCCGGTGGCCTTGCCGGTCGTCAGGCGCTTGGCCGCGCCGACGAGCATCAGGCCGCGGCCGCAGCCCACGTCGAGCACCTGCTCGCGGCCGGTCCACGGCACGAGGTCGAGCAGGGTTTCGCGCTCGCGGCGCTTGCCGACCTTGCTCGTCCAGATCATCCACACGCCCATGCCGAGACAGAGCGCGCCCGCGAGCAGCCCCATCTGGTCGAGCGGGAAGAGAAGCCGCGCGCTGCCGATCGGAACGACGACCTGCGCCGGCCACCAGCCGAGGACCTTGCTCAGCCACAGGACGAGGCCTCCGGCGCCGCACAGGAAGAGATTGCGCACGACGGCGGGGGCGTCGAGGCCGTAGTCGGGGGCGAGAGAGTCGCTCAACCTTTTTTCGGCTTCATCGCGTCGAAGCCCGCCTTGAGCATCTCGCGCGGCACCTTGCGGTAGTCCGAGAACTCGCCGGCGCCGGCGAGCCATTCGCCGCCGTCCATCGTGACGCAGTCGCCGGTCTGAAAGGGGCAGAGGTCCGAGAGGAGGAAGAGCGCCAGGTTCGCGATCTCCCGTCTGTCGCCGAAGCGGCCGAGGGGAATGCGGCCGAGCGCGGCCTTTTCGGCCTCGCGCGTCGGGATCAGGCGGGAGAACGCGCCCTGGGTCGGGATCGGGCCGGGCGCGATGGCGTTGAGGCGGATGCCGAACGCGCCCCACTCGACGGCGAGCGAGCGCGTCATCGCGAGCACGCCCGCCTTGGCGCAGGCGGACGGGAGCGCGTAAGCGGTGCCCGTCCAGGCGTAGGTCGTGGCGATCGAGACGACGGCGCCGGGCGCCTTCCGCTCCAGCAGTTGCCGGCCGAAGGCGAGCGTGCAGTTGACCGAGCCGTGGAGGACGGTCCGCACGACGGCGTCGAAGCCGTTCGGCGTCAGCTCCTCGGAGAACGCGAGAAAGTTGCCGGCGGCGTTGTTGACGAGGCCGTCGAGACCGCCGAAGCGCGCCGCGGCGTCGGCGACGAGCCGCGCGGCCTGCTCCGGCTCGCGGACGTCGGCGGGAAAGAACGCGGCCTCGCCGCCCGCGCGCGCGGCCGCGGCGATCTCGCGCGTGGCGCTCTCGAGCTTCTCGCGCCGCCGTCCCGCGATCGCGACCCTCGCGCCGTGCGCGGCGAACGTCGTCGCCATCGCGAGGCCGAGGCCGGAGCCGCCGCCGGTGACGAGGATGGAGCGGCCGGCGAGAGTCTTCGGGTCGAACATCGAGTTCTCCCGTCACCCTGCCCGCTCCCCCCGGAGGGGGGAGAGGGGACTTGAAAAGCGCGAGACTTGCGGGTCGATCACTTCAAGTACTTGTCGAACCACGCCACCGTCCGCTCCTGGATGTCGAGGCGGTGGTCGGCGCGGCGGATGTCGTGGCCCTCGCCCGTGTAGATGACGAGCTGAGTGGGCACGCCGAGCGACTTCAAGGCGTGCCAGAACTCGTAGCCCTGCGGCGTGGGCACCTCCGAGTCGCGGTCGCCGTGGAGGACGAGCGTCGGCGTCTTCACGTTCTTGATGAACTCGATCGGCGACGACTTCGCGTAGACCTTCGGGTCGTCGTACACCGACGCGCCGAAGAAGGGGAGCATCCACGTGTCGATCTTGTTCTGGCCGTAGTAGCTCTGCCAGCTGACGATGCCCGCGCCCGCGACCGCGGCCGCGAAGCGGTTCGTCTGCGTGACGGCCCACATCGCCATGTAGCCGCCGTAGCTCCAGCCGGTGATGCCGAGCCGCTTGCCGTCGATCGGCGCGACGGCGAGCGCGGCATCCACGCCGCGCAGGATGTCCTGCAGGTCGCCGCCGCCGAAGTCCTTGACGTTGCCCTGGACGAAAGCCTCGCCGAAGCCGTAGCTGCCGCGCGGGTTCGGCAGGAACACGAAGTAGCCCTGCGACGGCAGGGTGCCGGTCCAGCGGTCGGGCCAGCGCGGCTGATGCGTCCCCGAGGGGCCGCCGTGCACGATCGTGATCATCGGGTAGCGCCTGGCGGGGTCGAAGCCGAGCGGGTAGATCAGCCAGCCCTGGACGCTGTCGTGCCCGCTCTGCCAGCGCAGGCTCTTCGCCTCGCCCCAGAGCTTCTTCGCGCCGGCGTTGGCGGCACTCAGCGGGCGCCACTCGCCGAGCTCGCCGGCGCAGGCCTCGGGCGGCGTCTGAAACGAGCTGTGGATCAGGGCCGAGTTCTCGCCGCTCTCCGCCGGAGCGAAATCGTCGATCGCCTCGGCGCCCGCCCAGAGCCGCTCGAAGGCCGCCGTCTTCGGGTCGATCTTGCCGACGCCCTCGCCGCCGTCCACGTGGGCGGCGATGAGAATCTCGCCGGACGGCCGCCAGAAGAGCGCCTTCGCCGACCAGCGCGCGTCGGGCGTCAGGTTGCGCGGCGCGCCGCCGGCGGCCGGGACCGTCCAGACGTCGCCGCCGGTCGAGCCTTCGTCGCTCATGATGCCGTGGATGAGCGCGATCGCCTTGCCGTCGGGGGAGAAGCGGGGGCAAGCGATCTGGAGCGGCGGTTTCCACAGCGTCCTGACCGCGCCGGTCGAGGCGTCGATCGCGTCGAGCTCGGCGATCCAGTAGTTGTTGGTCCCGGAGCCCTGCACGGCTTCGGCCGCGAAGGTCTTTCCGTCGGACGACCAGTCGTAGTCGTAGACGTAGCGATCGGCGGGCGAGACGAGGCGGACGTCGCCGGTCTTCAGGTCGGCGACCGCGATGCGCTGCTCGTCGAAGGTCTCCTGCACGACGCCCGAGTCGGGCTTGTAGGCGGTCAGCGCGCCGGTTTCCTGGCCCGATCCCTCGACGAAGAGAAACGCGATCCGCCGTCCGTCGCGCGCCCACAGGAGATGGGCGAGCTGGCCCTTCACGCGCGTGACCTGACGCGGCGCGCCGCCGGCCGCCGGCGCGACCCAGATCTGCTGCTGGCCCGATTCGGCCGCGTCGGACAGGAAGGCGATCGTCCTGTTGTCCGGGGAGAAGACGCCGCCCCACTCGCGATGCGGCTTGCCGTCGCTCGCGGCCGTCAGCCGCCGCGGCTTTCCCTTCTCGACGCCGCTGACCGAGATCGCGCCCAGCACCTGGCGCCCTTCGGCGTCGGGCGCCCTCTGCGTCCACACGGCGCGCTCGCCGTCGGGCGAGATCGCGATGTCGCGGAAGTGGCGGACGGCGGCGGAGGCCTGGACGGCGGCCTTGACGGAGACGGCGGGCGATGCGGACGCGTTGGTCGAGGCCAGCAGCGTCGTCGCCAGGGCGAGATGAAGCACGCAACCTCCTCGTTCCAGAAACCAGAAAGCAGGAACCAGAACTGGAAACCCGGAAACCCGTCCGGAGTCGTCAGGTCAAGTCGACCCAGATCGACTTGACCTGCGTGTACTCCTCCAAGGCGTAGTGGCCGCGCTCGCGGCCGAACCCCGACTCCTTGTAGCCGCCGAACGGCAGCCCCGGATCGTAGAAGTTATAGGCGTTGATCCAGACCGTGCCGGCCTTCAGCGCCTTCGCGGCGCGGATCGCCTTCTTGACGTCGCGGGTCCAGACGGCCGCGGCGAGGCCGTAGATCGTCGCGTTGCCGAGCGCGACGGCCTCGTCCTCGTTCTTGAAGGTGAGCGTCGCGAGCACCGGTCCGAAGATTTCCTCGCGGGCGATCGTCATCTCCGGTGTGACGCGGTCGAAGACCGTGGCCTCGAAGAAGGCGCCCTTGCCGTTGACCGACGCGGCGTTGCCGCCGGCCACGAGCCGCGCGCCTTCCTTCCGGCCGCTCTCGACGTACCGCGCCACGTTCTGGCGTTGTTTCTCGGACACGAGCGAGCCGAGGCGCGTCTTCGGGTCGAGCGGGTCGGCCGGCGTCATCTTCTTCGCGCGGTCGACGACCTTTTCCATCAGCGCGTCGTGGATCGACTCCTCGACCAGGAGGCGCGAGCCCGCCGAGCAGAGCTCGCCCTTGCCGTAGAAGATCGCGTTGATCGCGCCCTTCGACGCCGCGTCGAGGTCGGCGTCGGCGAAGACGACGTTGGGTGACTTGCCGCCGAGCTCCATCGAGACGCGCTTGACCGTGCCGGCCGCGGCCCGCAGGATCGACTTGCCCGTCTCGGTCTCGCCGGTGAACGAGATCTTGTCGATGCCGGGGTGCTGGGCCATCGCCTGGCCGATCGTCGCGCCGGGGCCCGGGACCACGTTGAAGGCGCCCGGGGGCAGGCCCGCCTCGGCGAGGAGCTCGGCGAACATCAGCGCCGTCAGCGGCGTCACGGACGCCGGCTTCAGGACGACCGCATTGCCGAGCGCGAGCGCGGGCGCGATCTTCCACATCGCCTGCAGCAGCGGGAAGTTCCACGGCGTGATCGCGCCCACGACGCCGACGGGCTCGCGCACCGTCAGCAGGAACGCGTCCTTGCGGCCGGGGAACGTGTCGCCGTAGAGCTTGTCGGCGTACTCGCCGAAGTAGGACAGGCACTCCGCCGCCGTGGGCATGTCGATCTTGGCGGCCTCGAAGATGGGTTTCCCGTTGTCGAGCGTCTCGACCTTGCCGAACTCGTCGGCGCGCGAGGCCAGGAGGTCCGCGGCCTTCATGAGGATGCGGCCGCGCTGCCGGGGCTTCATCGAGGCCCACGGGCCCGACTCGAAAGCCGCGCGCGCGGCGGCGACGGCCCGGTCGAGGTCCTCGCGTCCGGCCTCCGCGACCTCGGCGATCGTCTCGCCGGTGGCCGGATTGGTCGTGGCGAAGCGCCGGCCCGACGCGGCGGGGACGAACTCGCCGTTGACGAAGAGGTCTGTCTTCAGGAGCTACTTCCCCTTGAACTTGGGAACGCGCTTCTCCTGGTTGGCGGCGATGCCTTCCTTGGCGTCGTCGCTCTGGAAGAGAAGCTGCTGGAGCTCCCGCTCGACGGCGAGCGCGGACTCCGTCGGGAGATCCCAGCCGGACTGGACCGAGCGCTTGATGCGGCCGACGGCCTTCGAGGCCTTGTGCGGCGGCACGAACTGGCGCGCGTAGTCCATGACCTGCTGCCACCAGTCTTCGGGCGTCGCGTCGATGACCTGGTTGACGAGACCGAGCTCGAGCGCCTCCTCGAACGAGAAGGTGTTGCCGGTGACCATGAGCTCGATCGCCTTCGACTTGCCGACCATCTTCGCCAGGCGCGTCGTGCCGCCGGTGCCCGGCAGGACGCCGAGCGTGACCTCGGGCAGGCCGATCTTGCCGGCGTCCTTGCGCGCGATGCGCAGGTCCGCCGCCATCGCGATCTCGAGGCCCCCGCCGACCGTGTGGCCGTTGAGGGCGGCGATCACGAGCTTCGGCGTGTGCTCGAGGCGCAGGAGCGTTTCGTTGGCGTGGAGGCAGAAGAAGTACTTGAAGCCGGGCGTGACGGCGTTCAACATGCCGATGTTCGCGCCGGCCGAGAAGAAGCGGTCGCCCTTGCCGCGCAGGACGATGACGTGGACGTCGTCGTCGAACCGGGCCTTCAGGATCGCCTCGTCGAGCTGCCGGTTCATCGCGTACGTGTAGGTGTTCGCCGGGGGATCGTCCATCTCGATGACGGCGATGCCGTCGGCGGCGCGATAGCGGACGATCTCGGCGTCGTGGGCCGGGCTCGTCCAGTCGCGGGTCTTCGGGGTCGTCGGGGTGCTCATGGGGGCCTCCTGAACGTCGTTTCGAGCGCGGGATCCTATCAGGAAAGGCCGTGGTTGTAGACTCGGGCCCATGACCGGGATGAGCCGCCGGGGCTTCCTCCTCGCCGCGGCGGGAGCGGCTGCCGCGAGCGCCCTGCCGATCCCGCCGGCGCGACGGCGCCTCCTGCAGATGAACGGCTATCCGATCGACGCCGAGACGCCGCTGGAGCTCCTGGGCGAGACGTACATCACGCCGAACGACCTCTTCTTCGTCCGCCATCACTGGAACCCGGCGTTTCCCGACGCGGCGGCGTGGGCGCTCAAGGTCGACGGGGAGGTCGAGCGCCCCCTGGCGCTGACCCTCGCGGACCTGAAGGCGATGCCGCGCGCCTCGGCGACGTGTGTGCTGCAGTGCGCGGGCAACGGCCGGGCCCTGCACCGGCCGATCGTGCCGGGGGTCCAGTGGTCCTACGGCGCCGTCGGAAATGCCACGTGGACGGGCGTGCGCGTGCGCGACGTCCTCGACAAGGCGGGCCTGAAGGCCGGCGCCCGGCATCTCCACACGTTCGGCACCGACGTGCCGCCGGAAAAAGTGCCGCCGTTTCATCGCAGCCTCGAGCTCGACAAGGTCCGCGAGGACGGGATCATCGCGTTCGAGATGAACGGCGCGCCGCTGCCGCTCCTCCACGGCGCACCGGCGCGTCTGGTCGTTCCCGGCTGGGCCGGCGACCACTGGATGAAGTGGCTCGACCGGATCAGCCCGCAGCCGTCGGCGCAGACCGGTTTCTACATGGACACGGCGTACCGGTTTCCGAAGCACCCGGGCGAGCCCGGCGTGACGTTCAAGCCGGACGAGATGAATCCGGTCACCGAGCTCTTCGTCAAGTCGAACATCACCGAGTCCTCCCCGCGGGCGCGGGTCGGCAAGAAGACGACGATCCGCGGCATCGCGTTCTCGGGCGCCCCCGACGTCGCGCGGGTCGAGGTCAGCGACGACGGCGGGAAAACGTGGACGGCCGCGGCGCTCGGCAAGGACCACGATCCGTTTGCCTGGCGCCTCTGGTCCTTTTCCTACCTGCCTAGGGCGCCGGGAAAGACGACGCTCGTCGCGCGGGCCACCGACAGCCGCGGCAGCGTCCAGCCGAAGGACGCGACCTGGAACCAGAGCGGGTACCTCTACAACGCCTGGCCTTCGGTCGAGATCGAGGTGGCCGCGTGAGATTCCTCCGGAGCGTCGCGGCCGCGCTCGGGGTCGTGATCGGCGGCGCCCTGCTGCTCGGTCAGGCCGCCCCCGAGGCGGCGCGCGAGACCCCGGCGCCGCTGCTCGGCACCGAGCTCGGCGAGCTTCCGGCGGGCGCGATGAAGCCGCTCGCGGACCAGGCCTGTCTGCACTGCCACTCCGCGGACATGATTCGCCAGCAGCGGCTGACCGAGAAGCAGTGGACCGCCGAAGTCGCCAAGATGGTCGGCTGGGGAGCGGTCGTCCCGGAGGACCAGCGCGCGGCGCTCGCCGCGTACCTGCTCGAGCACTTCGGCCCGGACAACGACCGGTTCAAGCCGGTCGCCGCCCGGCCCGTCGCGGCCACGCCCCGCTAGAGCCCGAGGAAACTCTTCGCGATCGTGAAGTAGATGATGAGCCCGGTCGCGTCCACGAGGGTTGCGATCAGGGGCGCCGACATCACGGTCGGGTCGATCTTGAACATCGTCGCGAGCATCGGAATCATCGAGCCGACCGTGTTCGCCCACGCGCAGATCGCGAGGATCGAAACGCCGACGGTCATCGCCAGCGGCACGTTCGAGCCCCAGAGCATCGCGCGCCCGAATCCGACGAGGCCGAGCATCAGTCCGAGCACGACGCCGCTGCCGCCCTCCCGGAAGAGGACGCGGCCGAAGTCGCGCAGGCGGATTTCGCCGACCGCGAGCCCGCGGACGATCGTCGTGACGGTCTGCGACCCGGAGTTGCCGCCGGTGCCGATCAGGAGCGGGATGAAGAACGACAGCGCCACGACCTTGGCGAGCTCGCTCTCGTAGTGGCGCAGCACCGTGCCCGTGAAGGTCTCGGTGACGAACATCAGGAGGAGCCAGTTGAACCGCAGGCGGACGTTGCGGATCGGTTTTGTCGCGAAGTAGCCCTGCTCGACGGTTTCTTCGCTGGCGGAGACGCCGCCCATGTGCAGCGCGTCTTCCGTCCCTTCTTCGATCAGGATGTCGATGACGTCGTCCACGGTGACGATGCCGAGCAGCCGGTTCTCCTCGTCGACGACGGGAATCGCGTGGACGTCGTATTTCGAGACCAGGCGCGCGACCTGCTCCTGCGACGCGTCCGGGCGGACGGTCAGGAGGCGCGTCTCCATCATCTCGGCGATCTTCCGGTCGGCCGGCGCGGGAAAGAGGCGCCGCAGCGCGACGTACCCGACGAGGTGTCCCCCCGGATCGAGCGCGTACAGGCTCTGCACGGTCTCGACCTCGGGGTCGATGCGCTTCAGGTGGTCGAGCGTCTCGGCGACTGTCCACCCGGGACGGATCGTCGCGAACTTCTCCGTCATGAGGCGGCCGGCCGTGCGCGTGGGGTAGCGCTGGAGACGCTCGACCTCGGCGGCGTCGCGCGGCGACATCTTCGCGAGGATTCCCTCGCGCTGGCGCTGCGTCAGGTGTTCGAGGAGGAACGTGACCTCGTCCGCGGGGAGCCGGTCGAGCTCGGCGCCGAGCTTTCCGGGGGAGGTCCGGTGGAGGATCAGCCGGAGCGACTCGCCCTTCAGCTCCGAGAGCACGGCGGCGCCCTGCTCGGGAGGCAGCGCCTCGAAGAGGACGACGCGGTCCTCGCGCGGGAGGTCCTCGAGGAGCTCGGCCAGGTCCGCCGGGTGAATCGTCGCGACCGCGGGCGCGATCTCGCCCGGGTTTTCGCGGATCAGCTCTTCGATGTCCGGGCCGATGACCTTGGCGAGGGACATGGCGGGGGGATTGTGTCACCGGGTAAACGGGAGATAAACGGGGAAAGCGAAGCCCGACGCGACGAGGGACGTGGCGGGCTACCTGCCTCCTGCCTCCGGCCTCCCGCGCCCCCCGGTCGGATCCACCCAGTCGCTCGAGCCGTCGGGATGAAACTCCTTTTTCCAGATCGGGACCGCGGCCTTGACGCGATCGATCGCGGCGCGGCATGCGGCGAAGGCCTCGGCGCGGTGGGGTGAGACCGCGACGATCGCGACCGACGCTTCGCCAACCGTGAGGCGGCCGACCCGGTGTCGGAAGACGAGCCGGACCGACGGGAAATCCCGGGCGAGCTCGCCGGCGATGCGTCCCATCTCGCTCTCCGCCATCGGTCCGTAAGCCTCGTATTCGATCGCCACCGTCGGCCGGCCGTCGTTCTCGTTGCGCACGACGCCGACGAAGAGACAGAGCGCGCCGTCGGACGGACGGGCCTCGCCGAGGAGGGCCGCGACATCGAGGGGAGCGCTCGTCAGGTAAGCCACGTCAGCCGCCCGCGACCGGGGGCAGGAAGGCGACCTCGTCGCCGTCGCGCAGGACGGTCTCGGGCGCGGCGTACTCGCGGTTGACGGCCGCCGGGGGTGCCTTGCGAAAGCGCCCCAGGGCGGGCGTCTCGCGGCCGAGGATCGTCCAGAGCTCGTCGACACGCGTCCCGTCGGCAACCTCCCGGGCCTCCTCGTCCCGGCCAACGGCCTCCCGGAACGACGCGAAGTGCAACAGCCTGATCCGCATGGGCCGAGTCTATGGCCGCGGGGGTCCCCGGCATCCCCTTGACAATTGACTGACCGGTCGGTTAAATTGCGGCCCATGACGAGAACCGCGCCGGCCAGCGAGTCCGAGCGTCGCCTCCTCCTGCTCAAGGCCGCCTTTCGCGAAGTGGCCGAGAAGGGCTTCTCGGAGGTTACCCTCGACGACATTGCGCGCCGCGCCGGAGTCTCGAAGGGTGTGACCCTCTATTACTTCGACTCCAAGGAAGATCTCTTCCGCGAGCTCTTCGGCTGGCTGATCGACTCGATCCATGGCCGCATGCGCGAAGCGGTGGGAGCCGAGTCCGACCCGATCGCCAAGGTGCGCGCCCTCGTCGCGCTCATCTTCCCGTCGCCCTCGAAAAACCGGGCGTTTTTCCGCACGTTCGTCGACTTCTGCGGCCTGGCCGCGCGGCGCGAGAGCTTCCGCGAGGTCAACGAGCGCTTCTACGCGGGCTGCCGCGACATCGACGGCGGGATCGTCGAGGACGGCATGCGGCGCGGCGTCTTCGCCGTGCGCGATCCGCGCGAGGCGGGCTCGACCATGCGCGCGATCTTCGACGGCCTGATGATGCAGTGGCTGTCCGAGAAGGATCCGGACTCGACGTTTGCCGGCTATCGCGAGCGCTGCGAGCGCCAGATCCTGGCGTACCTGCTGCCGCCCGCCTCCGGGAAAGGAGCGCGCGCATGAACCGGGAAGAGCGTCCGATCGCGCCCCGCTGCGAGAACGAGGGCTGCCCCCGCCCCGCCGAGCCGGGAGAGCCCTGGTGCGCCGCCTGCTGCCTCGACCGGAACCTGTTCTGGCGCGACGAGCGCCGGTCCCGGATCCCGGTTTCGGCCCCCCGGGAACGGCGGGCCGGGCAGCGGTAGAATCACCGCGTCCGCATGATTTCCGAGACCACGCCCCTGTCCGTCAAGCACGTTCTGCTCGCCGCGCCGCGCGGCTTCTGCGCCGGCGTCGTGCGGGCGATCGAGATCGTGGACCTGGCCCTCGACTGCTTCGAGGGGCCGGTCTACGTCCGGCGGGAGATCGTCCACAACCGCCACGTGGTCCGCGACTTCGAGGCCCGGGGCGTCCGGTTCGTTCAGGAGCTCGGCGAAGTGCCCGACGGCGCGACCGCGGTCTTCTCGGCGCACGGCGTTTCGCCGCAGGTCCGGGCCGACGCGGTCGCCCGGAAGCTGCGCGTCATCGACGCGACGTGCCCGCTCGTGACGAAGGTGCACCTCGAGGCGATCCGGTTCGCGCGCATGGGCTACGAGATCCTGCTCGTCGGCCACGCCGGCCACGAAGAGGTCGAGGGAACGATGGGCGAGGCCGCGTCCCAGATCCGGCTGGTCTCCTCCGTCGCCGACGCCGAAGCGGTCGAGGTCCGCGACCCCGAGCGCGTCGCGTTCATCACGCAGACGACGCTCTCGATGGAAGACACGCGGCCGATCGTCGAGGCGTTGAAGCGGCGCTTCCCCAGGATCCACGTTCCGGCCAAGGACGACATCTGCTACGCGACGCAGAACCGGCAGGTCGCCGTGCGCGCGCTCGCCAAGCGCGCGCCGCTCATTCTCGTCGTGGGCTCGCGCAACTCGTCGAACTCGAACCGCCTGGTGGAAGAGGCGCTGCTCGCCGGCTCCCGGGCATACCTCGTCGACGACGTCTCCGAGATCGACCCGGCCTGGTTCGACGGCGTCGAGACCGTCGGCATCACGTCCGGCGCGTCGGCTCCGGAGTTCCTCGTCAACGAGATCGTCCGCGTGCTCCGCGCCGGGCGGTCGGTCGAGGTCGAAGAGGTCCTGACGGTCGAGGAGGACGTGCACTTCCCGCTGCCGCCCGAGGTGGCGAGCGCGCGGCGCGCCTCGACACCGCCGGCGGCTCTCCCGGTTCGCTCGTAGAAAAGGCGTCGGGCGCGGTGGCGGAACGGCTCTCGGGCAAAGTCGCCTTCGTCACGGGAGCGTCCCGCGGCATCGGCGAGTCGATCGCCCGGCGATTCGCCGCCGAAGGCGCGCGGGTCGTGCTCGCGGCGCGGGACCGGGCCGCCTGCGAGCGGCACGCCGAAGAGCTCCGCGGGCAGGGCCGCGAGGCGGTGGCCGCACTCTGCGACGTGACCGACCGGGGCTCGATCGCCCTGGCGATCGCGACCGCCGTCGCGCGGTGGGGCCGGCTCGACGTCCTCGTCAACAACGCGGGTCTCGGGGGGCCGACGCCGCTCGACGACCCCGAGGACGCGCGGTGGGACGCGATCGTGGCGACGAACCTCACGGCCGTGTTTCGCGTCACCCGCGAGGCGTCGCCCTTCCTGCCCGAGGGAGGGCGCGTCATCAACCTTTCGTCGGTGCTCGGGCGGTTCGGCGTCGCCGGCTACGGCGCCTACGCGGCCACCAAGCACGGCGTGATCGGCCTGACCCGGAGCCTCGCGCTCGAGCTCGCGCCGCGCCGGATCACGGTCAACGCGATCTGTCCCGGCTGGGTCGAGACGGAAATGGGCCGGACGGGTTTCGCCCGGTTTGGCGGCGAGGAAAAGGGGCGGGCCGCGGCCGCGGCGATGGCGCCCCTCGGGCGCGTGCTCGATCCCGACGAAGTGGCGGGGCTCGCGTCCTACCTCGCCTCCGACGACGCCCGATCGCTGACGGGCCAGGCGATCGTCATCGACGGTGGCCAGGTGATGCCGTAGCCAGGATGCGGGTATAGTTTGCCCGGTCCGATTCTGCCGTCTGTTAGGAGGTTGAAATGACCCGCGAAGAATTCCTCGCCGCCCTGGACGCTCTCGTCGCCGAAAAGCATCTCCTGAAGCACCCGTTCTACCAGCTCTGGTCGCAGGGCAGGCTGACGCGCGAGAACCTGCGCGAGTACGCCGTCTCCTACTACCCGCACGTCGCGGCGTTTCCGACGTACGTTTCGGGGGTGCACTCGGGCTGCGAGGACGCGGCGCTCCGGCAGGAGCTCCTCGAGAACCTGATCGAAGAAGAGCGCGGCGCGGAGAACCACCCGGCCCTGTGGCGCCGTTTCGCCACGGCCCTCGGCGCGGCGCCGTCGGATCTCGCCGCCGCCCCGCGCACGCCGGAAGTGGCCGCCACGATCGCCGAGTTCCGCAGAACCACCCGTGAGGGCTCCGTCGAGGAGGGTCTCGCCGCGCTGTACGCCTACGAGTCGCAGATCCCGGAGGTCTCGAAGACCAAGCGCGAAGGCCTGGGCGCCTTCTACGGGATTGCCGACGAGGACGCCACGCGGTTCTTCTCCGTGCACGAAGAAGCCGACGTGTGGCATCGCCAGGTCGAGCGCGACGCGCTCGGCCGGATCGCCGACACGCCGGAGAAGCGTGCGAAGGCGCTCGCGGCGGCGGAGCGCTGTTGCGACGCGCTGAACCGGGCGCTCGACGGCGTGATGCGGGAGAACGCGCTCGTCTGCTGACCGGCATTCGGGCGGTCTTCTTCGACGCGGGGGCGACGCTTCTCTATCCCGATCCTCCGGTCGAGGAGGTCTACGCCCGCGTCTTCGCCGATGACGGCGCGCGCTTTACGCCGGGACAGCTCCGCGACGCGCTGACGACGACCTGGATCGAGATCCAGCGGGAGAAGCCCGGGGACCGGTACGGCGGCGTCCGCGGGGAGCCCGAGTTCTGGCGCGGCTTCCTGTCGCGGGTCCGTCGTCTTCTCGACGGCGGGCCCCTCTCGGACGACGCGTTCGCGCGTCTGGCGCAGCACTTCCGCGAGCCGGGCGTCTGGGCCGTCTACCCGGACGTCTTCCCGACGCTCGAGGCGCTGTCGGCGCGGGGGATTCCGCTCGCCATCGTGTCCAACTGGGACTCGCACCTGCCGCGTCTGCTCGAGTGGCGCGGCCTCGCCCGGTACTTCCGCACCGTGTCGGTCTCGGCGATCGAGGAGACGGGCAAGCCCGACGCGGAGATCTTCCGGCGCACGTGCGCGCGCGTCGGCGTCTCCGCGGGCGAGGCCCTCCACGTCGGCGACTCGCTGCGCGACGACTACGACGGCGCGCGGTCGGCCGGCCTCGCCGCGCTGCTGCTCGACCGGCGCGGCGAGCACCGCGACGTCGCGCAGAGGGTCGCCAGCCTCGACGAGATTCCGGCGCGGCTCTCCCCGGCGCCGGCGGGATGACCGGCGGCGTCGAGCGCCCGCGCCCTGCCGCGACGGCCGGCGCCGCGCTCGCCTTCCTCGCCTTGAGCGCCGCGGCCTTCTGGCCGGTGCTCTCCGGCGCCCGCACTTTCTTCCACCTCGACCTCTACTACGAGCACCTTCCGGTCTGGCAGGCCACGCAGCGGGCGCTGCTCTCGGGTCAGTCGCCCTTCTGGATCGACGGCGAGTACTGCGGCCATCCGACCCTCTTTCACCAGGAGGCGCCGCTCTTCTATCCGCCGACGGCGCCGCTGCTGCTGACGGGCGCGCCGGTGCACCGGCTCGCCGACCTCTTCACACTCTTCCACTTCGCGCTCGCCGGGTTCGCGGCCTTCCTCCTCGTCCGGGAGCTGACCGGAAGCGTCGGGGCCGGCCTCTTCGCGGGGGTCGCGTGGATGCTGTCGGCGCGAATGGTTCAGTCGGCGATCTGGCCCAACGCCGTCGCGGTCGCGGCGCTCGTGCCCCTCTTCCTCTGGGGCTGCGCGCGCCTCGCGTCCGGGAAGCGGCGCTCCGGCGTCTTGTGGGCGGCCGTCGCGGGAGGGCTCGCGCTCGACGCCGCGCGGCCGCACGTGCTGCTCGCCGCGGCGCCGCTCGCGGTGGCGCTCGTCGCCGTGCTCCTGGCGCGGGCCCCCGACCGGGCGCGGACCGCGCGCGACCTCGCGCTCGCGGCGGCGCTCGCGCTCGCCCTCGGAGCCCCGTCGCTGCTGCCGTCGGCCCTGCTGCTCCCGGAGACCGCGCGCGCCCGGGGGCTCGGTGCGTCCGCGGCGGACTATCAGCCGCTCGCGCACGGCCGGGAGCTCGACATGGTCTTTCTGCCGGTGGACGGCCCCGGGCGCTGGCCGGAGACCGCGGCGTACGCGGGGGCGCTGCCGCTTCTGCTCTTTCTCGCGGGTGCCGCCGCCCTCGCCCTCGGGAAGCGTCCGGCGCGTCGGGCCGAGCTCGGCGCCTGTTTCTTCGGCGCGGCGGCCGGCCTCGCGCTCGCCTTCGGCGACGCCGGACCGTATCGATTCGTTTCGAAGCTTCCCCTCGTCCGCGGGTTTCGCGTGCCGGAGCGCTTTCTCCTGTCCTGGTCCCTCGCGATCGCCGTCGGCGCGGCGCTCGTGCTGGCCTGGTGGCTCGAGGCGGCGAAGCCGCCGCGCTGGGCGGCGGCCGCGGTGCTGCTCGTCCTCGGTGCGGACCTCATCGCGCACGCGCGGTCCGCGGCGCCGACGGCGACGCCGGACGTGTATCGCGCGGTGCCGGACGTCGTGGCCCCGCTCGCGGCGCGCCTCGGCCCGGACGCGGCGGGCTTTCCGCGGCGCTTCCTGTCGCTCGCGATCGCGTTCGACGCCTCCGCGCTTCCGGACGGCGACCGCGCGCGGCTCCTGCGCGAGGCAGGAAGCCTGAAGGGCGCGCTCGCGCTGCGGTTCGGGCTCGAGACCTCGGGCGGCGCCGGTCCGCCGCTCGAGCGCATCGAACAAACGGTCCTTTCCTCGGCGCCGCGCGCGCTCGCTCTCGGCGGCGTCGCCGCGGTCGTCCTGTCGCGGCTCGGCCCGGACGGGCGCCCCGAGCCGCTCGCGCCGCCGACGCTGGCACCCGCCGAGGGGCTCGACCGGGCGTTTCTCGTCGGCGAGTCGGTCGTGGTTCCGGAGGAGGCGGCCGTGTCGGTCGCGTCGTCGCCGGCACTGGATCCGCGGAGGACGGCCGTCCTCGAGGAGGGCGAGCCGCTGCGGCGCGATCCGGCCTGGGACGGCGGCGCGGCATCGGTGAGCCTCGTGTCACGGTCGCCTTCGCGCGTCGTCGTCGAGACGCGCGCCCCCGCGGCCGGGTACCTGCTGCTCCTCGACGCGTGGGAGGCAGGCTGGAGCGCGGCCGTGGACGGCGCCGAGGCCCCGGTCCTGCGCGCCGACGCCGCCTTCCGCGCCGTCCGCGTTCCCGCGGGGACGCACCGCGTCGCGTTCGTCTACGCGCCGCGCGGGTTGCGCGAAGGCCTGGGCCTCGGCCTCGCCGGATTGCTCGGGCTGCTGCTCGCCGCGCGGCGCCTGCCCGCCGCCGGGGCCCGGGCGCCGCGGACCATCTGATATTCTCCGCCGCACTTTCGCATGAGCAGTCTCTTCCGCAAGAAAACGCTCGACGCGATCCTCGCGGACGCCGAGGAGCCCGAGCACCAGATGAAGCGGACCCTCGGGCCCGTCCAGTTGATCGCACTCGGCATCGGCGCCATCGTCGGCGCCGGGATCTTCGCCACGATCGGCACGGCCGCGGCGGGCGGAGGCCACCACGACGGTGCCGGACCGGCGCTCGTCATCTCGATCCTGATCACGGCGATCGGCTGCGGTTTCTGCGCGCTCTGCTACGCGGAGTTCGCCTCGCTCGTTCCGATTGCCGGCAGCGCGTACACCTATTCCTACGCCACGCTCGGCGAGTTCATCGCCTGGATCATCGGCTGGGACCTGATCATCGAATACGCCATGGGCAACGTCGCCGTGGCGGTGACGTGGTCGGGCTACTTCGTCGAGCTGCTGAAGGGTCTCGGCGTCACGATTCCCCCGTGGATGTCCACGGATCTGACGACGGCCCTCAAGACGCCGGGCTTCATGGACGCCGCGCCGCATCTCTTCGGCATTCCCATCGTTCTCAACATCCCCGCGGCGGCGATCACGCTGCTGCTGACCTGGCTCCTCGTGATCGGCATCAAGGAGTCGGCGCGGTTCAACACGGCGATGGTCGTCGTGAAGCTCGTGATCCTCCTGTTCTTCATCTTCGTCGGGGCGACGTACGTCAAGCCGGCCAACTGGCATCCCTTCGCGCCCAACGGCTGGACCGGCATCGGCACCGGGGCCGCGCTGATCTTCTTCGCGTACATCGGCTTCGACGCCGTGTCGACGGCGGCCGAGGAGTGCCGCAACCCGCAGAAGGACATGCCCGTCGGCATGATCGGCTCGCTCGCGATCTGCACGGTGCTCTACGTCGCGGCGTCGCTCGTCCTGACCGGCATGGTGCCGCTCGACAGCATCCGCGGGTCCGCCGAGCCGCTCGCCAAGGCCTTCTCGCTCATCGGCATCAACTGGGCCGCCGGCGTCGTGGCCTTCGGCGCCGTGGTCGCGACGACGGCCGTGCTGCTCGTCTTCCAGTACGGACAGGCGCGCATCTTCTTCTCCATGGCGCGCGACGGGCTGCTGCCGGCCTCGTTCGCGAAGATCCATCCCAAGTACAAGACGCCGTACGTCAACACGATCTGGATCGGCGTGGTCGTCGCGGCCCTGTCCGCGTTCGCGAACCTCGACGTCTTCATCGAGCTGACGAACATCGGGACGCTCTTCGCGTTCATCCTGGTCTGTATCGGCATCATGGTCCTGCGCCGGACCGACCCGAACCGTCCGCGCGCGTTCCGGACGCCGCTGGTGCCGCTGACGCCGATCCTCGGCATCCTGATCTGCCTCTACCTCATCATCGGGGTGCCCGTGATCGAGAACGGGACGCTCATGCGATCGGGCGGCCTTCCCGTCGCGACGTGGATTCGGTTCGTCGTGTGGCTCATCCTCGGCCTCGTCATTTACTTCGCGTACGGGTTCCGCAAGTCGCGCCTCGCCCGGAAGAGTTAGTCCCTCCGCGACCTCCCTGCTACACTCAATGAGAATCCGGCCGGAGCGTCTGGCCGGACAGGGCTTTTTCGCGTCGTGGAGGTGGGAATGAGGATTCGACAGTTGTCTGTGGCGGTCGTGTGCGCCGCGGCCCTCGCCGTTCCGGCGTCGGCTCAGGTGGCGACCAAGAAGTTTCCCTGGCAGCCGGTCGGCGGCGTGCAGAACATCAACGTGGAGACGGAGAGCGTCGTCGTCGGGCAGGTCGTGTTCGACCTCGGGAGCACGATGAAGGGGACGCCGATTCGCAAGTCGAGCGCGAAGGTGCGGGTCCGGATCGACAACAACTCCGAGACCGACGAGGAGGTCGGGGTCGCCGTCGTCGTCTTCGACGCAGAGGGCAACGTCGTCGCCGCCGGCTCGAACGGGACCAAGTGGGGTTACCTGAACAAGGGCGACCGCACCTACTACAACATCGACTTCCCGTACGTGTACCGCCGGCTCGACGACGCCGCGAACTTCATCGTGACGCTCGAGACGAAGTCGCGGCCGGAGAAGAAGACGAAGGGCGACAAGAACCCGCCGCCGGAGCCGACGCCGATACCCTGACTCCGAGCGGGCCGCTGCGCGGTCCGACGGACGAGAGAGGGAACGCGGCGGAAGCGGCGTCGCCCGGATCGGGACTCAGGGAGGCAGGAATCCGGGGACGTCGCGGCCGGCGTATCCCGTCATCTCGACGTAGGCGCGGCCGCCGACCGGGCGGCCGCCCCGCGTTCCGTCGACGCGGCACGCGCCTTCCCAGTAGGTCACGCCGGTCGACTTCCCGGTGACGAGCTCCTGGTCCGCCACGAGCGGCGTGACCGTCACCGCGAGGTCGAGGGACCGCACCGCGACCGACCATACGGCGGGGTAGACCGCGTGGGAGCGCGGCGAGGCCCAGGCCGACTTCGGGACGAGCGTCACGTCGCTCCACGCGATCGGCTTCGGCGCGGTGCCGTCGGCCGGAACGAACGTTCCCGCGGAGAAAGGGGAGGCCGCGTTCCCCGCCCGCCGCATCCGGTAGAGCATCAGGTCCGAGCCGTCGGAGAGCTGGAACGCGAACCAGTCCCAGCCCGATGTCCCCGCGGGCAGCGCTCCGGGGCCCCACTCGTGGTCGAACCAGGCGGTGCCCGAGAGCGCCGTCGTGCGGCCGCCGCCGACGAGGGTGCCGGCGGCCGCGAAGCGCGTGATCGACACGTACCGCGAGTACTCGTTCTCGCCGGGACCTTTCTTCGACAGCCCCGCTTCCCCGTGGAGCACCGGCGGCTTCGAGGGCGTCAGCCTCAGGTCGAGCTCGCCGACCTCGCGCGCGCGGGCGGAGAGGTGCACGACGCCGTTTTCCTCGCGCGCGAACCAGTCCTCGTTCGAGACGTCCAGGCCCGACGCCGACGCGCCGGCGATGCCCGGAAGCCCGAGGTGCGCCTTCTCGTCGTACGTGAAAGTGCCGCGGGCCGCGTCCGTCCAGGCGAAGTGCGCGAGGTACAGCTCGCGGGCGCGGAAGAACGTGAGCTGGAAGCCGAAGGCCCGGCCGTCCGGCGCCTGGAGGTGCCCCGTGTAGTACCACCACTCGAGCGCCGCGTCGGCGTGGGCGCCGTGGTCGCGCGGGAACTCGATCGGCCCGGAGGCGGGCGCGGCGGCGAGCAGGAGCGCCGCGAGGATCCGTCTCATTCTTCCGCCAGGGCCGCGGCCGGGTCGACGGAGGCCGCGATGCGGCCGGGCACGATCCCGGCGACGACCGACGCGAGCAGCACGAGGCCGGCCGCCGCCGCAAGCGTGCCGGCCGGCACGTCGAGCGCCACGGTCCAGCCGAAGGACTGCGGGTTGATGACGCCGAGCAGCAGCGCCGCAAACGCCGCAGCCGCCGCGAACGCCGCGGCCGTCCCGACGAGGCCCGTGAGCAGGGCCTCGAGGAGCGTGGCCCGGCGGATCTGTGCCGGCGCCGCGCCGATCGCCCGCAGGAGGCCGAACGCGCGGCGCCGCTCGACCGCGGAGGCGGCGAGCGCGTTGGCGATGCCGAGCACGGCCACGCCGAGGGCGATCGCCTCGAGCGCCCGGGTGACCGCGAACGTGCGGTCGAAGATCGCGAGCGCCTCGCGGCGCAGCTCCCGGTTCGTCGCGATCGAGAGCGCGAAGCGCCCCTCCGTCGCGGCCAGGATCCGGCGCCGCAGCGCGCTCGGGTCGACGCCCGGCGCCGCGAGGACGGCGACGCTCGTCACGCGCGGATCGGCGAAGAGCGCGAGGTACTGCTCGCGGTCGAGGACGACGGTGCCGCGGTCGTTCGAGTAGTCGCGGTAGACGCCCGCGACCCGAAAGACGCGCGGCCCGCGGGGCGTGGGAAGGGTGACGGACGCGCCGGGCCGGGCCCCGAAGCGGCGCGCGTAGGGCTCCGACACGAGGACCTCGCCGCGGGCTCGCGCCTCGAGCGCGACCTTCCGGGCGTCCGACCCGTCGAGCAGGGGCAGTCCGCCGACGCGCGCGAGCACGCGAAAGTCTCCCGAGCCGACCGTGTACGGCCGCCCCGCGGGGTCGACCACGTCGCGCGCGCGGAAGGGGTCGACCGCGGCCACGCCGTCGAAGCCCGCGAGAAACGGCACCACGTCCGCCGGCAGGTCGCCGACGATGCCGGAGCGCCCCCCGGCGTCGGCCTTGACCCAGAGGTCCGAGCGCAGCGTCGACTCGACCCAGACGCGCACGGTCTCGCGGATCGAGGAGACCGTCACGATCATCGCGAGCGTCATGCCGAGCGCCATCGCCAGGGCCGTCACCGCGATGCCGTTTCGGGCGAGCGCGCCGCCGAAGAAGCCGGAAGCCAGGCGCCCCTCGGCGCCGAGCAGGCGGCCGAAGAGGACGCCCGGGCCGCGTGTGCCCAGGCGGACGAGCAGAGGCCCCGAGAGGGCGAGCGCGGCGACGACCGCGGCCACCGCGGCGAACCCGAAGAGGGGGAAGCCATCGACGGCGGGGAAGCGCGAGAGCCCCGCGGCGGCGGCGAGGAGGGCCGCGGCGGCGGCGGCGCGCGGCCAGAGGCGCTTCCGGAAGACGCCTTCGATCGAGCCGGCGCGCATCGCCGAGGCCGGCGCGATCCGCGTCGCCTCGAGCGCGGGCAGCAAGGACGCGGCGACGGCCGACGCGAGGCCGACCGCGGCCGCGAGGGCGACGGCGCCGCCGTAGCGGGCGCCGGCGACGTGCGCCGTCGGCAGGTAGATGCTGGAAACGGTCCCGGCCACGGCCCGAAGCGCGGCGCGCGACATCGCGTCGCCGAGGATCTCGCCGAGCGCCGTGCCGGCGATGCCGATCGCGAGCCCTTCGGCGAGGAACGCGGCGAAGATCGAGAGCCGCGAGGCGCCGATGGCGCGAAGCGCGGCGATCTCGGGCCGCCGGCGCAGGACCGCGATCGAGACGGCGTTGACGACGAGGAAGACGCCGACGAGGAGGGTCAACGAGCCGAGGGCGTTCAGGTTGAAGCGGAACGCCCGGACCATCCGCTCCGCGGTCTCGGCGGCGCGGCCGGGAGAGTCGAGCGAGAGCCCGGGCGGCAGGGCCTGCCGGAGAGCGCGCTCCGTCTCGGCCCGCGGCGCCTCGGGGGCGAGCACGACGTCCACGCGGTCGACGATTCCGGGCTTGCCGAGGAGCGCCTGCGCCGTGAAGACGTCGGTCACCAGGGCGTCGCCGCCCGACGCCCGGGCGAGGCCGGTCAGCGCGAGGATGCCGCCGACTTTCGCCTCCCGCCGTTTGCCGCCGGCGACGAGCGCGACGGTCGCGCCCGGGGTCAGGCCCCGGCGCGCGGCGAGCGGCTCGGGCACGAAGACCGAGCCCGGCGCCGCGAGCGCGGCCCGCGCGCCTTCGCCGGCCGGCTCGAGGATGCGCACGTCGCGGATCGCGCCGTCGCCGCCCCAGTCCACGCCGAGGACCTGGACGACCTCGCGGGGCGAGCCCTCGAGGACCGCGGATCCGACGACCGCCGGCGCGAACGAGCCGACCTTCCAGAGAAAGCTCAGGCGGCGCAGGTCGTCGACGGGCACGCCGGCGACGCCGGTGACGACGAAGTCGCTGCGCCCGGCCACGGCCGACGCGGCTTCGCGGAAGGAGGCGGTCACGCTGCGGTTGGCGTGGTGGATCGCCGCGACGGCGGCCACGCCGATCGCGACGCCGAGCGCGGGCAGCAGGATCCGGGCCGGACGGCGCCGCGCCGGCCCCGTGACGAGCGCGCGGAAGACGAGCGAGAAGCCTTTCACCGCAGGCGCCCGTCGCGGACGGCGACGACGCGGTCGGCGCGCGCCGACGCGGCGCTCGAATGCGTCGCCAAGAGCAGCGTGACGCCGCGCTCGCGCCGGACCTCGTCGAGAAGCCCGAGGACCGCGCCGCCGTTGCGGCTGTCGAGGTTGCCGGTGGGCTCGTCGGCGAGCAGCAGGCGCGCTCCGGTGACGAGCGCGCGGGCGATCGCGACCCTCTGCATCTCGCCGCCCGAGAGCTCGTACGGGTGCGCGTCGGCGCGCCGCCCGAGCCCCACGCGGTCGAGGAGGGCCGTGGCCCGTTCCCACGCGTCGGCGCCGCCGTCGAGCCGCCGGGGCAGCTCGACGTTTTCGAGGATCGTCAGGTGGGGCAGGAGGTTGAAGAACTGGAAGACCATGCCGACGGCGCGGCGCCGGTAGAGCACGAGGTCGCTCTCCGAGAGGTCGGCGATCGAGCGGCCGCCCACGCGGAGCTCCCCGGAAGTCGGCTTGTCGAGGCCGCCGACGAGATGGAGCAGCGTCGACTTGCCGCTGCCCGACTCGCCGACGAGGGCCAGGAACTCGCCGGGGGCGACGTCGAGGTCGAGGCCGTCGAGCGCGACGACCGGTTCGGCCCCGGCGTAGACCTTGCGGAGCTGCCGGCAGGAGACGGCCGGCGCCGAAGACGCGTCGAGCGGCACGGTGCGAGAATACCCGACGACAGGACGTGAGTTTCTTTTCTCCGCTTCGCCGCGCCTGGACGCACCGCGCCCTCGTCGCGGCGCTCGTGCGCCGGGAGTTGACCGCCCGCTACCGCGGCGGCGCGCTCGGCTTTCTCTGGTCGCTGCTGAACCCGCTGCTGCTGCTCGCGGTCTACGCGACCGTCTTCCGGATGGTCTTCGCGCCGCGCGCGGACGTGCGGCCCTACGCGCTGTTCCTCTTCGGCGGCGTGCTCCTGTGGGGGTTCGCGTCCTCGGCCCTGACCGACGCCGTCGACGCCTTCCGGGTCAACGGTCCCCTGCTGCGCAAGACGACCGTCTCGCCCGAGGTTTTCCCGGCCGCCGCGGTCGGCGCGCGGCTGGCGCACCTGCTCCTCGCGCTGCCGGTGCTCGCCGCCGCGCTCGCGTTCGCCGCTTTCCGCGGCCGGATCGAGCCCGGGCTCGCCGCGCTCGAGTTTCCGGCCGTCCTGCTGCTCCTGTGTCTCGCCGTCTTCGGCGCCGCGCTCGGCCTCTCCGCGCTCTCGGTCCACTTCGGCGACGTGCGCGACATCGTCGGGAACCTGCTGACGCTGACGTTCTTCCTGACGCCGGTGCTCTATCCGGCGGAGGCGGTGCCGGAGCGGTGGCGCTGGGTTCTGCGCTGGAACCCGTTCTCGAGCTTCTTCAACGGGCTTCACGACACGCTCTTCTACTTCCGGCCGGTCGCGGCGGCGGACTGGATCGGGATGGCCGCGGCGACGGGCCTCGCGCTCGGCGTCGGAGGCGCGATCTTCGAGCGCCTGCGGGACTCGCTGGCGGAGGAGGCATGAGCGCGGCGCGGCCGGCCATCGCCGTCACGGGCGTGGCGAAGCTCTACCGCCGGTACGCGCGCGGGGCGCACGGCTCGCTGAAGTCGGCGCTTCTCGGCGGGCGCGGGCCGCGCCGGGAGGATGGCGGCGTCGTCGCCCTGGACGACGTCTCTTTCACGGTCGCGCCGGGCGAGACGCTGGGCGTCGTGGGCGCCAACGGCTCCGGCAAGTCCACGCTCCTGAAGCTGCTCGCCGGGATCGTGCGGCCGACGCGCGGGTCGGTGTCCGTCGCGGGCCGCCTCGCGGCGCTGCTCGAGCTGGGCGCCGGCTTCCATCCCGAGATCTCCGGCCGCGAGAACGTCGAAATCACGGGCCTGCTGCTCGGCCTCTCGAAGAAGGAGGTCGCGGCCCGATTCGACGAGATCGTCGCCTTCGCCGGCGTGGAGGCGTTTCTCGACGCCCCCGTGAAGACGTATTCCTCGGGCATGGCCGTGCGGCTCGGCTTCGCGATCGCGGCGCACAGCGACCCCGACGTGCTGCTCGTGGACGAGGTGCTCGCCGTCGGCGACGAGGCTTTCGCGCATCGGGCGCTCGAGAAGTTCTCGGAGTTCGAGCGGGCCGGCAAGACGCTCGTGTTCGTGTCGCACGACCTCGCGCTCGTCGCCGAGCGCTGCCGGCGGGCGCTCTGGCTCGAGGGCGGGCGCTTGTCGGCCGACGGCCCCTCGGGCGAGGTCGTCGCCCGATACCGCGAGCGCGTGGCGGCCGAGGAGGGGGAGCGGCGCGCTCGCGCCGCCGGCGCCGGCGGCCGCATCGGGTCGGGTGTGGCCACGCTCGAGAGCGTGCGCCTGCTCGACGGCTCGGGCCAGCGCGTCGGTCTCCTGCGGTCGGGACAGCCGGCGGCGATCGAGATCCGGGCGCGGGCGCCGGAGCCGCTGTCGGACTTCGTGTTCGGCGTTTCGATCGCCACGGTGTCGGGCGCGGCCGTCTTCGGCACGAACACGGCGCTCGAAGGCTATCGCCCGGAGCTCTTCTCCGGCGAAGCGCGCGTCGTCGTCGAGATCCCGTCGCTCGACCTCGCGCCCGGCGTGTACGCGGTCGACGCGGCGGTGCATGCGCGGGACGGCGCGCCCTACGACTACCGCCGCGACGTCCTGCGCTTCGAGGTGACGGCCGATCGGCCGGGCGCCGGCGTCTGGAGCCCCGTGCGGCGCTGGAGCTTCTCGGGCGGCGTCCGCTGGAAGGGTTAGAGCGCGGCATGCAGGTAGACTCTCCGCGCCGCATGCGTTCGTCGTTCCTTCCCTTCGCCCGGCCGAGCCTCGGCGAAGAGGAGATCCGCGAGGTCGTCGACACGCTCCGCTCGGGCTGGATCACGACCGGCCCGAAGACCGAGCGCTTCGCCGCGGCGTTTCTCGAGTACGTCGGCGGCCGCTACGCGGTCCCGGTTTCGTCGGCGACGGGTGGGCTCCATGCCGCCCTGCTGGCGCTCGGCGTCGGCCCCGGAGACGAGGTCATCACCACGCCGCTGACTTTCGTCGCGACGCTGAACACGATCGTCCACTGCGGCGCGGTGCCCGTTCTCGTCGACGTCGACGCGGCGACGCTCCAGATGCGCGTCGAGGCGGTCGAGCCCGTCCTGACGCCGCGGACGAAGGCGATCGTCCCCGTCCACTACGTGGGTCAGCCCGTGGACCTCGATCCCCTGCTCGCGCTCGCCGCCGCGCGCGGCGTCGCGGTCCTCGAGGACGCCGCCCACGCCGTCGGGACCGAGTACAAGGGGCGCCGCATCGGCTCTTTCCCGACGACCTCGGTCTTCTCGTTTCACCCGAACAAGAACATCACGACGGGCGAGGGCGGCATGATCGTCACCGAGGACCGCGAGGTCTTCGAGCGCGCGTCGCTCTTGAAATTCCACGGCATGGACCGCGAGGCCTGGAAGCGGTTTGCGAAGGAGGGGAGCCCGCGTTACGACGTCGCGCTGCCCGGCTTCAAGTACAACATGATGGACATCCAGGCGGCGCTGGGACTCCATCAGTTGAAGCGCCTCGACGGCTTCATCGCGGAGCGGACCCGTCTGGCGGCCCGCTACGACGCGGCGTTTTCGGATCTGACCGGGCTGATCCTCCCGGCGCGCGTCCCGTACGCGTCGCGCCACGCCTGGCACCTCTACACGCCGCTCGTCGACGTCGACCGGCTCACGATCTCGCGCGACGCCTTCATGGAAGAGCTGAAGCGGCGCAACGTCGGCACCGGCCTCCACTACACGGCGGCCCACGAGTTCTCGTACTACGCCTCGCGGTTCGGTTGGAAGGCCGACCATTTTCCGGAAGCGCACTTCGTGTCGGAGCGCATCGTGTCGCTGCCGCTCTTCCCGGGCCTCTCGGACGCCGACCAGGACGACGTCGTCGCGGCGATTCGCGAGGTCCTCGAGGCGTCCCGCCGGTGAAGACCTCCGTCGTCGTCCCCGTCTACAACGAGGAAGGCAACCTTCCCGAGCTCCTCCGCCGGCTCTCCGCGGTCATGGACGCGACGGGGGAGCCCTACGAGCTCGTGTTCGTGGATGACGGCAGCCGCGACGGCTCGCTCGCGAAGCTGAAGGAGGCGGCCGCCGCGCGTCCGGATCGCGTCCGCGTCCTGGAGCTCGCGCGCAACTTCGGGCAGCATCAGGCGATCCTCGCGGCCTTCGCCAGCGCCGACGGCGACGTCGTCGTCACGCTGGACGCCGACCTCCAGAATCCCCCGGAGGAGATCCCGAAGCTCCTCGCGAAAATCCGCGAGGGCTACGACGTCGTCGGCGGCGTGCGGCAGAACCGGCAGGACACGTTCCTGCGGCGGCTGGCCTCGGCCGTCGTCAACCGGATCACGGTCGCGATCACGCGCATGAAGATCACGGACTTCGGCTGCATGCTCCGGGCGTACTCGCGCGACGTCGTCGAGGAGATCAACCGCTGCGACGAGTCCTCGACGTTCATCCCGGCGCTCGGCCAGAGCTTCGCCCGGCGTCCGACCGAGATTCCCGTCGCGCACGCCCCGCGCACGCGCGGCGAATCCGCGTACTCGCTGTACCGGCTCGTCCGGCTCAATTTTGACCTGATGACCGGCTTTTCCCTCGTGCCGCTGCAGGCGTTCGGCCTGCTCGGGTCGATCGTGGCCGTCGGCGGCATCGCGTTCGCGGTGTTCCTCTTCATCCGCCGTTTCGTCCACGGCGCCGAGGCCGAGGGCGTGTTCACGCTCTTTGCGATCCTCTTCACGCTCCTCGGCGTCGCGATGGCGGGGCTCGGCCTCGTCGGCGAGTACGTGGGCCGCATCTACCAGCAGGTCCGCGGACGTCCGCGCTTCCGCGTGCGCCGCGTCTACGGTCTCCCGCCCCGGCGTGACGGGGGAGCGGACGAGCGGTGACCCGCCTGGCCGTCTTCGCCTACTCCGACACGGGCCACGCGTGTCTGAAGTACCTGCTCGACCGGGGCGAGCGCGTCGTCTTCCTCGCGACGCACCGCGACGCGCCCGAGGAGAAGGCGTGGTTTCCGAGCGTCGCCGATCTTGCGCGCTCCCGCGGCATCGACCCCGTCGTCATGGAGAATCCGCTGGACCCGGCGGCGATCGCGCGGGTCGCCGCGGCCCGGCCCGACCTGTTGTTCTCCTTCTACTACCGCCGGATCCTGCCCGCGGAGATGCTGGCGATCCCGCCGCTCGGCGCCTGGAACGTGCACGGATCGCTGCTTCCCAAGTTTCGCGGGCGGGCGCCGGTGAACTGGGCGGTGCTGAAGGGCGAGACCCGCACGGGCGCCACGCTCCACGCGATGACCGAGCGCGCCGACCGCGGTGCGATCCTCGACCAGGAGGCGGTGCCGATCGGGCCCGACGACACGGCGATCGAGGTGCAGCGCCGCGTCACCGAGGCGGCGGTCACGGTGCTCGCGCGCCGGCTCGACGAGCTCGAGGCGGGGACCGCGCAGCCCGTGCCGCAGGACGAGGCGGCGGCGTCGCGCTTTGGACGCCGCCGGCCCGACGACGGCCGGATCGACTGGACGCGCCCGGCGAAGGAAGTGCACGACCTCGTGCGAGCGGTGACGCACCCCTACCCGGGGGCGTTCACCGACGTCTTCGGCCAGAAGACCTTCGTGTGGCGTTCGTGCCTGCCGGGGCTCGCGGCGCACGACACCTTCCCGGGTCAGGTGCGCGCGGAGGAGGCGCGCCTCTTCGTGGCGTGCGGCGACGATCGCTACGTCGAGCTGCTGGCCCTGCAGGAGGACGGCTGCCCCGAGGAGACGACGGCGCAATATCTGGAGCGGAGGCGGTGATGCGGGTTCTGATTCTCGGGGTCAACGGGTTCATCGGCAACGCGCTGACCGAGCGCATCCTCCAGACGACCGACTGGCACGTGTCGGGCCTGGACATCGGCTCGGACAAGATCGCGCCGTTCCTGGACAACCCCCGTTTCACGTATCTCGAGGGCGACATCGCGATCAACAAGGAGTGGATCGA